>JAHWKL010000061.1 GCA_019347915.1 Actinomycetota bacterium
ACCTCGTCACCACCATGGTCACCCACGACCTGGACGTCGAGCAGCGCAAGGCCGAAGGTCGGCGCTGATGGCCACCGTGGCCGCATCCGACCGCATCGCCGGTGTGTACGTGGTCGACCTCACCGCCTACCCCGACGCCCGGGGCAGCTTCGTCGAGACCTACCGGCGGGAGTGGTTCCCGGGCGGCCTGGAGATGGTCCAGGCCAATCGCAGCGACCGCAGGCAGGGGTCGCTGGTCGGCCTCCACTACCACCTGCACCAGACCGACTACTGGTACGTGCCCGCCGGCCTGGCCCGGGTGGTCCTGCACGACCTGCGGGAGGGCTCAGCCACCGACGGGGCCACGCTCTCACTCGACCTGGGCCCGGGCACCGGCGGCCTCAGCGACGACACCGTGCACCGAGGCGTGCTCGTGCCCCCGGGCGTGGCCCACGGCTTCGCCGCCCTCACCGACGTCACCATGACCTACCTGGTCGATCGCTACTACAACCCGGCCGACGAGCTCGGGGTCGCCTGGGACGATCCGGCGGTCAACGGGGACTGGGGCCTGACCGAGGGTCCCGTGCTGTCGGAACGCGACCAGGCCAACCCTCGACGGGCCGATCTCCCGCCCGACCGCCGCCCCCACGCCCGCCTTCGCCCTTGAGCCCCACGACGCCACCTGAGCAGGACCTCGCAGCAGGCACGGCGAGGCGCCAGCACGCCGAAGAGCCCCGACCAGCCCGGTGGGTGCGCTTGCTCCCCCTGCTGGTGCCCCTCGGCGTCGTGGCGTGGATGGCGTTCACCCGTCGCTGGGTGGCCGATGACGCTTACATCAACTTCCGGGTCGTCGACAACCTCTTCGCTGGTCACGGACCGGTCTTCAACGCCGGGGAGCGGGTGGAGGTGGCGACCAGCACCGTGTGGCTGGGCATCCTGGCCGGGCTGGCGCTGCTGCTGCCGGACGCCGCGCCCCTTCCCGTGGCCGCGGTCGCCGCCGGGCTGACGCTGACGCTCGTGGGGCTGGCGGCGGCACAGGCCGGGGCGGTCGTGCTGGCGCCCGGCTGGGGGCGGACCGGCGTTGCCGTGCCCGCCGGGGTGCTGGTGCTGGCGGCTCTTCCGCCGGTCTGGGACTTCGCCACCTCCGGTCTGGAGAACGGGCTGACCATGGCGTGGCTGGGCGGGTGCTTCCTGGCGCTGGCCCTGCGCTCCTCGGCGTTGCGCTCCCACGCCGAGCCTGCGCCGGCGTACCGACCGGTGTGGCTGGCGGTGCTCGTGGGACTCGGCCCGTTGATCCGGCCGGACTTCGCGGTGCTGTCGCTGGCGTTCGGCATCGCACTGCTCGCCACGTCGCGGCGGAGTGCGGCCAGCTGGCTGGGCGGCGGCGCCACGGCGCTCGTCCTGCCTGTCGGCTACCAGCTGTTCCGCATGGGCTTCTACGCCACGCTGGTGCCGAACACCGCTCTGGCCAAGAGCGCCACGTCGTCGCAGTGGGAGCAGGGGCTCACGTACCTGGGCGACTTCGCCGGCCTCTACTGGCTGGTGCTGCCACTGGCTGCGCTGCTGCTGGCAGTGCTGGGACCGCACATCAGCGCCCGGTGGACAAGGGGTGACCGGGCGACCGTGGTGGTCCTGGTGGCGCCGGTGGTCGGGGGTTTGGTCCACGCCGCCTACGTCATCCGTGTGGGCGGTGACTTCATGCACGGCCGCCTGCTCCTCCCCGCCACGATGGCCATCGTGCTGCCGGTGGCCGCAGTGGTGGTCGCCCCGTGGCCGCCCGATCGGTCGGTGCGGACCCTGATCCCGGGCGCAGTGGCGCTCGTCGCCGCCTGGGCCCTCGTGGTGGGCACCTCGGTGCGGGTCCCCTACGCCGCCATCGGTCCGAACGGTGTCGCCAACGAGCGGGGCTTCTACGTCGGTGCCGCCGGGCGGGACAACCCGGTGACGCTGGAGGACTACCGCGACTGGATCTGGGTCCAGGTGGGCGACGACCGCCGGCAGCTGGCGGCGACGGGCGGCGACGTGGTGGTCCTCGAGGACGGGCGGCGTGTGCCCGCGCCTCCGGGCACGGGCGTGGTGGCGGTCTGGCCGTTCGTCGGCATGTTCAGCGTCTCGGCCGGCACCGACGTGCACGTCGCCGACCGGCTGGCCCTGGGAGAGCCGGTGGGCGCACGGTTGGTCGACCCGAACTTCGCCAACGAGCCGGCCGGTCACCAGAAGTTGGCTCCGGACGCCTGGATGTTGGGGCGCTTCGCGTCTCCGACCGGAGACCCGGAGACGGAGGCGGCGCAGCAAGCTCTGGGTTGCGGAACGCTACGGGAGCTGGTCGAAGCGACGACGGAGCCCCTCACCGTCTCCCGTTTCCTCCGCAACATGGCGGCGGCCCCTCGCTTGACGGCGCTGCGCATCCCGGTCGCCCCTTCGGCAGCGAGAACCGCCTTCTGCCCTGTCAGCTGAGACGGCTGACCTGCTCGCGCCAGGGGGATCAGGGCCGGCGGAGCCGGCGGGCCAGCGCCCCGCCGAGCTGTAGGACCTTGCGGGCCCGGGGCCGGGCGCGCCGGGCCAGCCCCAGCGCCACCGCCGCCCGGTCCCGCCGGGGCGCGGCCCCGGGCTCGCTCGCCAGCCAGCCGAATCCCAGCTCGACCTCGACGCGGTAGACGTCGAGGCCCCACTCCTCCGGGCACTCGTACGACAGGCGGGGAGCACGGTGGGGTCCGTAGATCAGATTGGGGGACAGGACCACGGCGTCGTGGTAGCGGAGGGAGTCGGCTCCCTCGGGCCAGCGGATCTCGATCACGACCGGATCGCTCCTCCCCCGCAGGCCGAAGCGCAGCCGCATCCAATCGAGACGGACGAGCCCGGGGCCGGACGGGAACCCGATGCCCACGGCGCGCAGCGGATGGGCGGCGACCTCCTGACGCACGTACCCCAACCCGTGGCTGTTGAGCGAGGTGGGCGCCCGTCGCCGCGGCATCAGCCCGGCCCCGTAGTCGATGTAGAGCGTGACATGGGTGTCCTGGCCGGAGGTGAAGAGATCCGCCGGCAGTTCGCCGAAGGCCACGGCGGCGGTGGCACGGGCCAGCGGCGGGTTGTGCAGGGCGGCCAGGCCGAAGGGCCAGTAGAGCCGGTCCATGGGCAGTTCGAGGAGCTGACCGGGGGTCATGTACTGCAAGCTCTCGGCCAGCGCCGCGCTGAGCACGGCCTCGGACGCATCCGATCCCCAGTTCTCGTCGTGCAGCCACGAGCCGAACATGCTCGCTTCGTCGGTGGTCGGCTCCACCACGAAGCGCAGCAGCATGGTCCGAAGGAGCGGGCGGGCGGCGTCGGAGAGGGCATGGTGCTCGGCCGGCACCACGTGGCGGTAACGGCCCCACTCCTGCTGGAAGGCCAGGACCCCGTCCTGGACGGCCCGGCGCTGCTCGCGCTGGCCGGGCCGGCCCTGAGGTGGCGCCATGGTCACCGGCGCTCCCCGGTCGTCGAAGCCCCGCAGCGAACCCACCTCGGGCATGCACACCTGCTCGAGCACCTCGGGGCTGCGCATGATCCAGCGGATGGCCGGGTCAGGCAGCCCGACCGTGCCGAGGAACCCCTCGGCCGCCACGCCGTCGAGCATCCGACCCACGGCGGCCTCGTTGGTGATGAGGTAGAGACCGATGGTGCGCAGCTCGACGCCCTCGGCCCGCAGCGCCACGTCGAGCGCCGCCTGGATCGTGGCCCCCCAGCCCAGGTCGACCAGGACCGCCTGGCCCGAGCTGCGGCCCACCGCGCCCACGACGTGGTCGACCAGTCGCCGGCGGACGTCCGAGCAGTGGGCCACCACCTTGGCCCGGAGGGCGTCGCTGACGGCCACGGCCCACAGGAACTGCCGGCGCAGGGCTTCGTCGTCGAGGCGGTCCCCCGCCCGACCGGCCAACTCGGGCAACTCGTCAGCCGCCAGGCCGAGACCCTCGCAGGCCCGGGCCAGCGTGGGGGCCTGGCGGCGGTGCAGGAAGGCCTCGAGCTCACCGGTCGAGGCCTCGACCACGGCGGCCTGGGTGCAGACGTGGCGGGAGACCCACAGCGTCGAGGCCCGGGCGCCGGCGCCGCGCTGGAGCCGGGCCGCCTCCACCAGCGGGGCCAGGAAGGCACCCTCCCGCATGACGCAGAACACCTCGCCGGCGCCGGCAGCCGCGGCCCGCTCGTGCACCCACTCGGCGAACCCGGTGAGCACGGGGCCGAAGACGGTGGCGCCGGTGGCCCACCACGGTCGCAGTTCGGTGGGCAGGGCTGCCCCGTCGGACCGGCGCAGCGTCTTGGCCCGAAGGGCGGTGACGCCGAGGTCGCCGGCGCCACCGGCGAGTGGCGCCCGGGGCCGCTGCACGGCGTCTCCCCGGCTCACCGCCTCCCGCTCCAGCACCTGGGGCAACGGCTCCGGCCGCCGGTCGAAGTGGACGGTGTGGATGCCCTTCCTCGCTGCGCAGGCCACGTCGGCCTCCGGGTGGTCACCCAGGTGCAGCACCTGGCCGGGAGGCACCCCCAACGACTCCAGGACCAGGTCATAGAGACCCGAGCCCTTGTTGCGCCGGTTGTCCGAGGACGTGAACACCGCCTCGATGCCCATCCCCACGAACGGTTCGCGGTCGAGCAGGCGGTGCAGCTGGACGGCGGAGAGGTAGGTGTCGGAGACGACCACGACCCGCACGCCGAGGGAGGCCCGCAGGGAACGGGCGAGATCGACCACGGCCAGGTCGGGGAAGGTCAGGGACCGCTCCACCTCCACCTCGACCTCGGCCAGGCGGGCGGGCGGGACCTCACCGGCCACCGCTCCCCGGAGGCGCGCGTAGATGTCGCGAAGCGACACCTCGGGGGTGGACCGCTCCTGCACGCTCGTGGCCCGGGCCTCAACCTCGGCCGCTTCCCGCAAGCGGGCGAAGGCCTCGGGAGGGACTCGCAGGTGGCCCTCGGCCCCCAGCGCCCGTCCCACAACCAGGAAGGCGTCGACCGGCTCGGGGACCACCCGCCACAGCAGCGTGTCGAACACGTCGAGGGAGAGGACCTTCACCGCCTGGCGCTCGGCGAGGGCCCGGGCTCGGGCGACGCAGGCGTCGTCGAGGGGGGCGGCCGCGGAGAGACGCGCTTCACCCACGGATAACCGCCATGGGTCGACCGGACGTCCCGGCTGTTCGACGCCATGCACGTCGCGGACTCTACCGACCGTCACTCGCTCCCCGGGGACGGGCAACCGTACGCACTCCGTGCACGAACGCCGATGTGAGACGCTCAGATCGCAGAACCTCTGTCCCCCTTGGGTGCCACCGGCTCGTCTCACCGGATAGCGTCAGATGCTTGGCCGTCGCCCGTCCCGAGTTGGCGCACCGACTCCCCAACCCTCAGACGGATCGGCCTCACCGCAGACGGCGCCGGTGGGATGCGTGGCGCACCGGCCTGGTCGTCCTGCCGGCGACGGCGATGCTCGTCCGCGGCTACCTGAGCCGCAACATGTCCGACGACGGGCTCATCTACACCCGAGTCGTCCGCCAGATACTGGCCGGGAACGGCCCCGTCTTCAACGCGACCGAGCGGGCCGAGGCGTCGACGAGCACGCTCTGGCCCTGGATCGTCGCCCTCGGCAGCTGGTTCAGCAGGGTAGAGCCGGACCAGTTCGCCGTGTTCAGCGGACTGATTCTGACGGCGGTGGGCCTCGGCTTGGCGCTGGATGCCACGTGCAGGATGCAGGCTCATGAGGCCAAGCGCGCCCTACTGCTCCCCGCCGGCATCCTCGTCCTCCTCGCCTTGCCGCCGGTATGGGACTTCGCCAGCGCCGGACTCGAGACCGGGCTAGCGACGTGTTGGCTCGGTGCCTGCTGGTGGCTGCTCGTCCGCACCCCGAGCCACCTTTCCGACCGCGGTGCTGTCCTCGTGGCGGTCGTGTTCGGTTTGGGGCCGATGATCCGGCCGGAATTCGCGCTCGTCTCAGCGTGCTTCTTGATCGCTTTGCTTGCCCTTGTGCGGCCCAGTTGGAGGCGTGGGTTATCGCTGCTGCTCGCTGCCGGCGCATTGCCGTTCGCCTACGAGATCTTCCGGGCCGGTTTCTACGGCATCTTGCTGCCCCTTCCCGCCCTTGCCAAGGAGGGAACGTCCCCGTACTGGTCTCGCGGTCTGCACTACGTCGGTGATTTCGTGAGCCCCTACTGGCTGTGGTGGCCGCTGCTGGGTGTGGCGTTGTTGCTGGGCTGGCTGGGGACCGGGCGGCTGCGGCGTAAGCGGAACATCGTCGTCGGCGCTCCGGTGGTCGCCGGTCTGCTGACGCTCACCTACGTCATCGCCATCGGTGGGGATTTCATGCACGCACGCATGGTGCTCTCGCCCCTCTTGCTGGTCCTGCTGCCGGTTCTCGTGGTCCCGGCCACCAGAGCAACGGTCATCGTCGCGACGTTGATCCTCGTCTGGGCCCTCATCGTTGTCACGCCCTTGGCACCGCCGTACAACGGTGGGCCTGGCGTTCAACACATTCGCAATGTCGGCAAAGCTGTCACCGAGACCGCCAACCCCGTGACGGGTGAACAATGGGTCCGCGGATTCCCCCGGTTTGCCGGGGAAGTCCGCGCTGCCCTTGCAGCCGACGTGCCGACGCTGCTCTACGGCTCTATCTACGGTTCCACCGACAACATGATTTCGGCCACCGCGAGACCGGACATCGGGTCGCGGCTGGTCGTCCACGGGGGCTTGCTCGGGACGATCGGAGCGGCCGTTCCCCTCGAAGAGACGATCGCTGACAGATGGAGCCTCGCCTACCCCCTGGGCGCCCACTTCGAGCTGACAGAGCGCGCCGATTTCCCCGGCCACGAGAAGCCCGTGTCGTGGGCCTGGTTCCTCGCCGACTACGCCCACCCCGCCGCGGCCCCGCCGGAGCGCGCCGACGCGAGTGAAGTCGCCGTGGCGCGACGCGCCCTGGCCTGTGGTCAGTTGCGGGAGCTCCACGAGTCCGTCCGGGCTCCGATGACGTCCACTCGATTCTGGAAGAACCTCACAGGCTCCGTGCGGCGCACGATGTTGCGTGTACCCACTGACCCCTCCTCGGCCGAACAACGATTTTGCGCCAAGGACTGACAGGGCGGCGACCGCACAGCCAGACAACAGCCGCTTCAAGCTGCCCGACACGGCCGAGCGCCGCCTGGCGCCGTCGAATCGGTGGATTGAGCTAAGAATGACGGATGCCCTCCCGGAAAGCGGACCTGGTCGCCGGCGTCTCACTGCCACGTTCATGAGAGCGTTCGTCACCGGCGGCGCCGGCTTCATCGGTTCCAACTACGTCCGCCACGTGCTGGCCACCACCGACGACGAGGTGACCGTCTACGACGCGCTCACCTACGCCGGCAACCCGGCCAACCTGGCCGGTCTCGACACCGAGCCCCGTTTCCGGTTCGTACGAGGCGACGTCACCGACCGCAGCGCGGTGAGCTCGGCCATGGCCGGCCACGACGTCGTGGTCCACTTCGCCGCCGAGACCCACGTCGACCGCTCCATCGTCAGCCCCGACGAGTTCGTCCACACCAACTGCGGCGGGACCAACGTGGTGTGCGACGTCGCCCGCCGCCTCGGGGTGCAGCGGCTGGTGCACGTCTCCACTGACGAGGTCTACGGCTCCATCCCCGAGGGCTCGTTCACGGAGAGCGACGCCCTGGTTCCCCGCTCGCCTTACTCGGCCTCCAAGGCAGGGTCGGACCTGATCGCCTTGTCCTACGGGCACACCTACGGGCTGCCGGTGCTCGTCACCCGCTCGTCGAACAACTTCGGGCCCTACCAGTTCCCGGAGAAGGTGATCCCGTTGTTCGTCACCAACCTGCTCGATGGCCGCCGGGTGCCGCTGTACGGGGACGGCGGGAACATCCGCGACTGGTGCCACGTCGACGACAACTGCGCCGCCATCGACCTGGTGCTGCGCCAGGGCAGTGCGGGCGAGATCTACAACATCGGTGCGGGCAACGAGATCACCAACCGGGACCTGACCGAACGACTCCTGGCCCTGTGCGGGCGTGACGAGTCGATGATCGAGTACGTCACCGACCGCCTGGGCCACGACCGCCGCTATTCCATCGACGCCTCCAAGGTCACCGCCCTCGGCTGGCAACCGAAGTGGGACCTCGACGCCGGCCTGGAGGCGACGGTGGCCTGGTACCGCGACAACCGGTGGTGGTGGGAGCCACTGAAGCAGGCCGGCTGATGAAGGTCCTCGTCACCGGGGCCGACGGTCAGCTGGGCCGGGAGCTGGTCGCGTTGTTGCACGGCGGCGGCCACGACGTGGTGGGCACCGACCAGAGGGCCCTCGACGTCACCGACCGGGGCGCCGTGCTCCAGGCCGTCGCCGGTCTCCGGCCCGATGCCGTGGTCCACGCCGCCGCCTGGACCGCCGTGGACGCCTGCGAGACCGACCCCGACCTGGCCTTCCGGGTCAACGCCCTGGCCGTGCGCCACGTCGCCGAGGCGTCACGGCGCTTCGGCGCCCATCTCTGCCACGTCTCCACCGACTACGTCTTCGACGGGACCAAGGTCGCCCCCTACGTCGAGTGGGACCTGCCCAACCCGCAGTCGGTGTACGGCCGGTCCAAGCTCGGCGGCGAACGTGAGCTCGACCGCAGCGCGACGCTCGTTCGCACCTCGTGGGTGTGCGGCCGGCACGGCGCCAACATGGTCAAGACCATCCTGCGCCTGGCCGGCGAACGCGACGAGCTGACCTTCGTCGACGACCAGCGGGGCTGCCCCACCTTCGCCGCCGACCTGGCCGCCAAGATCGTGGAGCTGGTGGTCGACCGGCGGCCAGGTCTCTTCCATGTGACCAACCAGGGCCCGGTGAGCTGGTTCGAGTTCGCCCGGGAGGTCCTGGCGTCGGCAGGGCTCGACCCGGAACGGGTCAGGCCCATCTCCTCCGGCGAGCTGACACCGCCCCGGCCCGCTCCCCGACCGGCCAACTCCGTGCTCGACAACGCCGCCCTGCGCCTGAGCGGCCTGTCACTGCTTCCCCACCACCGGGAGCCGCTCGACCAACTGGTCGACCAGCTCCGGCAGGGATGACCCCGGTGCCCCGCCCCGCCGGCGGGTGAGACGTTGATCGACGGTTGGGTGGGCGTCCGCCAGCTCCTCCACCGCACCGCCGGTCGCAACCCCCTGCCGGCCGGGACCTTCGCCGTCGGCGTGGGCCTCCTGATCACCGGCCTCAGCACCTACGGCTTCCTCGTGGTGACCGCTCGCGCCCTCGACGAGCTGGAATACGCCCGCCTGTCGGTGCTGTGGGCCCTGGTACTCCTCGTCGGCCCTGGCTTCTTCGTACCCTTGGAGCAGGAGGCGGCACGGGCAGTGTCCAGCCGCCGGGCCCGGGGGCTCGGAGGAGGGCCGGCGCTCCGGCGGGCGGCGATGCTGGGAGCCGCCTTCGTCGCCCTTCTCGTCGCCATCGCGCTGGTCGCCAGGAAGCCGCTGCTCGACCGTCTGCTGGACGGTGACCTGATCCTCTTCGGGGGCTTCCTGCTCTCGCTCGGTGGGTACTTCGCCATCCACCTCACCCGCGGTGCCCTGTCCGGCAACGGCCGGTTCAGGGCCTACTCGACCTCGCTGGCGGCCGAAGGCCTGGTCCGCTTGGGGGGCTGCGTGGCGCTGGCCGTTGCCGGCGTCGGCGGCGCCGGGCCGTACGGGTTGGCCCTGGGGCTGGCGCCCTTCGCCGCCGCCGCCCTCGCCCTCCGAGGCCAGCACCACCTGGCCCGTCCCGGTCCCGAGGCCCCGTGGACGGAGCTGTCGACCGTGCTGGGGTGGCTGCTCGCCAGCGCCGTCCTCGCCCAACTGTTGATCAACGCCGGTCCGCTGGCGGTCAAGCTCCTGGCCACGGAGGCGGAGGCGGCGGCGGCAGGGAAGTTCCTGGCGGCGCTCATCGTGGCCCGGGTGCCGCTGTTCCTCTTCGCCGCGGTGCAGGCCGCACTGCTCCCGGCCCTCGCCTCCCTGGCCGGAGCCGGTCGACTCGACGACTTCCGCCGGAGACTGCGCCGGCTCTTCGCCGCAGTCACCGTCGTGGGCGCCGGCGCCACCGCCGGCGCCTTCCTCGTCGGCCCATGGGTGGTGGCAAGGCTCTTCGGGACCGACTTGGCTCTCGGTCGTCGTGACCTGGTGCTCCTGGCGGCGGCGAGCGCCGCCTACATGGCGGCGATGGCCCTGGCCCAGGCCCTCATCGCCCTCTCGTCGCCCGCACGAACGGCCATGGCGTGGCTGGCGGGAACGGCCGTGTTCGCCGTGGTGACCGCCCTCGGCGACGACCTCCTCCTGCGCACCGAGCTCGGCCTGGTCGCCGGCTGCGCCGTCGCCGCCGTGTGCATGGCCGCCCTGCTCCCGGCGTCACTACGGGCGGCCCGGCGGTCGGGTGATGGCGGCACCGGCCCGGGCGATCACAGGTGGCGACGCACGAGCTCCCAGTAGCGGGCCAGCAGGCGGTCGAGGGGGCCCAACCAGGTCGGGAGGACCAGGTTCCCGGGGGACAGGCTGGTGGCGAACCGCTCCCCGAGCTCACGGTCGCTGACGCGGCGGGCCGTCTGCACCACCCGACGCCGCTCCCGCAGCCAACGGCGGCGACGAACCAGCCATGCCCAGCCCGCCAGCTTCTGCCTCGACCAGCCCTGGGACAGGGCCAGGGCCACCACGGCGAGCTCCAGCCCGAGCAAGGCGGGGCCGAGGAGCCAGAGCGTGCGTGCCTCGTACAGGGTCAGCACCATGCACAGGCGGTTGCGCTCGACCAGGTACAGCTTGCGGGGGTTGCGGGAGAACTCGTAGCGGTGCACCACCACGGCGTCGGGCACATAGGCCACCGACAGTCCCTGCTGCCAGCACCGCAGGCTCAGGTCGGCATCCTCGTAGTAGGCGAACATCTCGACCTCCATGCCGCCCACCGTGTCCCAGACCTCCCGGCGCATGGCCATTCCGGCGCCGCTGGCAGCGAGGACCTGACGTCGAACCGCATGCTCGGTGGCCGGTTCGCCGAACCCGCCCGACCAGCTCATGCCCAGGAAGTGGACGTCGTTGCCGGCGGAGTTCATGGACTCCGGCCGGTCGGCCAGGCGCACCCCGGCGGTGGCGATGGCCACCCCCGGCTCGGCGGCGACGGCCGCCAAGCGGGCCAGGGCGTCGGGCGCCACCACGGCGTCCGGGTTGACGAAGGCGACAACGTCACCCCGGCTGGCCGCCACGCCGGCCTGGCATCCGCCGGCGAAGCCGAGATTGCACCCCGGCCGTACGGCGGTGACGCCCGGTAGGGGCGCCACGGCATCGACGGCGCCGTCGGTGCAGCCGTTGTCCACCAGCACCACCTCCACGTCCACCCCGTCGGACTGGAGCGCGGCTCGCACCGACCGCTCGAGCCAGGGTTCGGCTCCGTAGGCCACGATCACCGCGCTCACGAGCGACATCAGTCCTCACCCCCCACATGATCCTCACCAAGCCCTGGCGCGGCGGAGGCTACCGTTGCACCGTCGCCGAGCCGGCAAGGACACCGTGCTGTCAGAACTCCTCGTCGTGATCCCCGCTCTGGACGAAGAGGCGACCGTGGGTGACGTCGTGCGGGCCGCTCGGGAGCACATCGGCGGCAGCGTGCTGGTCGTCGACGACGGCTCCGTGGACGAGACGGCGGCCGTGGCGCTGGCGGCGGGGGCCACAGTCGTTCGTCATCCGTTCAACCTGGGCGTGGGCGCGGCGGTCCGCAGCGGACTGCGCTACGCCAGCGAGCACGGGTACACGGCAGTGCTGCAACTCGACGCCGACGGCCAACACGACCCGTCCGACGGACGCCGGCTCGTCGAGCGCCTGCACGAGGACTCGGCCGACATCGTGGTGGGCACCCGTTTCGGCGGCAACTACCGCGTTCGAGGACTGCGCCGGCTGGGCATGCGTACGCTGGCCAAGGTGGTCAGCACCCGGCTCGGCACCCGTCTGACCGACACCACCAGCGGGTACCGAGCCTTCGGCAAGCGCGCCGTCGACCGCCTCTCGCGCACGTACCCCAGCGTGTACCTGTCCGATACGGTCGAGGTGTTGCTGATGGCGGGTGACTGGGGATTCCGTGTGGTCGAGGAGCCGGTGCACATGCATCCCCGCAAGGGGGGACGGCCCTCGTCCGGGCCGGCGTTGAGCACCGTGAACTTCCTCCGGCTCGTGCTCGTGATCGTCCTGCACGACATCCGGCGCCCGATGTCGAGGAGAGGTGGTCCCTAGAGATGTCACGACTCGAGCTGTTCGTCGTCGTCGTCGCCGTGGTGAACGTCGCCGTGGTGCTGGAGTTCGTCCGCCGGCGAAAGTTGGCGGAGGGCTTCGCCCTGCTGTGGATCGGGGTGGGGCTGGCGGGCGTCGCCCTCAGCCTGGCCAGGCCCGTCTTCGACGCCGTCGCCCGGGCGGTGGGCGTGTCCTACGGGCCCAGCCTGCTGTTCACCCTGGCCCTGCTGTTCCTGCTGTTCGTGTGCATGAGCCTGTCACTGCACGTCTCTCGCCTGTCCTCCCGCACCGAGATCCTGGCCGAGGAGGTCGCCTTCCTGAGGGCGGCACAGGAACCGACGGTGGACCACCGATGATCCTCGGCCGCCGTGCTCTACCCGCCGAGGGAGATGAATCTCGCTCGGCGCTCCAGGTGCTGCGAGAGTGCTCGGGCGCCGCCGACACCGACGGGTACGTGGCCCTCCAGACCACGCCGTACCGTGGCCACCACCTGCTCGCCGAGGCCGTGCTGGGCGCCACCGAGCCGGGCGACCGGGTGCTGGAAGGCGGCGTTTCGTCCGGGTACTTCGCCGAGCTGCTGGTCCGTGCCGGGCGCCGGGTCGACGGCATCGAGCTGGATCCCCTCGCCGCCGAGCGAGCCCGCCGGGTGTGCGAGCGCGTCTGGGTGGGCGACCTCCAGCAGATCGACGTCGACGAGTTGGACGGGCCCTACGACCTGCTGCTGTTCGGCGACACGCTGGAGCACGTCCCCGACCCGGTGGCCGTTCTGCGGACGCTCGCCACCAGGTTGCGCCCGGGCGGCGCCCTGGTGGTGAGCATCCCCAACGTGGCCAACTGGGCGGTTCGCCTCGGGCTCCTGGCGGGTCGGTTCCGCTACACCGACAGAGGGATCCTCGACCGGACCCACCTGCGCTTCTACACGCGGCGGACCGTCGTGGAGATGCTCGAGGAGTCGGGGTTCGCCGTGGAACAGGTGGTGGGGACCATCCCGGTCCCCCTGCTCCACGCCGAGCGGCTGTGCCGCATCGCCCATCGGCTCGGGAACCTCCGGCCGTCGCTGTTCGCCTACACCTTCGTGGTCACCGCTCGCCTGGCTTGAGGGCGCTGCCGGACCGAGCCACTCCCGGGGCCAGAGCCTCTGGCATCGTGCCCAGCGGATCGTTACACGATCGTAAGGCTCCGGACGTTGGGCCCACGCCCGTCGCCGGGTAGCCCGGAAGGGAAGGCATTGTTCCGACGCTCTCAGAAGGAGACCCGGGAGGCGCTGAGTTCCAACCCCCCACCATCGAGAAGGAGGCGGGTCACTTGCTGTTCCGACCCCGTGTTCGCCACCGGTTCTCCGTGCCGTTGCTCGCCGTGATCCTTGCCACCCTGACCGGAGCATCGCTTCTGGTCGGAGTCGTGGCCCCTCCGGCATGGTCCCAGTGGTCGGGCGGGCCGGCGGCGGCTGAGATC
>JAHWKL010000062.1 GCA_019347915.1 Actinomycetota bacterium
CGTTCTGTGGCAGCGGATCGCCGCTGCCAACTCAGCCCTTGCGGAAACGGTCGGCGAAGCTATGCTCCGCCTGGGCGCACAGATGACGAAGCTCGACAAAGCGAAAGCTTACGCGCGCGCCTGCCACTCGGGGCTCGGCGCCCCGGCGAAGCACCATGGGTACCGAGATCTGCGACGCGTACACATCTTCCCCGGTGGCCGGGATTGGGGCGTACGATGGGTGGCGGCGGGCGTCTGGCGCCGCGATGACTCGCTGCTCCGCGGCCGCACACCCGGTAATGGTCATTCCCGGATGAAGTGTCAGCACCCCGACCGCGGCGGGGTTGAGACCGACCGCGGCGCGCAGGGCGAGCGTGTCGGGAGTCTCGTCATAGAGCATGATGCTGCACGCGTCGGCGCCGGTGGTGTCGGCCAGGACGCGGACCGCGGTCTTCAGCCGGTCAGAGAGGTTGAGATCCGCGGTTGCCGAGCGATTGATGCGGTGGAGGGCAGCGAGAGTTCCGTGCACCTGGCCCAGGTAGGTCACCTCGGTCGCTCGTCGGTACTCGCTCGGCTCGACGTCCCAGCTCCAGGAGAAGACAGTGGCCATGGCGTTGTTCACCCACACGTCCACGGGCCCGAGCTCCTGTTCGATCCGCGTGGCGGCGCCGTCCACCGCCGCCCAGTCGGCGACGTCGGCGGCGACGGCCACGGCGTTCCTTGTGTACTTGTGGACGTCGTCGGCGGCGGCATCGAGGCCGGCCCCTCCGCGGGCGATGATGCCGACGTCGAATCCCTTCGCCGCCAGCTGTTGGACGATGGCCCGGCCGACGCCCGCCGACCCGCCGGTGACGGCAGCGACGCCTCGGCGCTGCGATGTGCTCATGGCATGCCCTTCTTGTTCATGGTGGAGGCACCGCCGAGTGTGGGGCGGTGGTGTCAGCGGCGGAACAGCTGGCGCAGTGCGAGGCGCGCCTCGGGGAGCACCTGGGGGACCATGGCGACGCTGGCGACGCTGGCGACCAGGCACCAGGAGCAGAACCGGCGGTGCTTCGTCGCCTGCTCCGCCGTCAGGTACAGCCCCCCCAGGGCGTCGAACACCACCTTGCCGGCGAGCACGAGCGGAACGATCGGCGTGTCCACGTAGCGTCGCCTGGCTCCCATGCCGGCCAAGACCAGGGTGGCGCCGTAGCTCACGAGGCCGAGCGATGCGTCGGGCGTGCTGAACAAGGCGTAGGCCTCGCCTGACGCGTCGACCTTCTCGGCGTCGAAGAGCTCGAGCGGGGGCTCGGGCAGCCGCCGTACGAGGCCGTTCTGGTAGGCCGCCACCCCGCCCATGGCGCCGGCGGCGAGGAGCGACAGCGCTGCCACCCGGCGGCGTCGGTCCAGCAGCGTGCCAGCGTGGCGGCGAAGATCGTCGCTCACGCGTTCGGCCGGGGCCGAGCTCGCTCGCCCGACTCCTCCCGACCGGCCACGGGCATCGGCTGCCCTCGGTCCTGCCGGCCGGCTCCGCCCTGCATCAGCCATCATCCGCCTCCCTCGATGATCTGGGCGCAGGTACCCCGCCCTTGCCCAGGGCAAACTGAGGGGTACCGGGCCGTGCGTGGCGCGACCTGCGATGCCCACCCGTGCCGCTCCATCTGGTGTGCTCCGGGGAAATCGGGTACGGGCGCTGGGTGACCGAGGAGCCGGACGGCCGGCTTGACGCCATCCTCGACGCGGTGACGGCCGCATCCCGCGTGCTGATGGGCATCGCCGCACGGGCCCTCGACCGGTCGAAAGCAGACATCACCTTGTCGCAGTGCCGGCTGCTGGGGACGCTCGCCCAGAGGGGCCCCATGAACCTCGTCGGTCTGGCCCGGGCTCTGCAGGTGAACCCCTCGACTGCGACCCGCATGTGCGACCGATTGGTCGCCAAGGGCCTGCTCGTGCGCGACCGCGCCGAAGGCGGCGTGCTGCTCAGGCCCTCCACTGCCGGGCTGGAGGTGGTGGAGGCGGTGGCGCACGAGCGGCGAGCTCAACTGCAGCGCATCGTCTCGCAACTGGACGAGCGACAGCAGGACGAGCTCCTTCGCTGCATGGAGGCGTTCCGGGGAGCGGCCGGCGATCTTGCCGAGGGCCAAGGGGCACTCGGGGTACTCAGCGATCCCTCAGCCGGGCGAGGCGCCAGGCGGCGTTGACGAAACCGACGGTACCCGACACGTCGCTTCCATGACCGGAACCACGGAGGACCGGTCACGACCCTCGGCGCCCCCCACTACCCTCCGGCGCGTGGCGGCATCGCCGGAGGAACAAGGGCGAACCTCGATTGCCGACGACGAGGCGTTCCGGCAGTTCGTCGTTCCCGAGATCGAGACCATGCTGCGGGTGGCGGGGACGCTCACACGGGACACGGGCGAGGCCGAGGACCTGGTGCAGGACGCATTGGTGCGGGCCTATCGGGGCATCGCCGGGTTCGACGGGCGATATCCCCGGGCATGGCTCCTGACCATCGTGCGCAACACCCACATCAACCGGGGGCGCCGGAAGCGGCCTGAGCCTGCCGAGGATCCTGATGCCGACCTCGACCGCGTGGCTCGGCATACCACCGAGAGCACGGTGGAGGCTTCCGTGGTCGACATTGTCATCGACGACGTCGTCCAGGAGTGCCTGCGGGAGCTGCCCCGTGACCAGCTCCGGATCGTGGAGCTGGTCGACGTGGCCGGGCTGACCTACCGGGAGGCGGCGGAGAAGATCGACGTGCCCATCGGCACGGTGATGAGCAGGCTGCACCGGGCCCGCAAGCGGATGCGGGACCACCTCGTGCGTGCCGGAATCGGTCCGGGGAGGAGCAGACGATGAGGTGGACCCGATGGTGGCGGCGCCGGCCCTTGACCTGCCCGGAGGTGGCCCGGCTGCTGCAGCGTCACCTCGACCAGGAGGTCCCCGAACACCTGGCGGTGCGGGTGCAGGCCCATCTCGAGGACTGTCGGCGGTGTGGCCTGGAGGCCGAGGCGTACCAGCAGATCAAGCAGGCCGTCCGCCGCCAGGGGCAGCCGCTGCCGCCGGAGGCGGTGGAGCGCCTGCGGGCGTTCGCGGCGTCGTTGCTGGAGGAGGGGAAGGACGGCGCCGGCGGTCCTCGCTGACCCGGCAAGCTCGAGTCCGCCATCCCCTCGGGGTGTCCCCTCTGGGACCGGGCCGTCGTAGGATGCGCGGCGGTGAGCATTGCGCCTGCTGCGTTCGCGGTCGACGAGCTCGAGCAGCACCGCCGGGAGCTGACCGGCTACTGCTACCGCATGCTCGGGTCGGGCTTCGAGGCCGACGACGCCGTGCAGGAGACCATGGTCCGGGCCTGGCGGGCGGCCGAGGCCTTCGAGGGGCGGTCCAGCCTGCGGTCGTGGCTGTACCGCATCGCCACCAACGTCTGCCTCGACATGCTGCGTGGCCGCGCCCGGCGGGCTCGCCCCATGGAGCTGGCTCCGCCCTCGCCACCGGAGGAACGCTTCCTCGGGGGGATGCTTCCCGAGCACGCCTGCGCCTTCCTCGACACCCGGCTGTTCGCCGCCTTCGGGCTGCCCGAACAAAGCCGGGTGGGCGGAAGTCCCCGGATTTTGCCGCCTGAGCGGGAATAAAGCTGCGGCTCCGGTTGTCGGGAAAAACGTCGCCGGGCAGAGGCCCGGCCCGAACTGGAACTGGAACTGGAACTGGAAGGAGCATGACGACAAGGAGGTGAGTCAGACATGTTGATGCGGTTCGACCCGTTCCGGGAGCTCGACCGGTGGGCGCCCGAGGTCGCCGGCAACCGGCCCTCGGTGGTGCCGATGGATGCGTACCGTCACGGTGACCACTTCACGGTGCACTTCGACCTTCCGGGTATCGACCCGAGCTCCATCGACCTCACCGTCGACAAGGACGTGCTCACCGTCTCGGCCCGGCGCAGCTGGGAGCCGGACGAGAGCCAGGAGGTGTTGATCGCCGAGCGGCCCCAGGGCACGTTCACCCGCCAGCTGTTCCTCGGCGACAACCTGGACGCCGAGCACGTCGAGGCGGGCTGCGACCAGGGCGTGCTGACCGTGACCATCCCGGTCGCCGAGTCGGCCAAGCCCCGGAAGGTGGAGATCACCAGCGGCGACGGTGCCGCCAAGGAGATCACCGCCGAATCGAGTGAGTCGCAGGCGGCCTGATCCGCCCAGAGGTGCAGAGGAAGAAGAAGCAAGACAAGGAGGTGATGGTGATGGCTCTTCCGGTACGACGCGGCAACGACCGGGCCCCCGACACCGTCGACACGGGGTCGTGGGACCCCATGAGGGAGCTGGAGCGGCTCAGCCGTCAGCTCACCGCCCGGCTCGACTCCTGGCGGCAGCTCCCGAGCCTGCTGGGCGATGGGTTCGTGCCGCTGGCCGACGTCGAGGAGACGCCCGAGGCGTACCTGGTCGAGATCGAGCTCCCCGGTGTCAAGAAAGGCGACCTCGACATCGAGATCGCCGGCCGTCGTCTCATCGTCACCGGTGAGCGCAAGGAGCGCCAGCGGCGAGGGATCCTGCGGACGCGGGAGCGGACGGTCGGGCGCTTCCACTACGAGGTCACGCTGCCGGGCGACGTCGACGAGCCGGCGATCGAGGCCAACCTCGACGAGGGCGTGCTCACCGTGCGGGCGCCCAAGCCGGAGCGCGACCGGCCCCGCCGTATCGAGGTGCGCTGATCGCAGGGGAGGGAGGCCGCTGGGCGGTCTCCCTCCCACATCCGAGCAGGCGATGGCTCCGGCGCTGGTATCGTGTCGACATCCCCCGGCACGTCGCCGGGTGGCGTCGGCTCCTGGAGCCGGCGGGCCGTCGGTGATCTCTGCTCTCCATCGGCCACGCTCCGCTGCCGCGACGCAGCCCATGGCCTTGGCCGTGCCCGGAGCTACCGACAGGGCCCGTCGCAACCCCCCGGCGCTCGCACGGCGCGCGCCGGCAATTCCACTCAGGAGCTCTACTTGTCTTCGAACTTCGCCGATCTCGGCCTGCCGGCCCCCGTCGTCACCGCTCTTGCGGGTCGGGGCATCACCGAGGCCTTTCCCATCCAGTCGATGGCCATCCCCCCCGGGCTCACCGGTAAGGACGTGTGCGGCCGGGCCCCGACCGGGTCCGGCAAGACGCTGGCCTTCGGCCTCCCCCTGGCGCTGCGGGTGAGCCGGGCCCGTCCCGGACGGCCCCGTGCCCTCGTCCTGGCGCCGACCCGTGAGCTCGCCGCTCAGATCCACGACGAGTTGCGCACCCTGCTCACGCCCCAGAAGCGCACGGTCGCCTCCTTCTACGGCGGCGTCAGCTTCATCCCCCAGCTCAAGGTCCTGCGTCGTGGCGTCGACGTGGCCGTGGCCTGCCCCGGTCGCCTCGCCGACCTCGTCCGCCGCGGCAACATCGTCCTCGACGAGGTCGAGATCGTGGTCATCGACGAGGCCGACCGCATGGCCGACATGGGGTTCCTGCCCGAGGTCAAGCGCCTCCTCGACCAGGTGCGCCCCGACCGCCAGACCCTGCTGTTCTCCGCCACCCTCGACGGCGACGTCGACGTCCTCATCAAGCGCTACCAGCGCTCGCCCGAGCGGTTCGAAGTCGTCCCCGACGAGTCGGAGGTCGACATGACCACTCATCACTTCATCGACACCAGGCGCGAGGATCGGCTGACCAAGACGGCTGAGCTGGTGGCGAAGCACGGCTCCACCATCGTGTTCTGCCGCACCAAGCACGGCGCCGACCGCCTCGCCAAGCAGCTGCAACGGGCCGGGGTGTCGGCGGTGCCGATCCACGGTGGTCGCTCGCAGTCACAGCGGGACCGAGCTCTGGCCACGTTCACCAACGGCAGGGCACTCGCTCTCGTGGCCACCGACGTGGCGGCTCGGGGCATCCACGTCGACGACGTCGGCTGTGTCGTGCACTTCGACCTCGCCGGTGACCACAAGGACTACGTCCACCGGTCGGGCCGCACCGGCCGGGCCGGCGCCGAAGGCGTGGTGGTCTCCCTCGTCACCGAGGCCGACGGCGCCAAGGCCCGGCAGATGCAGAAGGCGCTGGGCATGCCGGTCCAGGGTCGTCCGGGCCGGAGCGGTTCGTCATCGGCACCCTCGTCAGATGCCCCGTCGCGTCGCCGGCAGCGCAACCGTCCCGCAGCCAAGCGCCCTGGCGGCCAGCAGCACCGCAGCCAGGGGCAGCGGTCGCGGAGCCGAGCCGGGCGCTAGTCGGCCACGGCCACGGCGCCGTACCGCGCGGGCGGGCCGTGGCCGAGCAGGTCAACCGGTGGCGGCCGACGTAAGAGCGCCTGACGAGTACACGCGCCGGGCCCGCTGGTCCGGCCTCGGTACGATTTCCGGAGTGACGTCCGCTCGAACCACCACCGGTGCTGTCGAGCGAGAGCTCGAGGCCCATCGCCGTGAGCTCACCGCGTACTGCTACCGGATGCTCGGATCGGGTTTCGAGGCCGAGGATGCCGTGCAGGA
The DNA here is from genome assembly GCA_019347915.1 of Actinomycetota bacterium. Classification (GTDB taxonomy): domain Bacteria; phylum Actinomycetota; class Acidimicrobiia; order Acidimicrobiales; family CADCSY01; genus JAHWJR01. The sequence continues at coordinate 6,437 of JAHWKL010000062.1, forward strand.
CACACTGGTGCGGGCCTGGCGCGGCATCGAGGGTTTCGAGGGCCGGTCGAGCCTGCGGTCATGGTTGTACCGCATCGCCACCAATGTCTGCCTCGACATGAGCCGCGGCGCCCAGCGGCGGGCCATGCCGATGGAGATGGGCCCTGCGTCGGATGCCGACGGCAGGCTTGGCGCCACCCTCACGGAGAGCACGTGGGTCTTGCCGGTGCACGACGCACGCGTCCTGCCCACCGACGGGGATCCGGGCGAGCTGGCGACGGTCCGGGAATCGGTGCGCCTCGCCTTCGTGGCCGCCCTCCAGCACCTCCCGGCCCGTCAGCGAGCGGTCCTGATCTTGCGGGAGGTCCTGCGTTGGCACGCGACCGAGGTGGCCGAGCTCCTCGACACGACCGTGGCGTCAGTGAACAGCGCCCTGCAGCGGGCCCGCGCCACGCTTGCAGACCTCGACCTCGAGACGTCGCCACCCACGGTCGACGACGGAGAGCAGCAGGAGTTGCTGGCCCGCTACGTGCAGGCCTTCGAGGCCTACGACGTCGAGAAGCTCGTGACGCTGCTCAAGGACGACGTCACCTTCACGATGCCGCCGTGGCCGCTTTGGCTGCACGACCGCCACGAGGTGGGCCGGTGGTTCCTCGGGCAGGGCATCGCGTGCAAAGGCTCGCGCTTGGTGCCCACCCAGGCCAACGGACTGCCGGCGTTCGCCAGCTACAAGCCTGCTGGGCCGGGCGTGTGGGAGCCGTGGTCGGTGCAGGTCCTCGAGACCTCAGCCGTCGAGATCACCACCATCCACAACTTCCTCACCTTCCTCGACGTCGAGCTGTTCGCCAGCTTCGGTTTGCCGCCTCGCCTCGAGGGCTGACCGCGAGCGGCCATCCAAAAGGCTTGCCAGACCGGCAAGGTCGACCAGCTCGACGAGATCTGGACAGACCGCGCGCAAGCGGATCGAACACCGTGCCCGCCCGGCTGCGAGCTGCAGCCGGGCGAGCGCGTCGATCACAGTGAGATCCGGGGCTCGGCCGAGCAGCCTGCCGAGGGGGACCAGAGTGCCGTCGTGGACCAGTGTGACCAGAGCGAGGGTCACCCGCTCCGACGCGGTCACTGCCCCGAGCGGGTCATCTCCTCCGACGCCGCCTCTTCCATGTGGAAGACCTCCCAGAGGTGGCCGTCGAGGTCCTGGAAGCTCCGTCCGTGTCTTGAAGAACTCGTACTGGAGCAACATGACCGAGGCGCCATCGTTCACGATCATGCAGACCGCGTTCTCGTCACAGAACCGTTCGTCGAACGCGAACCCGAGCTGGGTCCAGAAGGCCCGCGTCTTCTCGACGTCGCGGACCGGCACATTGGGGAAGATGGTGCGGGGCATGGGCAGTCTCCTTTGCTGGCGGCTGCACGACGCAGCTGCCGATGAGACGACAACCGTCACCTGAACTCATCGCCAGCTCGCGCCAGACGATGTGGCGAGTGGCTGAACGAAGCTTCTCCCTGATCGGGACGGACGCGACTGGAGCGACGCGCTATTGCGACTTGGCCGAGAGAGCCTGCTCGTAGCGCGCCTCGAGAGCCGAAGGATCGGCTTCGGCGACCGAGGGCGCGGAGCCGGTGTCGAGGACCTGCGCAAGGTGGTCGAGGCACACGTGGTAGCCGGCGGCGGTCTGCGCCGTCCCCGCGTCCTTCCCGGACAGCCACGTCGTGAGCGTGAGCACGGTGTGGTCCCCATCAGGCTGCAACTCGAAGCGCACCACATCGGTGTCCCATGACCACTCGAAGACCTGCGGTGGCTCCCAGACCCGGATGATGCCGGTCAGTCCGGGATCGTCGAACCCATGGTGCTCGAGCACCTCGGGCCAGAACGGCAGTCGAAGCTCTGCATTTTCCCGGCGCTCACCGATGATGTCGCACGGCATCCACGACCGGAGGTGCTCTCGCTCGGTCAACGCCCGCCAGACCTTCTCCATCGGGTGCGCGAACCGGCGAACGAACTCGAGCGCCGGCGGGTCACCGGGGTGCACCCGCCCGAGCGGCGCCTTCCCGTCTGTCATCGGTCCTCCATCTCGTCGAGGTGTCGTTCGAGCTTGGCCAGGCGGGTGGCCCACGCCCGCCGGTAGGGCTGGAGCCAGTCGTCGATCTGGATCAGGGGCTCGGGGACCAGCCGGTACCAGCGCCGCTGCGCGTCCTGGCGCACGGCTACGAGCCCGGCACCTCGCATCACCTTGAGGTGCTTCGAGACGGTGGGTTGGGCCAGGCCGAGGTCCCGCGCCAGTTCACCCACCAGGCGCTCGCTCGTTCGGAGCAACTCGAGGATCTCTCGCCGGCGAGGGTCGGCGACGGCGTCGAGCACGGCTTGCATCCCACCAAGTATGCCGGCCAAGCAATATTGCCGTCAAGGTATACTACAGCTGGTCCGGCCGGGCCTCGGCCGACCGCAGGGCGGTACCGAACCGTCAGGGGCATCGGCCTCGCACCGCCCGGAGGGCGATGCCGAGGCCGAGCACGCCCATGCCGGCGGCGACCGACGTCGCCGGCAGGGTGAACGCCAGCGCCAGGCAGCCGACCAGGCCGGCGCCGGCGACGGGCCGTGGCCATCGACGGTGCTCCGCCGGCAGCGTCCAGGCCGCGGCGTTGGCCACGGCGTAGTACACCAGCACGGCGAACGAGCTGAAGCCGATGGCGCCCCGGATGTCGACGGTCGCCACCACGGCGGCGACGAGGGCGCCCACCGCCAACTCGGCTCGGTGGGGAACCCGATGACGGGGATGGACGGCGGCGAGCCGGTGAGGGAGCTCGCCGTCGGCGGCCATGGCGAACGCAGTGCGGCTGACGCCGGCGAGCAGGGAGAGCAGCGCACTCAGGGCGGCAACGGTCCCTCCGACGCGGACGGCGGGGGACAGCGAGTCGAGCGATCCCGCCCCGGCGGCGGCGGCGAGCGGCGCATCCGATCCGGCGAGCCCGCCCGGCCCCACGGCCGCCAGGGCGGAGACGGCGATGACGGCGTAGATGGCGGTGGCGATGCCGAGCGTCAGCGGGATGGCTCGGGGGATGGTGCGGGCGGGATCGATGACCTCCTCGCCCAGGGTGGCGATGCGGGCGTAGCCGGCGAAGGCGAAGAAGAGGATGCCGCCGGCCCGGAACACGCCGAGGACGCCGCCCTCGAGCACGCTGTCGAGGTTGCCGACGGAGGCGGTGCCGCCGCCGAGGGTGGCCACCACGGCGGCGGCGAGCGAAGCCAGCACGACCGCGAGGAGGAGCCGGGTGACCCACGTGGTCTTGCGGATGCCGTGGTAGTTGACCGCGGTGATGACGACGACCGCCGCCACCGCCAGCTCGCACTGCCAGCGGGGAGCGGCGTAGGCGCCGAAGGTGAGGGCCATGGCCGCGCAGCTCGCGGTCTTGCCCACCACGAAGGCCCAGCCGGCGAGGTGGCCCCAGAAGGCGCCGAGCCGCTCACGGCCGTAGACGTAGGTGCCCCCTGCCTCGGGGTGGACGGCAGCCAGCTGGGCCGACGAGGTGGCGTTGCAGTAGGCGACGGCGGCGGCCAGGACCAGACCGAGGAGAAGGCCGGCGCCGGCGGCCTGTGCCGCCGGGCCGAAGGCGGCGAACACGCCGGCGCCGAGCATCGACCCGAGGCCGATGACCACGGCGTCAGCGGTGCCGAGGCGGCGGGCCAGCCGGGTCGGTGGTGGCCGCTCCGGCGGCTCGGTCACGAGCCGGCTGCGGCTGCGGTGTCCTCGCCGGTCAGCTCGTCCAGCAGGGCCCGAGCTCGCCGGTCGATGTCGTCGACGATGGGACGGACCTCCTCGACCGGCCGCCCCGCAGGGTCGGCGAGGTCCCAGTCGAGGTGCCGCGTGGCGGGGAACACGGGGCAGGCGTCACCGCAGCCCATGGTGACGACCACGTCGGCGGCACGGACGGCCTCGTCGGTGAGGGGCTTGGGGAACTCCCTGGAGACGTCCAGTCCCCGTTCCGCCAGGACCTGGGCCACCGCCGGGTTGATGGCGTCGCCGGGTGCCGAGCCCGCCGAGCGCACCGTGACCCGACCCTGTCCGTAGTGGTCGAGGAGCACCCGAGCGGCGACGGAGCGACCGGCGTTGTGGGTGCACACGACGAGGATCTCGGGCGTCTCCGTCATGTCGGCTTCTCGGTGGCGGTCTGGGGGACGACGACGTCGCCGGCCACGTCGGCCACGTCGGGGTAGAGGGTTCGTATCAGTACGACGGCGAGAACGGCGCCCACCAACTGGGCGGCCACGAACGCCGGCACGCCCGACGGTGCGATCCCGGCGAAGGTGTCGGTCGAGGCCCGGGCGACGGTGACCGCGGGGTTGGCGAAGCTCGTCGACGCGGTGAAGAAGTACGCCGCTCCGATGTAGGCGCCGACGGCGATGGGCGCCGCCGCCGAGCGCCCGGAGCGCACCACGCCGAAGATGACCACCAGCAGCCCGATGGTGGCGACCACCTCGGCCAGCCAGAGACCGCCGCTCGAGCGAACCTTGTCCGACCACTCCACCGCCGGCAGCTCGAACATCAGGTTCCCGACGACGGTGCCGGCGACGGCACCCGTGAACTGGGCGGCCAGGTAGGCGGGCACGTCGCGGTGGGCCAACCCGCCGAAGGCGGCGTCGGCGAGCGTCACGACGGGGTTGAAGTGGCCGCCGGAGACGGGGCCGAAGGCGAAGATGAGGGCGGCGAGGCCGCCGGCGGTGGCGGCGGCGTTCTCGAAAAGCTGCAGGCCCACGTCACCTGGCGAGTCGGCGCTCTAGCTGCCGGGCGCCGCTCGCCACCGGGCGAGCGCCACGCCCAGGACGAAGAGACCTCCACCGGCGACGACCAGGGGCCAGCGAGGGCCCTGCGCTTCCCTCACGTGGACGGCGGCCATCGCCAGGTCCTGGATGTTGGTGGCCATCGACCCGGCGGTGGTGTCAGCCCAGAAGGCCAGGGCCCGTTCGTCCTCGGACAGCACGGCCAGTTGGCTGCCCAGCTGGGGAAGGTCCTGGGCGCTGCCGAAGCCGATACGGGAATCGAACGCTGTGGCCGACACGGTGGTGACGACGAAGGTGCTGGCCCCGTCCGTCGACGACGCCAGGGTCACCTCCGCCAACACGTCGGCAGGGTCGGCACTGCGGTCGTAGAAGACCACGTCGACCCGGCCGTCTGGCGCCACCGCCACCGCCGGTAGGTACTGGGCACCAGGCCGGGGAAGGATGGCCCGAGCGGGCGACCATGTCGTACCGGCGTCGTCGGAGTGGGCCAGGAACACGTCCCGGGCGTCGTCCCGGCCTGCGTCCCACGCGGCGTAGAGCCGCCCGGAGCCCATGTCGTGGGCGAACCCGGGCGTCGGTCCGAGGTTCACGATCAGGCGTGACGGCGGGACCAAACCGTCGGCGACGGTGGCAGCCGGAGCGAACGTCGCGCCGCGGTCGTCCGAGGTCCATGTGACGACTCGCCAGGGACCGTCGCTCGGGGGCCCGCCCTGGCCGCCGTGGTCGGCTTGGTATTCGGAACGGTCGGCGCCCAGGTCCAGCGCGCCGACCACGACGGTGTCACTCGGGCCGAACAACACGGTGGGCTGGAGCACCAGGCGATCGTCCTCGCTGACCTGCACCGGCGAGCCGAAGCTTCGGCCGCCGTCGTCAGAGCGGGTCAGGAGGATGGGGTTGGGGGGCGGAGGAAAGCCGAGCGGAACCTCGGCCGCCGCCGGCCCGGCCTGCACCCATGTCACCACCACCGCGTTGCCCTCCGCCGCCAGCCGAGCGTGGAACGCCTCGGGCCCGGCCACGGCCACCGGCGCGCCTTGTGCCCGTTCATCGTCGAAGCGCTGGAGCCACACCCCGACCGGCTGGTTGAACCGTCCGCCGGTGGCGGTGCTGAGCACCAGCAGGTCGCCGCTGGCGGTGAAGGTCACGTCCGGGGAGTGGCAGTTCGGCTGCCCGGGAGCCAGGGGAAGGTCGATGGGCTCCCAGGTCACCCCGCCGTTGGTCGACCGGGAGACCGAGCAGGAGAATTGCGGGGTGTCGATGCGGTCGGCGACGACCAGGTACTCGGGACGCCGAGGGTGGACCGCCACCGCCGGGGAGTTGTGGGCGGCGATACCGGGCCGGTCGGTGTTGACGATGACCGTGGCGCCACGCTCGAGGGAAGCGGGGAGAGGCCGAGCCGCCACCACGCCGAGCACGATCCCGGCGAGCGCCACCAGCACCCCGGCGACCCGCAGCCCGTTGCGCCAGGAAGGGCTTCCCCCCACCAGTCGCCCTGCTACCGCATCGGCGCCGTCCACGAGGACGGCCCGTCGTCTGGTGGGACCACGTTCCTAGGCTGGCTGTGGTTGACGGGAACGCGAGGTCAACCTGGAGGCGGCGACCAGAGCGATCCCGGCCAGCAGGAGCGCGGCCGCCGCCCCGACCACCGCCCAGAGGAGGGGGGAAGCGCCGGCGCCGGTCGCATCGGCGGGCGACCCATGGGGGAGCTTGGTCATGTAGACGTCCTCCGCCTGGGCCTCAGGGTCCCCGTTGCGGGTGTCCTGCCAGGCGAAGTAGGTCGCGTCCTCGGTCGAAGCGACGCCGACGTTGTGGTGGCTGTCGATGTTGTTGCCCCACACCCCGATGGTGCGGTCGATGCTCCGGTCGGTGATCCGGACGTTGGGGGCGAAGGTTGCGCCCTGGTTGCTGGAGGAGGTGGCGAACACGTCCTGCAGCCCGTCGTCGGGCTCGGCGGGGTTCAGCCGGTCGTCGTACCACGCCACGTCGACCCTCCCGTCGGGGGCGATGGAGAGGCCGGGCAGGTACTGATCGACGTCGGAGCCGTCGTCGTTCAGGACGAGGCGGTCGCCCCAGGAATCACCACCGTCGGCCGACGCGAGGAAGAAGATCTCGAAATCACCCTCGAAGTCGTCCCCTACGTTGCGCTGCTCGGCATGGCTGCTCCAGGCCACGTACACCGCATCGGACCTCGGGTCTGCGGCGATGACCGGTGGGCGGTCGGCGTCGGCGTTGCCCGGATCGATCTCGATGGCCTCTTCGAAGCTTGCCCCGCTGTCGGTCGAGCGCCGGTAGTAGATGGGGCTGACCGGCGACTCCGGGTCCCCGAACGGAAGTGGTGGAAAGACCCTGGC
>JAHWKL010000063.1 GCA_019347915.1 Actinomycetota bacterium
AGCGAGCCCCGGGCGTCGAACTGGCTGACCATCCTGGAGGCCAGCTCGATGGTCTCGGTCACCAGAGGGCTGCGGGTCTCGCTCACCGGCTCGATGGCCACGTCCCGCTCCCCGTAGGGCAGGTCCAGGATGTCGGCCAGCGACTCGGTCTTGGCCCGGAAGCGGGACAAGATCCCCACCCCGACCAGCGCCAAGCCCAGGCCGACCAGACAGGCAGCAAGCACCTCGGTTCCGCTCATCGCGACCTCTCCGGTTCTGCCAGGTCCCTGGCGCTCGGCACCCGTGCCCTGCGGCCCGGGGAATGGTGGGCCGGCGTGGGGGCCGGTGGCCGGAAGACCTTGGCCGGAACCTCGATCCCCTGGGCTTCGAGGCGGTCGATCAGCTTGGGCCGCAGCCCGGTGGCCACGAGGGAGCCGGAGGTCTTGCTGCCTTCGGAGGGCAGCATCCGGTAGTGGAAGATGTCCTGGAGCAGGACGACGTCGCCCTCCAGACCTTGGACCTCGGTGACGGTGGTGACCACCCGGCGGCCGTCCGGCATGCGCCCGACCTGCACGATGAGGTGCAGGGCGGAGACGATCTGCTCGCGGATGGCCCGTATCGGCAGGTCGTAGCCGGCCATGAGGACCATGGTCTCCAGCCGGGACAGGGCGTCGCGGGGGGTGTTGGCGTGCACGGTGGTCATCGACCCCTCGTGGCCGGTGTTCATGGCCTGGAGCATGTCGAGGGCCTCGCCGCCACGGACCTCCCCCACGATGATGCGGTCGGGGCGCATGCGCAGACTGTTCTTGACGAGGTCGCGGATGCGCACCTCGCCTTTGCCCTCGGCGTTGGGGGGCCGCGCCTCGAGGTTGACCACGTGAGGTTGCTGCAGCTGGAGCTCGGCAGAGTCCTCGATGGTGATGACCCGCTCGCCCTCGGGGATGAAGGAGCTCAACACGTTGAGGTTGGTCGTCTTGCCGGTGCCGGTCCCTCCGCTGACGAGGACGTTGAGCTTGCCCCGCACGCAGGCTTCGAGCACGAGAGCGAGGTCCATGGTCCAGGTGCCGAAGTTGATCAGGTCCTTGGCCTCGAAGGGGTCGGCGGCGAACTTACGGATGGTGAGCACCGAGCCATGGATGGCCAGTGGCGGCATGATGGCGTTCACCCGGGAGCCGTCGGGGAGCCTGGCGTCGACCATGGGCGAGCTCTCGTCGATGCGCCGGCCGACGGCCGAGACGATCTTCTCGATCACCTGGCGGTACTGGACGTCGTCGGTGAAGGCGCCGTCGGTCGGATGGACCCGGCCTTCGCGCTCCACCCAGATGTCGTCGAAGGCGTTGCACATGATCTCAGTGACGGCCGGGTCCTGGAGCAGAGGGTCCAGGGGCCCGTAGCCGAGAGCGTCCTGGATCAGCTCGCGGACGAACTTGCGTCGTTCCATGGGGGAGACCTGCACGTCCTCCCGCTGCAGGATGCGGTCGAGCACATCCTTGACCTCCGTGGTCAAGGCCTGACCCGAGAGCCCGGCCATGCGCGGGGCCATCTCCTCACGCACCAGATCGAGCACCTTGCGCTTGTTGGCGTCCCAGTGGCCGTTGCTCCGCTTGGACCGGGAGTTGACCGGGCGCCGTCTCGAGAGCGGCTGGTCGCTGGCGCCGCTCCTTGCCCGGTGCTCCTCCTCCTCGAGGATGGCCAGCTTCTCTGACAACTTCATGGTGGCTGTGCCCTTCCTGCTCGGAGCTCTAGGACGCGTGGGACTGGGGACGGTGGAACAGGCGGCCCAGGAAGCCTTCGCCGGCGACCTCGGCTGCCGGCGCCATCCGAGCCAAGTGCCCTTCAGGCAAGAGCGCCGACATCATGGGCACCATGTTCCGGCTCACCTCGGAGTTGGGCGATGCCGCCATCACCGGCATGCCGAGGTTGATGGAGCGGCTGACCTCCTTGGCGTAGGGCAGGACCGCCTCGAAGCCCTGTGGGAAGAGCTTCTCCACCTGGGAGACCTCGATCCCCACATCCGACTCCGCCTTGTTGAGCACGAGTCGGACGTTGTCGGTCGGCACCTTCAGCTTCTCCAGGGTGGTGAGGAACACACCGAGGTTGCGCACGCTGGGCAGGTCGAGGGTGGCCATGACGAAGAGTCGCTCGGCTCCTTCGAAAGCGGCCAGCACGATCTCGGTCAGTGCCGACGGAGTGTCGACCACCACGAAGTCGAAGTGCTGGCGGGCGGCCTCGATGATGCGGGTCACGTCGGGTGACGAGATGCGGTCTGCCTCGGAAGGATCCTTGGGTGCGGCCAGCACGCTCACGCCGCTCTCGTGGGCCACCAGGTACTCCTCGATGTGCTCGGCCAGGTCACCCTCTTCGCTGTCCTCCCGTTGCAGGGCGTCGTAGATGGTGAAGCGGGGCTTGAGCCGTAGTGCCGTGGACACTTCGCCGAACTGGAGGTCGAGGTCGATCACGCACACCCGTTTGCCCGAGTGGCGGGCCAGGTAGTACCCGAGGTTGGTGGCCATGAAGGTCTTGCCGCACCCCCCGGTGGCCGACGCCACGGTGAGGACCTGACCCGGGGTCCGCACGAGCGAGCCCGCCGGGTTGGCGGCGACCGCCGGTGCGGCGGTGATCACCGGCGCCGGCGGCTCGAGCCTGCGGGCCAGCTCCAGCGCCCGCTCCAGGCTCTCCAGGAGCTTCTTGTCGTGGACGGGGAGCCGGAGCAGGTCGATGGCGCCCACCTGGAGCAGGTCCCGCAGCTGCGCTCTGGGTCGGCGGTCGAAGGCCAGCACCATGGGCACGGCCGGGAGCTCGTCGTGGACCAGGCGCAGTTGGGCCAGCCCGTTCCCGTCGCCCATGCTGGGGCCGGCGACGAGCACGTCGACGGGCCCCTGCTCGGTGAGGATGTCGTCGAGGTCGTCGACCCATTGGCACGTGAGCACCTCCGGCCGGGGCCGGACGTCGTCGACCACGTCGGCGACCTGATCGCGGAGCTCGGGGGCCTTGTCGAGTACGAGGATCCTGGGGTTGCGCATCGTCACACCGCCGTCTGGTCGGCCACCGGCGAGCACATGCCCGGGGAGGGCGTGCCGGCGGGAGGGGCCTGGTCGCCGGTCAGCGCCAGGTAGAGGCCTTCGTGGCTGGCCATGAAGATGACCCGCTCCGCCTCGAAGGGATCGAGGGCCAAGAGGTAGGTGAGGGCGTTGCCGGCGGTCCGCTCCTGCTTCTGGTCGGCCACCGCCACCCGGGGCGCCACCTCGGCGGACACGTCGAGGACCTCGACGTTTGAGAGGAACAGGTGCACCCGAGGGTTGCAGGGCGAGCCGGCGGGATCGTCCGGGTTCGGCGTGGCGTTGCGCACGACCGAGTAGACGTTCACACGGTCGCCCGCTCCCACGTAGCCGCCGCCACCGGGCACGAAGTCGAGGTGCACGGCGACTCCCTGCTTGCCCTCGGGGATGACCACGCTCGTGCCCCGTGCCTGGGACGCCCGCAGGGAGGAGTTGGTGATCTGGGCACCCTTGGCGATGTCGGTGGCGACGGTCTGGTTGGCCAGGAGGGCGGTGGAGGGCACCGCGCCGGGAGCCACCTGACCAAGGTCGACGGTCTTCGACTCGACCATGCCCTGCGCCACCAGCTCCTCGCCGGTGGTGCCGGCGGCGATGTCGGCGGTGGCGACCAGGACCTGGCCCGGCGATCCGGCGGTGCCGGCAGAGACCGGGGTGGTGTCGTCGCCCACCAGAAGGAACACGATCGTCGCCCCCAAGGCGAACAAGGCGACCCCGAGGATCACCAGGATGTTGCTGCGCTTTGTCATCGCCATCTCCTTGATCTCCGCCTGCTCCGACGGCGCGGCGGGTGCGGGCCTGCCTGTGGTGTTGTCGTGCTGTTCCGAACTGCACTTGAGGCCTTTGACGCGGCGCTCAGGGTCGGTGCCGTTGTTGCCGATGATCAGGTGTGAACGTGGGGCGGCGGGTCTGGGGTGCGCCGCTGTGGGCCCACGTGCTGGTGCTCGCCGTCGGCCTCGCCGCTCTCGTGCCCGTGATGGCCCCGGCGAGGGCGACCTTCTCGCCGGACGAGGCGGTGGTGCTCACCCAGGCCCGGTCCCTCGGCAGCGGCGGCGGATGGATCGTGGAGCACCCCTTCGCCGAGGTCGATCCCGACCATCGCTTCTACCCGGTGGCCGGCTCGACCCCGGGCGACGGAGGGATGGCACCCTTCGCCAAGCACCCGGTCTACCCCTTGGTGCTCGTGGCCCTGGACGCCATGGGGGGGATGGCGGCGATGGTGCTCCTGTCGGTGGTGGGCACCGTGGCCTGCGCCGGCCTCGCCGCCCTCCTGGCGCGCGAGCTGGCGGGCGGCCTCGAACGGCCGGTCCTGTGGGCGGTGGGGGTGGCCAGCCCGTTGGTGTTCGACGCCTACCTGCTCATCGCCCACGCCGTGGGTGCCGCCCTGGTCACCGCCGCGTTGCTGGCGGTGGTGCGCGGCATCCGCCGGGAGCGGTCGGCGTTGGCGCTGGCCGGCGCCGCCCTCCTCGTGGCACTCGCCGTGCTGGTACGCAGCGAAGCCCTGATCTTCGCCCTGGCCCTGGGCACGGCGGTCGTCGTCACCGGCCTGGTGGCGCGCCGCCCGGGTATCGCCGGCGGGGGAGTGGGGCTGGCAGCAGTGGGCGTGGCCGCCGCCGTGGCCGATCGACGGCTGGCGGCGGCCATTGTGGGCGATGGCAGCGGGGAGACGCTGGCCGTGCCGGCCACAGACGGCAGCTTCCTCGGCGCCCGGTTCGAGGGCCTGGTCAACTCCTGGCTGCGCCCCAGCCTCGAGACGCTGACCGCAACCGACCTGTTGCTGGTGGTGGTGGCGGTCATGGCCGTGGCCGCCGTCGTCGTCCTGCGGGGGCGCTTCGGCCGCCCCTCCATGCTGCTGGCCCTGAGCGTGGCCGCCACCGGAGCCTCGGCTGTGGCGCTCCTCGCCGACCCCGACCGGGTGGTGCCCGGATTGTTGATCGCCTACCCGCTGGCGGTGTTCGGGATCGGCCTCGTCGACCGGCGCTCCTTCGAGGCCTCCGGGCGGCTGGTGGTGACATTGACCACAGCCCTGTTCATCGCCGGCGTTCTCGCCACCCAGTACCGGGTGGGAGGGAGCGCGGAGTGGGGCGGCCGCTACTTCGCCCTGGCCGTGCCGGCGCTCACCGTCATGGCGGTGGACGGCCTGGCCCGCCGGGCACCTGCCCTGTCCCCGGTGGTCCGGCGCGGCGCCCTCGCCGGCCTGGTGGCGTGCTCGGCGTTCCTCGCCGTGGGGGCCCTGGTCAGCATGAACAGCTGGCACGGCTTCTACGACGGCATGATCACGGCGATCGACGAGACCGGCGAGGCCACGTCGGCCGGCGACGGGGGTGGCCCCGTCGTGATCAGCGCCTACCCCAACATCGCCCGGCGGGGGTGGCCGACGCTGTCGGAGCAGCGCTGGTTGTACAACCCCAGACCCGAGCGCGGGGCCGAGCTCGCCGCCCGCCTCCGCCGCCGGGGGATCGACGAGCTCCTCTTCGTGGGCCGGGACGGCGACGTGCAGCCTTACCTCGGCCGCTACGCCGTCGACCCCGACCGCTCCTTCGCCGCCCGCTCGTGGGAGGTGTCGGTCCTCGTCGCCCGGCGGTGACGGTCCAGTGCTGTCAGCGGAGTGACGCGGAGGCTCAGCATCACCATCAGGCCCGCTTCGCCATCAGGCCCGTTTCACCAGGACGAAGGCCTGGGCCAGCGACGGGTAGTACGTGCCGTACTGGTAGGAGAACAGGTTCCCCATAATTCCCTTGGGGTCGAACTCGGGGAAGCCGTACAGCTCCGCCGGGTCGCCCTGCTCCAAGTCCAGGCCCGACTGCTCCACCAGCCACTGGATGTCGATGTTGGCCCCGGTGATGTTCCGGGTCTCGTAGCTGAACGGCTCGAGATCGAGGAAGAGGTCGACTGTGAGCACGCACCTTCCGCCCGGCTTCAGGATCCGGTTCACCTCGCCCAGGATCGACGCCAGCAGCGTGACTGGAATGTGCTCGATCGTCGAGATGCTGTACACCAGGTCGAACGACTCTGCCTCGAGGCCGGCCTCCTCGATGAAGCAGTTCCGCAGCTCCACGTCGGTACGGAAGGCCCGGTTGAGACGGTTGATGGACGCCTGGTTCACCGGCCAGCCCACGGTGGCCCGCTCGCCGGGGTCGACGTTGACCACCTTCACGCCGGCGCTGGCCAGAGCGAACTGCAGGCCGGCCAGGCTGCCCCCGATCTCTACCGCCCTCATCCCGGCACGGAGCGGCACGGCGTGAAATGCCCACGGGTATTCGAAGCGGCGGGTGATGCTGTTGTCGGGCTGAAATCCGAAGGGCCCGACCGCCCGCGGGAACGTGAACCGGAGGGCTTGACGCCGTAGGACGTGGCGAGGTCGCTTGCCGTAGGGGGCGCCCCAGCGGCGGTTCCACCGCTCGAAGTGCTCGGGAAGCTCCCGCCGGCCGATCACCGGGTCACCACCGACTGGAGATGCCCGGTCAGTCGCCGGACCGCGGTCACGATGTCGAACTCGGGCACGACCGATGCACGGAGCGCTGACGAATCCCATCTACGGTCGATCACGTCGGCCACGGCATCGGCGAGTGCAACAGTGGAGCGCGCCGCAAGGCGACCATTCTCGCCGTCCCGCACCACCTCGCGGAAGCCACCTTCTCGGAAGCCCACGACAGGCGTCCCGCAAGCCAGTGATTCAATGGTCGTGAGACCGAAGGGCTCCAGCCGGGAGACACAGCACGTCGCCACCGCAGCCTGGTACAGGGCGACGAGGGCGCTCTCGTCGACGTTCTGTCTGATGTCGAGTGCCACGCCGCATCGATGGGCGGCGGCGAGCAACTCATCGACGTAGGGGCCGTACGCACGCTGGCCGGTGATCACCAACGGTGGTCGTGGTTGGCCAAGGCGGCCGAGGGCCTCTATCAGCCACAACGCGCCCTTGTTGCGCTCGAGTCCGCCGACCAGCAGTAGGTGATCGCGGCGGACGTTCGTCGTTGACAGGCAGAAGGCGCGAGTGTCGATGCCCAGGAGGCAGGGAACGGCCTCGCGGCCATAGGTTCGCAGGCATGCTTCGGCGGTGAAGGCGGAGTTGGCCAACACGACGGTGCTGGCGGCCACTGCCTGCCGGTCGATGCGCCGTGGCCAGGCGTCCTCCGCCGCGACTGCACTTGCCGCGGCGGCGCGACGGGCCCAGGTGCCGGTAGGCCGGTCGCGATACCCGGCCTCGTACGAACGTCGGCGGACCTCCTGCATGAAGTAGACCGTGGGTCGAGTCGTCAGGGACAGGGCGGCTGGTCCCTGGGTGACCTGGCAGGGATGGGCAAGGACCACGTCGTAATTGCCGTTATCGAGGACATTGGCAAGTTGGCGTTGAGCTCGGCGCCAGGGGCGTTGCAGCATGATCTGGGTCAGGTTGCCGGGGAGCTTGCGGGGAAGCCCGACGGCCCAACGCGACACCTGGACGGTTGACGGCCACGAGTGAGCGATGCCGGTGCCGAGCCCCACCTCGAACACCTCCACGTCGTGAGTTGCAGCCAGATGAACGGTCGTGTCGTGTGCCCAGCGCAGCGCTCCGCCCGGGGGGAGACCGTGGATCACGGCGATCCTCATGCCGGCGTCCGCCCCACAGCCTGGGCGTGGGCTTCCAGGTAGGCACGACCGTCGGTGAGGGACGGCTCGAGGTGGCAGCCCTCGCTCCACTCGTTCCAGGCGTTGACGAACAGCAGCGGCGCGGGCACCCCGGCAGCAACTCGCGCGTCTGCGGCGGCCCATCGCACCCACTCGCCGTACTGCCGCGGCGTCGAGCCGTGGATGATGGTCGCCCGGCGGGGCCGGCGGGGAGTGTTGTCCCAACTGGGGGTCACGCAACGCCACCACGGGTACCCCGGCCGGGGCTTGGCCATCGCCGCCTCCACCACCTTGCGGTAGGGGATCACTCGGTGGCGAGCGCGGGCGACGCGGAGGGATCTGGAGGAGCGGGCCATCCGGCTGACAGCGCCACGCGGCGTGCGGGGCAGCTCGATGCGAGCCCAGTCAGGTTGGAACTCGACGGCGCCATCGAAGCCGAGCGCCCGGGGATCACTCCGCTCGTCGACGAAGCTCTCCACTCGGCACAGGAAGGGCTCCGGCAGACCGGCGCCGGTGATGACCTCCCGCCACGTGTCGGCGAGGCCGTTCGGATTGCTCAATCGGCTGGCGCGATACACGAGGATGAGCGGACGACCGCCGATCCGGAGGTAACGGGGGTCGGCGACCAGCTCCAGGAGGGCGTGCGCGTGGCGCTCCCAGTCGGCCTCCGACTCCGTCTGCGCCATCAACACATCGTCGGACAGGCCGTCCCAGGCCCGTGTCCACGGCTCGTTCGCCCAGCAGACCAGGAACGGGAGGTCGGGCTCACCGGTGGCAACGACCTCGGTCAACGGGCGCTCGAGGAGCCGCTTGCCTTGGAACCAGTAGTGGTAGTAGCAGAACGCATCGACCCCGTGGGCGATCGCAAGTCGGGCCTGGGCCTCCCGCACCTCGGCGAGACGGAGATCGTAGAAGCCGAGCTGGCCCGGGAGGTCGGGCATACGGTGGCCCCGGAACTGCGCTCTGGCCGCCGCAACCCGGTTCCACTCCGTGTACCCCGGCCCCCACCACTGGTTGTTCTCGGGAATGGGGTGGTACTGCGGCAGGTAGAAGGCGATGGTTCGTAGCGGCCCCGGTGGGTCCTCGGCTTCCGTGGCGCGGCCCGGCGTCACCGCACCACCTCGGCGAGCCTCAGGCGGGCGATGCCGTGGCGCACCAGCAGGCAGAGCGGTATCGCCATCACGACCAGGTAGCTCAGGACCGAACCCCACACCGCGCCGCTGACCCCGATCCGCCGGGTGAGCACGACGCTGACGCCGACATTGACGATCGTGTTGAGGACGGCGAGACGGACGAGCGGCCGGAGGGAGCCGAGCGACAGCAGGACGAACCCCACGACGTTGGTGACGACGTAGATCAATCCCCAGCAGGCGAAAGCCATGAGCAGCGAACGGTCGGGCTCATAGCCGCCACCGACCCAGGCGGACAGTGCCCACGGGCCGAGGATCAGGAGCGCCAGCCCGAATGCCAGCCCGCTGGCACCAGCCAGTCCCACGATCCGCCGTGCCTCCGAGCGGATCCAGGGGACGTCATGACGGGCCACCGCCTCCAGGAAGGCCGGCCACAGGGCTGTGGTGGTTGCGGCGGAGACGGCGAGAAGAATCGCGAACGCCTTCGCCGGCACTGCGTAGTCGGCAACTGCGATCGGTCCCAGAATCCTGGCCACGACGAGCTGGTCGCTGTTGAACGAGACGACGGCGCAGAGCTGGAGTATCCCGAAGGCGGCCGACGCCCGCATCAGCAGCCGCAGTGACCCTTCGAGCTTCCGGGCGGGCCGGACTCGTCGATCGCAGGTGAGGATGGCGAGGAGCCAACCGCCCCGCACCACGACGGCCGGCATGGTGGTGGCGGCGACCACGGCGGGGAGGGTGCCACCGAGGCGCACGACCACGAGTGCGGTGACGAGCGTCGTCATCGCCACCGTGGCCGACAGCGCGCCGTTCTTGCCGCCCCGCTGCCGCGCCAGGTTGAGCTTGTCCGCCAGCGCTGCCGGCAGGCCGAGCGCAACGGCGACGGCCAGCACGGCCGTGGCGGCGCGGGCTTCGGCAGCCAGGGCGTCACCGACGTTCCAAAGGCTCGCCCAGTCGACGACGACCGAAGCTGCAGCGAACGCGGCCAAGAGGGCGACACCTGCACCTGTGGTGGCGACGAGTGACGCCGACACGAGGCGGGCTGCTCTGGGCCGGTCGTCGACGGTGAGCACCGCGGTGAGATGGTGGATCAGGGCATTGCCCGGGTCGACGGCGGCGAGCATCACCAGGACACTGGCGAACAGCGCCCATACCCCGAAGGCCTCTGGCCCGAGGTGCCGGTACAGGATCGGCACCAGCACCAGGTTGGTGACCATCGTGGCCCCCAACCCTGCGCTGATGCCAAGGAAGTGGCGGCCCATGCGCCGCGTGCGGGCGCGGCCGTCATGCTCCACGTCGGGGTATCCCTCGTGTCCCGTCTCCCGTGCGACCTCAGCCGTCGAAGGTGTCATCGCTTGCGCAGCGACGCCAGGACGGCGTCGATCCTGTGGCGCTGAGCGGTGGCCGAGTAGCGGGCGGCTGTGGCCCGCCACGCCGCCGCCGAGGCCGCGGCGAGCGCGCCCGGGTCGTCAGCGATCCTTCGCACGAACGCGGCGATGGTGGCGGGCTGGCGGTCGGGCAGCACCCAACCGCACCCCGTGTCCTCGACCACCGGCCTCATGTTGCCAGCATCGGTGACCAGCACCGCCCGACCCTCGGCCATCGCCTCCAGCATGGCGATCGGCATCCCCTCCGCCTCCGATGGCAACACGAAGACATGAGCAGCTCGCAGCTCGGCCCGGACGCCGGCGGCATCCATCTCGCCAGTGAAGGCGACTCGACCGGTGGCGACCAGATCACCGGCCCCCGCCTGCAACTCCTTCAACGCCCCCATCCCGTCCTCGCCGGCACCGCCAACCATCCGGAGCTCGACTGGGACACCGTCGAGCGCCCTCATGGCCTCGATGAGCTGCGGTCCTCCCTTCCGGCGGACAATGCCTCCCACGAACACCAGCCGCAGTGGAGGTTGCTCCGGCGCCGCTTCCAGCTCGGCCGGCACCTCGACCCAATTGTTCAAGACGTGGACCGGCGCTGTGCCGCTGATACTGCGCAGTGCCTGCGCCGCTTCCTCGTGCACGACGACCACGGCGTCGGCGAGCGCGACCAGGGCACGGACAGCAAGACGCAGCGATCGTCCGCCCCTGGCGACGGAGCGCTCGAGGCCGAAGGCGTGGAGGTGCACGACCGCAGGACGCCCGGCCATCCTGGCGGCGGCGACCATGGCCAGCGCCCGCAGCGCCGGAAGTGTCGGCACGCCGAAGGTGTGGATCCATACCACGTCGGCTCTCCCACGGCGTGCTCGACGGGCTACTCCAGCCGCATCTCGCAGTACCGCACGTACGTTTTCGGGGTTCAGGGTGTTGGCCCGGTGCCGCATCTGTTCTCCGGCGTTCAACCGTTCCGTCTCATGGCCAAAGGCGGGCAAGGTCCGCGCCATCTCGTCGGCCGCAGTGGAGATCCCGCTGACAATGGAGCCACCGGTGCCGACGACGAGTACCTTCACCGGAGCCGCCCCCCAGCCGCCCTACCACCATGCGCCCACCTGACGCCCCTGCTGTCGACGCCGTGATCGTCACGTGGAACTCCGGTCCCGACCTGCCTGCGTGCCTGGCCGCCCTGCCGCCAACGGTGCGGCCCATCGTGGTCGACAATGGGTCCGACGATGACGTCGTCGCCATCGCCGAGGCCGCCGGTGCCACCGTCATCGCTCTGAGCGACAACCGGGGCTTTCCCGCTGCGGTCAACGTCGGTCTCCAGCGGGTGACCAGTCATGTCACACTGCTGCTCAACCCTGACGTGATCGTGGGGGAAGGAGCCATCGAGCGCTGCTGCGAGGTGCTCCTCGGCGACGCCTCGGTTGGCCTCGTCGGCCCCAACACGGTGACGCCGGACGGCCGGCCGGAGCCCCCGGCGGCCCGGCGGGATCGTCGGGCCATGCACATCCTGCTCGAGTCGCTGGGGTTGACCCGCCTGCACCCTTGGTTCGACCGCCAGACAATCCGGGACCGGTCCACAGACCGCGACGTCGACGCCGTCAACGGGGCGTTCATGCTGATCCGCAGCGACTTGCTGCGGGCGCTCGGCGGCCTCGACGAGTCGGTGTTCTTGTACTTCGAGGATGGCGACCTGTGCCGGCGGGTGCGCGACGCCGGCTACCGGGTCCGATTCGTCGCCGGCGCTTCGGCGGTCCATGCCGGCGCCACGAGTACGTCGCGGGGCGACCCCGGGGCGCAGGCCCGGGCTTACTTGCACCGGCTGGACGCCGACATCGAGTTCATGCGCCGGTACGGGCACCGCGGCGAGGCCGGCCTTGCCGTGGCTGCGTTCTTGGTCCGCGCCGGCATCGGCTTGGTCGTGTCGAGGTGGATGAAGGAGCGGCGGCTGCGCTACGCGGCGGCGCTGCGTTGGGTCTGGTCGCAGCGGCGGGGGCGCCGTCCACCCGCCGCCGTGTAGCGGCTTCTCAGCCACGGCCGAACTGGCTTTTGGTGCGTGACCCGCGCCAGAGCATTCCGGCCAGTCCCTTCAGCCTCCGGGAGGTGCTCACCTGGTATCGCCGGATGGTTGTCGCCCGCACCGAGGGCAGGGCCTACGTAGCTGGGCAACGCGGTTCATGTTCGGGCCCCGGCTACGCGGAGCGGCGCAACGGTGTGATCAGGCCCCGGAGGAATCCGACGCCCCAGGGGAGGTGCATGGTGGGCATGGCGAGCATCAGCCCCAGGGCCACGCCTGGATCACGTCGCCACTCGGGCGTCGTCCGGGCCACGAGCGCCGCGACGTAGGCGCCGAGCACGGGCAGCCGCCAGGGAGTGAGCAGCATCAGCACCAACAGGGGAGCGGCGAGCTGGCGCGGAGAGAGTGAGCGTGGATGCTGGCGCACGGTAGCCGCCCGCCCTCCGCCATAGCGGAAGAACTGCCGACCGAGCTGAGCCAGACCGCTGCGGGGCGTATAGCTCGACTTGATCCGAGCGTCGAACCAGATGCCGCCGTGCGGCCTCATGCGGATGGCGAGCTCGGCGTCCTCGTTGGTGATCGCCTCGGGTGCGTAGCCGCCCACCTCGAGGGCAAGTTGGCGTCGGAAGGCGCCCAGGTACACGGTGTCCACGAAGCCGCTGGGGCCACCGACGTGGAACCGAGCCGGGCCCGCTCCCAGCTTCGAGGTCAGGGCTTTGGCGATGCCAGCGCCCACCCAGCCTCCGCCGACCGGCTGCATCGCCCCTCCGACCATCGCCGCACCTGTCTCCACCAGCGCCGTCACGCAGCGCTCGACGTAGTCAACGGCAAGGCGGCAATGCCCGTCGACGCGAACGACCACTTGGCCCCGTGCCTGAGCCAGGGCGAGGTTCAGGCCGGCGGACTGGATTCGGTCGGGGTTGTCCAGCACCCGGACCATGGGAAAGCGGGCAGCGAGCTCCCGGGTGGCGTCGGTTGAGCCGCCGTCGACCACCAATACCTCCACGATGCCGCCGTAGCTCTGCGCTCCGACCGACTCGAGGCAAGCCTCGATGTGCTGGGCCTCGTTGAGCGTGGGCACCGCAACAGTGACGGTGGGAGCAGCTGAGCTCATCTTCCGCCGCACCCACCACGCTGCGGACGGTACGGCTCTTGCCGTTCAGGTCGGACCGGATGCGTTGGCACCACGGCGACGAGGACGCCCCGGTACAGCAGGACGCGAGCGAGCAGACGGTACATGACCTGGGTCATCGGCAGCTTCGGGCCC
>JAHWKL010000064.1 GCA_019347915.1 Actinomycetota bacterium
CAACCGCTCGGTGGTGGTCAACGTCCCCCACTCGAAGCGCAACAAGGCCGACTCCACTCGCATCGAGTACCGAGCTCCAGACCCGGCGTGCAATCCCTACCTGGCCTTTGCCATGGTGCTGGCCGCCGGGCTCGAGGGGGTCGAGGAGGGCTACGAGCTGCCCCCGGAGACCCGGGCCAACCTCTACGAGCTCACCCCCCAGGAGCTGCTGGCCGAGGGCATTCGACCCCTGCCCGGCAACCTCAACGAGGCCGTGAACGCCATGGAGGGTTCCGAGCTGGCGGCGGCGACCCTCGGCGAGCACGTCTTCGAGTGGTTCATTCGCAACAAGCGCGCGGAGTGGGCCGACTACAAGACCCAGGTCAGCCAGTTCGAGCTCGACCGTTACCTGCCGAGGTTGTAGGTCCCGCCGGTGGAGCCACTGCTGGTCTTCCCCGACCCGCCCGCGGCCGAGCTGGCCCAGACGCTCGACCTCGGCGGCTACCCGTGGAAGGCGGCGATCAGTGTCGACGAGGCTGACCGCGCCGAGCCCGAGGACGGCTGGGCCGGCGCCGTGGTCACCGGCACCGAAGATCCCGACGGCGCCTTCTCCCTGTGCCGCTCGCTCCGCAAGCGGGACCTGCCGCTCGAGCCGGTGCTGCTCTTGCTGCAGCCCCCGCAGCTCGCCCACCTCGACCTGCGCGACGACCTGTTCGACGACTTCTGCCTCGTTCCCGTCCGCCCCGGCGAGCTGGAGACCCGGCTCAAGCACCTGTTCTGGCGCACCGGCCAGGGAACCCGGCCGGAGCTGATCGAGTACGGCGACCTCGTGCTGAACCTGGAGACCTATCAGGCCGCCGTCGCCGGACGGCCTCTGGACCTCACCTACATGGAGTACGAGCTGTTGAAGTTCCTCTCCTCCCACCCCGGCAAGGTGTTCACCCGCGAGACCCTGCTCAGCCGGGTGTGGGGTTACGACTACTACGGCGGGGCCCGCACCGTCGACGTCCACGTACGGCGGCTCCGGGCCAAGCTGGGCGAGGAACGGGCCAGCCTCATCACGACCGTCCGCTCGGTCGGGTACCGCTTCGGTGAGAGTCGCTGGGGAGTCTGAGGCAGCCCCGGCCGGCGATTGGCTCAGGGCCGTCCCACGTAGGCCCACGCCTCGATCTCCACCAGGGCGTTGAGCGGAAGGTCGGCCACACCCACGGCCGAGCGAGCGGGGCGGTGGTCCCCGAAGGCGGCGACGTAGGTGGCGTTGGCCGCCTGGTAGTCGCTGAGGTGGCGCAGGAACAGCGTCGTCTTGACCACGTCGGCCAGCGACGCACCCTCGGCCTCGAGCAGGCCCCTCAGGTTCTCGAGGGCCTGGCGGAGCTGGTCCTGGGTGCCGCCGTGCACCAGGGCGCCGTCCCTGATCCCCACCTGGCCGGACACCACCAGCCAGTCGCCGGCACGCACGACGGGGGTGTAGGGACCGACAGGGGTGCTCATGGGGGGCCTCCTCGGGCTCGGGACGTGGGCCAGTCCTGGGGGCAACCCTGACGCAGCCATTCGGCGGCCGCCACCGCGGCGAACACGGCGTCGGACCCGTTCACCGGGGAGGCGTCGGAGGCGACGACGTCGACCTCCACGGGAGGCGTCTCACCGGCCCGCAGGATGCCGAAGGAGCGGATGGTGAGGTCGTGGACCGTCCCCGCCTCGTCGACGGCGATGCCCTCCCGCCGTACCCATCCCAGGGCCATGTGGGCGGCGCCGGTGCAGTAGGAGCGCAGCACCACCTCGTCGAGCGGTTGGCCGCACTCCACCCGAACGTGCACGCCGTCGTCGCCGACCTCGGCCACCGCGGTGGCGCCGGCTGGGGTGGTCACCGACACGGGCGACTCGCCTCGCACGGCCGCCAGCAGCACCAGGGCCTCGGCCTGGCCGGCGCTCCGCAGCGCAGCCGAGGTGGGGGGGCCGGGCACGTCGACCTCCTCCACGACGAGGCCAGGAGCGACGGCGGAGACGGCGGCGGCGACCCCCGGGGTGCGCACCACCCGCAGGAGCCCGGTGCCGTCGCCCCGCACCCCGGCGGCGACGGGCGGGCGCTTGGCACCGAGACGCACGGTGTCCTCCCGCGACAGCAGCACCCGCACCGGGCGCCCGTGCTGGTCGGCCAGGCGGCGGGCGGCCGCCGGCGCCGGAGAATCCCCCTTGCCCCCGAAGGCGCCACCGTTGGCCAGCGGGGTGGCAGGCTCGCCGCCAGGCTCACACCACGAGGCGTCGGTCTCCAGGTAGGCGGGCTCGACCCAGGTCGTCCGCAGCGTCAGGTCCCACTCGCCGGGCGGCACCTCGAGGGGATGACGCAGGTCGATCGTGCTCCGCCGGCCCTGGACCTTGCCGGCCACGGCCCGGGCCTCGTGCAACGTCTCCCCCACGGCCCAGCCACCGGACCCGTCGGGCACGGCCACCAAAGCGTCGGGCGGCGCGGTGTCGTCGGCGAAGCCGCCGGCGCCCACCACCACGTCGGTGCCCACCACCTGGGGCGCCCCACCCTCGAGGGTGGCCCGAACGGCGGCGTTGGCGAGGTCCCTGGCGCCTGGCGGCGGCGACGGTCCGACACCGGCACCGGTCCCCCCGCCGGAACGGGCCAGGGCCCACGCCTCGAGAATGGTCCGCCAACCGGTGCAGCGGCACAGGTGGGCGCCCAGGGCCCGCTCCACCGCCGCCTCCTCCCCGGCCCCGTCCGGCCTGGCGGCCAGGGCCGACAGGCGCACGACGATCCCGGGAGTGCAGAAGCCGCACTGGCTGGCCCCGGTGGCGAGGAAGGCGCCGGCCCACCGCTCCCTCTCCTCGGCCGGCAGACCTGCCACCGTGGTCACCCGCCGCCCGGCCACCCGGCGAACCGGCGTGACGCAGGCGACCCGGGGGGCGCCGTCGACCAGGACCGTGCAGCACCCGCACTGGCCCTGGGGGCTGCAGCCGTCCTTGGGCGAGCGCACGCCGAGCCGGTCGCGCAGCACCTCGAGCAGCGAGGCGCCGTTGTCCGCCACCTCGACGGCACAACCGTCCACCTCCAAGGTGATGCTGCCGGCCACGACGGCCCACCCTAGGGTGGACGAGCGTGGACGACCGACTGCTGATCAGCCGGCGCCGCCTGCTGCTGGCCGGTGCCGGCAGCGTGGCCGCCGTGGTTGCCTGCGGCGGCGGTCGGACGGGCCCCCAGCAGCAGACGGCCACCACCGAAGCGGCCGCCGGCTTGACCCTCGCCCGGGTGTTCTCCCCCGAGCAGCCCGCCGGCGTGGAGGTGCGGCTGCCCCTGGCCCTGGCCGACGCATCGGGCGTCGTGACCGACGACGTCCCCGCCGAGTTCTCCGTGCGGGTGGGCCCGGCCGACGCCGGGGAACTGGGCGAGCCGGTGACGGTCGAGCGCCACGGCGAGGGCGTCCCCCGGCCCTACTTTCCCCTGGTCACCAGCTTCCCCGAGCCCGGCAACTGGCGCATCGTCGCCGACGTCGACGGGCAACCGGCCGAGACAGTGGTGGCCGCTCGCCCACCGGGTGAGGTCCCTGCCGTCCCCGTGGTCGGCGACTCCCTGGTCTCGGTTCCCAGTCCGACCGTCGACGACCCTCGCGGCGTCGACCCGATCTGCACCGCCGAGCCCCCCTGCCCGCTCCACGAGGTCAGCCTCGACGAGGCCATGGCCGGCGAGCGGGCCGTCGCCCTGCTGGTGGCGACCCCGGCCTACTGCCAGACGGCCATCTGCGGCCCCGTGCTCGATCTGCTCGTGGCCCGCCAGCCCGACTACGCCGGCCAGGTGACCATGATCCACGCCGAGGTCTACACCGACGACTCCGCCCGGGAGGTCACCGATGTGGTCCGGGCCTACGGACTGGCGTGGGAGCCCTCGCTGTTCCTGGCGACCCCCGACGGGACCATCAGGCACCGGCTGGACTACACCTACGACGCCACCGAGCTCGACCAGGCCCTCACCTCGCTCACGGGCTGACGGCTGAGGCGGGCGGTCGTTCGCCGCCACCCGCACCGACGCGGAAACGGCCGGCCCGGGAGGGGCCGGCCGGTGTCACGTGGCCCAGCTGGCGCCCGGAGGCGCCGGCGCCTGATCGCTAGGAGAAGGACTGCCCGCACCCGCAGGTGCGCTGGGCGTTGGGGTTGTTGATGGCGAACCCCGCGCCCTGGAGGCCGTCCTTGTAGTCGAGGACGGCACCGTTGAGCAGCTTGGCGCTGCCGGGGTCGGTGACCACCCGAACGCCGTCGACGTCGTGCTTGATGTCGTCGCCGTTGATCTCACCGTCGAAGTACATCTCGTAGCTGAAGCCGGAGCAGCCGCCGGGACGCACCGCGACCCGCAGGGCCATCTCCGTGTCGCCCTCCGCCTCCAAGAGCTGCTTCACCTTGTTCGCTGCGCTGTCGGTGACGCTGATCATCGCTTGCTCCTCCGTCCTGCTGACACCACGACCTGCGCCAAGTGTACCGGCGGCCCTCAGGACCGGGACAGCTCGACCCGGCACGGCTGGCGGTCGAGCAGGGTCTGGAACCGCTCGACCGATGCTCCCCCCACCGCCTCGACGAAGCCCTCGACCATCCCTCGGTGGAGGTGGCACACCAGCTCGGGATGGGCCTGGGCCAGCTCGGCGAACGGGCAGTGGGTGAAGGCCACGCTCACCGCCTCGCCCTCGTCGGCCACGGCGGGGTCGAAGCCCAGCCGGCCCAACTCGGCCCCCAGGGCAGCCACGCAGTCGTCGTCGCCGTCGGTGCCCAGCGCCGCCGCCGCCGACCGGCCCTGTTCACGTCCGATCTCGGCCGCCTCGTGGGGCGCCGCCCCCGCGGCGGCCGCCACCCCGGCCAGCATCCGGGCCAGAAGCGGCATGGGGGGCGGCTCCAGGCCCAGCGAGGGCGCCTCGTTGGCGAGCGAGTACCGATGCTGGGGCCGGCCCACCCCACCCCGGCTCTCGGTCTCGACGGAGAGCAGGCCCACGTCGCGCATCCGCTCGAGGTGAGGCCGCACGGTGTTGGCGTGCAGGGCGAGCGAGTCGGCCACGTCCGCCGTCGACAGCGGGACCGGTGACCGGGCCAGCTCGAGATAGATGGCGTAGCGGGTGTTGTCCCCCAGCGCCTTCAACAGTGCCAGTCGGTGTGCGCCGCCCTGGTCCACGGGGCGAGTTTACACGGCACCTCCCGTTAGAATGCCTCCCGTTAGAATGCAGGGTGATGACCGCTGCTGCCGCTCCCCCCCTGCCCACGCCCGACCAGGTGATGGAGCTGCTGCGGGGCGTGATCGATCCTGAGCTGGGCAGCAACATCGTCGAGCTGGGCATGGCCAAGGGCGCCGAGGTCGGTGACGACGGCGTGGTGACCGTGACCGTGGCCCTGACCACGGCCGGCTGCCCGCTGCGGGCCCAGATCCAGAAGGACGTGCGGACGCGGGTGGAGTCCGACCCGGCCGTGACCAAGGTCCGCATCAACTGGACGGAGATGACGCAGGAGGAGAAGTCGGCGGCCATGTCCACCGCCCGCTGGAACGCCCGGGAGCAGGCGCCCAACAGCGAGATCCCCTCCACCACGCGGGTCGTCACCATCGCTTCCGGCAAGGGGGGCGTGGGCAAGTCCTCGGTCACGGTGAACCTGGCCGTCGCCCTGGCGGCCCGGGGGTACACCGTGGGCGTCATGGACGCCGACATCGGCGGGTTCTCGGTCCCCCGGATGCTCGGCATCGACGGCCGTCTGGCCGGCGCCGAGGGCGAGAAGAAGATGGTCCCGCACGAGAGGCGGGTGGGCGACGGCCTGCTGAAGGTCGTGTCGATGCGGTTCCTCGTCGACCAGGAGGACTCCGCCCTCATGTGGCGGGGGTTCATGCTCAACCGGGCCGTCCAGCACTTCGTCGAGGACGTGCGCTGGGGCGACATGGACTACCTGCTCATCGACATGCCCCCGGGCACGGGCGACGTGCAGATGGGGCTGGCCCGGATGCTGCCGCGGGCCGAGGCCATCATCGTCACCACGCCGGCGGTCGGCGCCCAGAAGGTGGCCGCCCGGGCCGCCGACATGGCCCGCAAGAGCTACCTGCGCGTCGCCGGGGTGATCGAGAACATGTCGGCGTTCACCTGCGACCACGGGCAGTCGTACGCCCTGTTCGGCACCGGCGGTGGCGAGGCGCTGGCGTCCGACATCGGCGTGCCCCTGCTGGGGCAGGTCCCGCTCGAGCCCGCGGTCTCGGCCGGCGGTGACACCGGGGCCCCGGTGGCCCTGGGCGAGGGGCCGGCGGCCGAGGCCTTCCACGCCATCGCCGGCCGCATCGTCGACGAGGCCATCCCCCCCGTCGACATGGCGGGGTGCACCGCCCGTCTGCTCGACAGCGTCGAGGCGGCGCTCGGCCCCAAGGGGTCGTAGCCCGCCCTCTAACGCTGCGGAGTCCGCCAGGCGGAGCAGCACGAGCGACTGGTCCAGCTCCGTGCAACGGGCGCCGGCGGATTATCGCCGGCGCAAGAGGCATCGAGTCCGCCAGGCGGAGCAGCACGAGCGACTGGTCCAGCTCCGTGCAACGGGCGCCGGCGGATTATCGCCGGCGCAAGAGGCATCGAGTCCGCCAGGCGGAGCAGCACAGGCTCGCTGCGCTCGCCCGAAGGGCACGGCGCCGCCTCCGGCGGCACTGATGACCGCTCCGCCCGGCCAAGCCGGCTGCGCCGGCGACCGGGCGGGGCGCCGGCGGATTATCGCCGGCGGAGTGAATCAGTCGGTCAGGCGCAGGGCCACCGCCGGCGGGATGCGGGCCGCCTGCCGGGCGGGTGCGGCCGTGGCCAGGATCGACGCCACGAAGGTGGCCGCCACCAGGCCTCCCACTTCGAGCCAGGGGACGCTGAAACCCAGCTCGCCGAAGGTGTCGTTGGCGACGATGCGCCAGGCCGTCACCAGGGCGAGGGTGGTGCCCACGGCGACGCCCTCGAGCGTCACGAACGCCGACTCCACCATGAACGCCCGGCGCACGGCGCCGGCCTCGTACCCCAGCGCCCGCAGCACCCCGACCTGCCGCCGGCGCTCACGCACGGCACGGACCATCACCACGCCCAACCCGGCGACGCCCACCACCAGGCCCAGGGCGAGATAGCCCTGCATCAGGCGGAAGAACTGCGTCTGTAACCCCAGGTTCTCGCTGACCAGGTCCCGGAAGGACTCCGCCTGGACGCCGTTCACCAGGTGGGCGGCCTCCAGGTCACCGGCCACCGATTGCGGGTCGGCGCCCGGTGCGGTGGCCGCGAGCAGACGATTGGGGATGACCCGGGGGCCGTAGAGCTCCGACAGTGATCGCATCGAGACGTAGGCGCCGTCATCGGCGAACGAGCTCTTGGCCACAGCCGCAACGGTCAGCTCCGCCGTCCGCCCCGAAACGGGGTCGCGCAACGACACCTGTTCACCCGGTGCCAGCGCAGCCTCCGGGGGGCCCCCGCCACCCTGGAGGAAGAACTCGCTGACGATGATCGTGCCGGGGTCGGAGAGCACCGCCCGGTAGGCACTGGCGGCATCGGAGAAGTCGCCGACGTCCTCCAGGGCGGTGGGGCCCTGCTCCACGAACGCCTCGTCGATGCCGGTGACGTACCAGCCCTCGAAGTCGCCGCCGGTCCTGCTGGTGGCGAACTCGGCACCGACGTCAGCCAGCGCCGCCACCGCGGCCACGTCGTCACGGGCCCGCACCTCGTCGGCGGTGACCGGGTCGCTCCGGTTGGACGACACCTGGAGGTCGAAGCCGCCGGAGACGTCGGCGGTGAACTGGTCGACCTGGCCGGCGAAGAGGTCGCTGAGCACGATGATGAACACCAGGGTGAAGACCACCAGCGAGTACATGGCGAGGATCATCCCGGTACGGAAGCGGCGGGCCAGCGGGTAGGCCAGCCCCAGCCGGATCGACATCGAGCGGCCGCCACCGAGACGGCGGAGTGCGGCGGCCACCGCCTCCTGGTTGTGGGAGACCAGGGCCACCGCGGCGGCGGTGAGGATCACACCCTGGACCACGAACACGGCGATGTCGGCACCCTCGAAGGCATCGGGGAGGACGCCGAAGGCGCTGACGGCCCAGGTCAAGGCGCCGGCCGAGGCCACGGAGATGACCACCCGCTTGGGCGCCACCGTCGAGAGCAACGCCGCCATCCCCGCCAGCACCAGCACCGGCCCCGCCAGCGTGGCGAACGGCTCGTCGGTGGGGATCCCCGAGGCCGACCAGGCGCCGCCGGCGACCACGGCCACGGCGCCGGCGACCAGCGAGCGGAGGCGGGGGCCGGCGGCCGAGGGGTCGGGCAGGTCGCGGATGGCGCGGATGACGTTGAGCCGGGAGATGAACAGCGAGGTGAGCAACACCGTCACCAGCGAGATGGCGAACCCGAGGGCGAAGCCGTTCTCGACGCTCGCCCGCTCAACGGCGAAGTGCAGCTCGAGAGTCCCGTCCCCGCCACCGAAGATGCCCGTGGCCACGCCCGCCACCACCCGCCCCACGCCGATGCCGACGATGGACCCGAGCAGCGCCGCCGCCAGGGCGTAGGACCAACCCTCCAGGGTGAAGAATCCCACCAGGGCGCTCCGGCGCAGCCCGACGGCTCGGAGCATGCCCAGCTCCGACTTCCGCTCCTGGGCGAGCATGACGAAGATGTTGACGAGGAGCAGGACCCCGGCCAGCACACTGAAGAACCCGATGGAGCCGAACAGCTCGGTGAACTGGGCGCCGACCTCCTCGGCCTGGGCCAGCAGGTCGGCCTTGGCCGTCGACAGCCCCGGCGGAACCCCTCCCAGCGAAGCTCCGATCTCCTCGACCGCCGTCTCGGTGACGGTGGCACCCTCGAACACGCCGCCGCGGTTGGAGACCGCCACCACCGTCGCCGGAGCCACACCCACCGCCGCGTCGGTCGTCGCCAGCCGGCTCACCGTCCCCGGCGCCACCAGCAGCGTGGGGGCGTTCCCACCTCCGGGCGGGGCGGCGGCGTCGGCGGGGAGCGTGAAGCCGGCGATGCCCCGCCGGGGCAGGACCCGGTCGACCTCGAGCTCGAGCTGGTCCCCGTAGGCGTACACCGTCACCTGGTCGCCGGCACCGGCACCCAGCGCCGTCGCCAGGTCCTCGCCCAGCGCCGCCCGGCCCGGCGGCGGCGTCCCCCCCTCGATGCCGGTGGCCGCCGGGTCGTCACCAAAGCTCCGGCCGGCGTCGAAGTCGACCTCCACCACAGTGGCGGCGGGCTCGACACGAGCCACCTCCCCGCCCGGTCCGGACACCGAGACGGCGGCAGGCACCACCGTCAGCGGCAGCACGCCGTCGATGGTCGGGCTCGATCGGTCGAGAGCGGACAGGCGGCGGGTCAGCGCCGCCTGCTCGTCGGCGTCGGTCGTGCGCACCACCTCGTCGACCGGCCCGAGGCTGGTGACCGCCCCCTGGCGCAGCGAGGCGTCGAGGGTGTCCCCCACGACGAAGGCGCTGGTGATGATGGCGGTGCCGAGCATCGAGCCCAACACGACCAGGGCGGTCTCCCGGGGCCGGCGGGAGGCGTTTCGCAGCGCCAGCCGGCGCAGGACCGGGCGGCGCACCAGCAGGAACAGCAGTGGGACCGACGCCAGCGCGACCAGGCTCACGGCGCCGGAGACCTCATCCCGGGACCGCGACCCGCTCGTCGGAGACGATGCAGCCGTCCCGGACCACCACCCGCCGCTGGGCCATGGCCCCGATGGCCTGGTCGTGGGTGACGAGGACCAGCGTCAGCCCGTCCCGGTGCAGGTCCCGCAGCAGGTCCATGACCCCGGCCGCCGTCTCGCTGTCGAGGTTGCCGGTGGGCTCGTCGGCCCACACGATCCGGGGCCGGCCGGCGACGGCACGGGCCACCGTGACCCGCTGCTGCTCCCCGCCGGACAGCTCCGGAGGCCGGTGCCCCATCCGATGCCCGAGGCCGAGGCGCTCCAGGCTCTCCGCCGCCCGGCGGCGTGCCTCCTTGGGGGCCGCCCCGGACAGGAGCAGGGGCAGCTCGACGTTCTCCACCGCGGTGAACACCGGGATGAGGTTGAAGGCCTGGAACACGAAGCCCATGGATGCCGCCCGGTGGCGGGTGCGGCGGGCGTCGCTCAGGTCGTGGATGCGCTCACCGTCGAGCACCACCGTGCCCTCGTCGATGTCGTCGAGCCCGGACAGGCAGTTGAGCAGCGTCGTCTTGCCCGAGCCCGAGGGGCCCATGACGGCGACGAACTCGCCGGGCTCCACGGTGAGATCGACCCCACGAAGGGCTTCGACCGACTCCGCGCCGGTGCGGTAGCGCTTGCACACACCCGACGCCGACAGGATGGGCGGGGGATTGGGGTCTGATCCGTCCGTCGAGGGGTCGTGGGCGCTGGCGCTCATGGGGGCTTCCTTCCGCAGGAAGGTCGTCACGGTACTCCTCACCCGTTCGAGCATGGATGCCGCGTTGTCCCGCCGACCCGGGACCGGTGTCCCCTTTCCGGCCGGGACGTTCGGACCTGACGTTGACGCCCCCCGGGTTACTGGGCACAATCTGTCCATGCTGACCAACTTCGAAGCGGCGTGGAGGTCCCCTCAGAGGACCCTCAAGACCCCGAGCATGACGGCGCAGGCCGCCCTCACCCAGACCGAGGAGGGGGGCTACTCCGAGCTGGAGACCGGCGGCAACCAGGAGGGCGAGGGCGGCGGCGCCCAGAGCGTCCAGTCCGGCGGCGACACCAAGCACGGCAGGGCCAAGCAGGGGGACAACTCGTCCGTCCGAGACAGCCGAGCGGGCAGCGGGCGAATGCGTCGCCGCTGACGCCGACCGTCACGCTCGACCCCGTCCCCGGGGCGGGTCACATACCGAGTGAGTGGCCGCCGCCCCGGCCCACCACGTAGACGCGGAGGCGGTGGGCCAGCGAGCGTCGAGCCGCGGCCCGGACCGGGGGGGCCAGCAGGGCCAGGCCCACGACGTCGGTGACGAAGCCGGGGGTGAGCATGAGAGCGCCCCCGAAGAGGATCAGGAAGCCGTCGACCAGCTCGCGCCCCGGCACCTGGCCGGCCGCCACCTGGGAGCGAATCCGGCGGATCACCCCGAGGCCCTCCCGTTTCACCAGCCATGCGCCGGCGATGCCGACCACCACGACCAGCACCACGGTGTTGAGCGCCCCGATGGCCGAACCGACCTGGAGCAGCACGTAGAGCTCGACCAGGGGAACGACCAGGAACATCACGAACAGCACCGCAGGCACGAGGCCAAGGGTACCGGCGGGGCCGGGAGCGACCCGAGCCGGGGGCGGGGCAGCGGTACCCTGCGGGGCGATGTCGCCCGAGGGCCCCCGGCCCGACCGTCGCCCACCCGAGCGCCAGAGCCGGCCCGACCGCCAGAGCTCACCCGAGCGCCGGAGCCGGCCCGACCGCCAGAGCCGGCCCGACCGCCAGAGCTCACCCGAGCGCCGGAGCTCACCGGAGCGCCAGAGCCGGCCGGAGCGCCGGAGCTCACCGGAGCGCCGGAGCCGGCCCGACTGGCAGGGCCGCGTCCTGCCTCGTTCGGTGCTCGGCATCAGCGCCGTGATCCTCGCCGCCGGCCTCGGGGCCGCGCTCAGCGGCGCCATCCTCTACGCCTACTACGCCTACCGGCTCGATCGCGGCGTCGAGTACGCCGAGACCTTCGAGGAGCGGCTCGACACCGCCCTCGACATCATCGCCACCGAGAAGGACGAGGCCCGGGCGGCGGTGCGAGCCGAGCTGGAGCCGCTCCAGCAGCTGGGCGCCACCGGCGACACCCTCGACAAGCTGGTCGAGAGGGTGGCTCCCGCCACCTTCTTCGTCACCACCCTCGACGAGAACGGCGCACCCTCGGTCGGCAGCGGCTTCGTGGTGTTCTCCGATGCCGAGCAGAGCTTCCTGCTCACCTCCTTCACCACCGTCCGCGCCGCCACCCGCCAGCCGGGTCCCGAGGTACGGGTGCGCAAGGGCGACGAGGAGCTGGTGGCCACGCTCGTGAGCTGGGAGGAGGGCCGCGACCTGGCCCTGCTCTCCATCCCCCGGCCTGACCTGGAGCGCCTTCCGTGGTCGGGCCGCACCAGCACCGGCGAGCGGGTGTTCTCGGTCTCCGGCCTCGGCGGAGCGGGGGGCTCCGCCAGCCAGGGCCTGGTGGGCGACGTGAGCGCGGCGGGGATCCAGCACGACACGCCCGTCGGCGTGCAGTTCCAGGGGGCGCCGCTGGTGAACGCCAGCGGCGAGGTGGTGGGAGTGACCTCACGGACCTACGCCCCCTTGGGCTTCCCCTCCGACGACGTGTACTTCGCCCCCGCCATCGGGGACGCGTGTGCCGAGCTGCTGGTGTGCCCGTCCAACCGGGGCGAGGCCACGGGCGTGGGGGGCTAGCGCCCGGGAGGCCGAGTGGTGGACGTGGTCGGGCGCGGCCGCCCGGCGCCGCCGGCGCATCCGTTCCTGACGCACCGTGTCCTCCCGTCTGCTGACGGCGTTCCAAGCCGCCTCGGCGGTGGCGCGGCGGGTGCCCGCTCCGTTGCTCGGCCCGCTGGCGAAGCTGGTGGGGACGGGCGCGGCTGTCCCCGACGCCACCCGCCGGCTGCTGGTGGCCCGGAACCTCCGGCGGATCGACCCGTCCCTGTCCGGCTTCGCGCTGCGGCGAGCGGTCAACGAAACGTTCGAGTCGTACGCGGCGTACTGGCTCGAGGCGTTCCGTCTGCCGACCCTCACCCCCGCCGAGCTCGACGCCGGAATGACCTATGAGGGCTTCGAGCACCTCGAAGCCCCGGCGGCCCTTGCTGCGCCGCAGGTCGTCCTCGGCGTCGGCCAGCCCCTGCAGCTCGCCGAGCACCGGCGACGGCACGAGGAAGCAGCCGTGCAGGAAGCCGGCGCGCACCACGTCGAGCACCCGGCCGTCGATGGCGACGGACGTGTCGATGACGCGGGGCAGCGCGGCGGCGTAGGTGGCGAACAGGTCGTCCATCGCCCGCTCGTACTGCGCGCCCAGCGACGGGTCGCGCAGATAGCGGTAGCCCCCGCCGGGCATGGGCGCGTGGTAGGCGATGTAGCGGGTGGACTGCTCGAGGTAGGCGGCCAGTCGGGGGCGCTGAAGCACCTTGGTCAGCACGTTGCTCACCCACTCGCAGGCGACGTGCGCGCCACCGAGCTGGGCCACCGAGTCGTCGCCGTAGCCCAGGAAGACGCGTTCGTAGAGCCTGGCGGCACGCTCCCCCTCGCCGGCCTCGAAGCGCCCCGCGTGCTCGGGCAGCGAGTCGGCGAACTCGTCCAGGAACAGGCGGCGCAGCGTGCCCGGGTAGCGCGAGTAGCGCGCGAAGAGGGCGCCCTTGACCGTCTCGGGCAGGTTGGTCAGCGCGAAGACGGGGCCGTCGAGGTCGGT
>JAHWKL010000065.1 GCA_019347915.1 Actinomycetota bacterium
ACAAGGGCTACTACCGCGTCGGCCGAGGCCTGGACGGCGAGGGGGAGGTGACCGGCGGGTGGAGCCCGTGGCGCGAGGTCCCCGAGT
Source organism: Actinomycetota bacterium (assembly GCA_019347915.1). Classification (GTDB taxonomy): domain Bacteria; phylum Actinomycetota; class Acidimicrobiia; order Acidimicrobiales; family CADCSY01; genus JAHWJR01. The sequence goes on from JAHWKL010000065.1 coordinate 88, forward strand.
GGTTCTCGTGGATGAACGAGGGCGCCGGGGTCGCCGTCGCCGACCTGAGCGGCGATGGCGGCGCCGACCTGGTCGTGTTCATGGTGGACGCACCCGACGGCGCCAACAAGGGCTACTACCGCGTCGGCCGAGGCCTGGACGGCGAGGGGGAGGTGACCGGCGGGTGGAGCCCGTGGCGCGAGGTCCCCGAGTGGTTCTCGTGGATGAACGAGGGCGCCGGGGTCGCCGTCGCGGCGTTCGCCGAGTCGGTCCACGAGGTGCCCGAACACCACCACCATGACGCTGGCGAGCATGCGGAACACCCCGGGGGCGGCACCGGCGGCCAGCCCGAACGCCAGGTGTTCAAACTCGTAGTGTTCCAAGTCGATGCCCCAGAAGGGCAGAACCAGGCGTTCTACCGGATCGGGAAGAACCTCGACGCAGACGGGATGGTCAACGGCGGCTGGAACGCATGGGTCGGTGTTCCCGGGTGGTTCTCTTGGCACAACCAGGGCGGGGGCGTCGCCACTCGCCCAGCTGCTGGCGGTGAAGGCCTCGTCGTCCTGTTGGTCGACAGCCCCGAGGGGCAGAATGCCGGCCAATACCAGTTGCTTCCCATCGCCGCCGACCCTGCGAGCGAGGGGGCGTGGGAGGAGCTTCCCTACCTCTCAGAGGTCCTGGCCGTCCACGGCGCCACCCTGCCGTCAGGAAAGATCCTCTTCTTCGCCGGGTCCGGCGCCAGCAAGGCAAGGTTCGAGTCCCCCGACTTCGGTGACGTCACGAAGGGGGTCTGGACCAGCGTCGTCTGGGATCCTCACAGCGCGCCGGGCGAAGGCGAATTCTCCCACCCCGAGAACCTCCGTGACGCCCAAGGCAGGCCCATCGACTTCTTCTGCTGCGGCAACGCCTTCCTCGCCGATGGGAGCCTGCTCACGGCCGGCGGCACCATCGGCTATCCCAACGGTGGCGGCTTCGTCGGACGGGCCGAGGCGGTGGCCTTCGACCCCTGGACGGCGCGATGGACGCCAAAGCCGGCCATGGCACGCGGGCGCTGGTACCCGACCCTCGTGACTCTGGGGGACGGATCCGTGCTCACGGTCAGCGGCGCTGTCGAAACCGGCGGCGTGACGAACCCCGACCTCGAGATCTACCACCCAGACACCGACACCTGGCAGCTCCTTCACGTGCCGCACGACATCCCCGCCCTGCCGCTCTATCCCCACCTGTTCCAAATGGCAGACGGTCGCGTCTTCTTTGCCGGCGGCCGCGTCGATGACCCAAGCGCGGTAGGGCCGTGCATCATCGACATCTCTCACGAGCCGGTCACGGTCACGCCCGTCGAGGGGCTCTTGGCCCCGGAGTGGCGCAACCAGGCCGCCAGCGTCGTGTTGCCCCCGGCCCAGCACCAGAACGTGCTCATCATTGGGGGAGGTCCCGCTGGCGGCCAGGCGAACGCCACCGAGAGCGCTGACATCATCGACTTGCGCGAGCCGGCGCCCCGCTTTCGTCCGGCGGCGCCGCTGAGCTTGCCGCGCATGCACCTGAACGCCGTCATACTTCCGGACCGCACGGTTCTGGTGTGCGGCGGCGCCCTCCAGCGAGAAGAGAAGGTCGTCGGGCGCCTCCAAGCTGAGATCTACGACCCGTCGACCGATAGCTGGCGCATCGCGGCGAGCAGCACCATCCCTCGGCTCTACCATTCTATTGCCCTGCTGCTGCCCGACGGCAGGGTCGTGGCCGGCGGCGGCAACCCACAGGGTGGGAAGCAAGCCGTGTGGAAAGTCCGCGACGAGAACGGCGAATGGAAAGCGGCCGACCCCAACGAGGAGCTCAGACTCGACGTGTACCATCCGCCCTACCTGTTCCGGGGCGAACGACCGGTGATCGAGGAAACCGAGGCCGAGATCACCTACGGCCAGCGTTTCAGCATCCGCTCACCTGCCGCTGGGCGCATCCAGTGGGTCAGCCTCATACGGCCCGGCGTCACCACCCACTCATTCGACTCGAGCCAACGCCTCGTCGACCTTGAGATCACTGCGCAGGCAAACACGAGACTCGACGTCGCCGTCCCGATCAATCCCAACCTCGCCCCCCCGGGGTGGTACATGCTCTTCATCACCGACAACGACTCGGTGCCGTCCGTCGCCAGCTGGGTGCGGCTGGCGTAGGCCCGACCGGGCCACCCGCGCCCGTCCCGTCCCGAGGTGGCGAACCCGGGCGTCCGAAGCGCGTCGCAGCCGGATCGCCGCTATCAGCAGCCTTACTCCTCCCGGTCCCAGCCCTGCGCCGGCGGGTTGGTTTTGCGTCTCGCTGCCGGTTTCCCAGGTCGTGATCTCAGGTTTGCTCCCTAGAACCGTGCACACTGCTGTGGCACGGCGAACTCGAGCATTGCGGGCATGTCGAACTGACCGTTCCTCCCTAGCGGCAGCTCAGGGCTCCAACCGGGCTGCACCGACAAGTACGAGAGCGGGTCCAGTTCGGCGAGGCCGATTAGTACCTCGGCCACGATGCGTCCTCCCACCGCCCCCAGCCGCTTGCCGTCCTGGCGCTTCTCCGCCTCCCGCAGCACGTAGTACCACAGCGGAGGCCGCTGCTTGGCCGGCGAGAACCCGAGCTCCTCCTCGGTCAAGGGCTCCTCGCCCATGGCGAGGGCGACGCGGTGGCCGTCGGGAAGCTGCATGGCGAGACCACGAAGGAGGTTGCGTCTGGGCAGCGACCGCTGGTCGCGCCGCTCCTCGGATTCCCCGGCCTCCCCGGGCCGCTCCCCGGGGAGAGCCACCAAAGCCCGCGCAATCTGCGTGTTGATCTTCCGCGACGGCACCGGCCCCTGCGCATCCAGCCGGAAGAAGAACGGCCAGGAGTTCGTCCACTGCGGCGGTAGGCCACGAAATCCTCGGAAATCCTCCAGCCGCCCCGGACGCACGACATTTCCGTGCTCGTCAAGGGTGTCGGGCTTGAACGTGGGCAATGGCCCCACCGTCTCGTTGATCTTGTAGCCGCCGCGCACCTGGCTGTGGCCGAACCGGTAGGCCGCGACCGAGAACTCGACCGGCATGTAGGCGGTGTGCTGGGGGCGGAAGAAGCGGCGAGGCTCCCCCTTGCCTCCTGCTGGCTTCGGTAAGAGGTCGTCTACGAGATCCGGCCCAACCGTCCTTGTGAGGTAGTCGTGAATTACTACCCACTGGTAGTGCCAACGCACGACGCGCTGGGCTTCCTTCCACAGTTCGGGCCCGGAGAGTCCCGTCGGAGCGACGACGTCTCGCACCACCCGGTTGTGGAACTTGACGAAGGACAGCTGTAGCTGGCCGACGAAGGTGTTCTCGTCGTTGCGCGGGTCGCCGATGAGGGCCCGCCCTTGGCGATTGCGGAGCAGGTCGTCCTCATCGATCTCGCTCCCAGGATCATTCTCGTCCTCGAGACACTTGCCGACGAGGAGTTCGAGGCCGGTCGGCGAGCGTTGGTCGTACAAGAACGGGCTGTCAGCGGGACCTGAGCCGTAGAGGGAGTCGAGGTCGAACTTCGGGGTCCGGAAGTTCACGAGGGCATCGGGGTCGTTGGCGCGCTGGAGGGAGGAGGCGGGGTCGAAGGTGATGTCGTGGTCGATGAACTGGCCGAGGTAGGTGTAGCCGGCCGGGATGGCGTCGTTGTCTCCGGCTGGGTTGCGCCCGTCCTCTTCGACCATCCCGTCGGCGAGTTCCCTGAGGAAGCGCTTCTCAGGCAGAAAAACCGGGAGGCGCCGGAACATGCGCCCGAATCTGCCCTCGTAGGACGACGACTGGGGCGGCCCCTCAACCCCTTGATACTCGCCTCTCGTCCCGTGGCCGTGATACCTCGGCGTCTTCGTACCCGTGGGCTGGGTTTCGCCGTACATGTCGCCTCCTCTTGGACCCGTGCTTGTCGCCCTCCCCCGGCGCACAGCGGGAAAGAACGGTGAGAGCACTACGGACGGCACAAACCTTGCCTACCTACAGTACCTAACCCGGTAAAACGCTCCCGCAGTGAACTTGGCCCGGTGTCGGGGCGCCGCCGGGAGGTGGCCGCGGTGGGCGGGGGACGGCGACGGCCGTCTGCCCGACCTTGCTGCACGCGAGGTAAGCCCCCAGGTGCGTGCTCCGCAGTGCCGGCGTCCTGTCCGGTCCCGTCACCGCCGGTCACGCCCCTGTCCCCCTCTCCGCCCGTGCGAAACGGCCCGGGCCGACTCAACGCCGGGGGACGCTTGAGCGTCAGCAGGATGGTGCCGGTGTCCCAGCTCGCGCCCCCGCCGCCCGATCTAGTAGCTCTCACCGGCGAGCGCGGTGACGACGAAGGGCCCAGGCCTCGTCGTGCCCACACAGTCGCCAGGTTCGAGGAGGAGATGGCGCTAAACCTCCGGCGCTCATGTCAGGCACCGTCGTGGTCGTGGTACCCCTTGACAAGCAACCAGCAACGTTAGACGCTTTGCTCGCTAGCGGTCAGAGGAGAGTCTGTGCGTCTAGAGCGGAGCGCGTATCGATGACCGACACAACGGAACAGATCGAGGCTCGGCTGACAGTGCTGGCCGAGCAAACTTTCAGTACCACACCTGCCGATGTAGTGAACGCCGTGCGATCGGGCGCATTGACACGGGACGAGGCGGCCGAATTTATGGACCTTGCCGAGCAACTTCCGTCGGAGCATCCAATCCTCAACGATGACGACCCTGACGCTCAACTGGGATGGTCTTGGCAGGATGGCGAGCCCGCACCGGAAGAGGTCTGATGGGATACCAGCTGTGGATTCCTGACGCACTGCGCAAGTTCCAATTGAAGGTGGAACTTGAGCCGGGCTGGGAAACGAGGGGATCGATCAACTTCAATCCTCAGGGCGTCGTCGCCCACCACACTGGCTCTAACGGCGATGTCCGTCTGACCCTAAGAGACGGCCGTCAGGATCTGAGTGGACCGCTTTGCAACGTACAATTCTGCCGTGACGGTTCATGCAGGGTCATCGCCGCTGGCCGTGCCAATCACGCCGGGAAAGGTGGATACCGGGGGCTTTCCCACAACGGCCAGGTCCTCGGCATCGAGGCCGACTCCGATGGTAGCTCATGGACCCCAGCGCAACGTGAGTTGTATCCCGTACTCGTTGCCGCCCTTTTGTCCGGCATCGGCCGTGACGAAAGCTGGTGTTGCGGCCACAAAGAATGGGCTCCGGAACGGAAACCTGATCCCGGCGACTGGTCGATGGACGATATGCGGCGGCAAGTTGGGGAGCGACTAGGCAAACGCGATGTTCCACGAAGGAGAGTTCCTGACATGGTCCTGTTCTGGCACTCCGGTGCCCTTTACGTCACGAATGGGCTTCAGCGGAGCCCTCACGGCTTGGCGCCGGCACAGGCGGATGCTCTCAAAGCTGCTGGAGCGCCCGTCATCGGAGACCCCGGCAAGCCGAATCCCCTGTTCGACCTGCCCGTAGCGAAGTAGCTTTCGTGGCTCACGAAGGTCCAAGCAGCTGTACTCCTTACCAACGCTGGATCTGCCGTAAGCTAGCTACCTAGTTGGTCATCTTTAACTCGACTTGCCGGTTAGGGTCGTGCCGCTTCGTACGACCTAGTTCTGCGCCGCGCGTAAAACCAACCGCCGTACTGGTCGACCGTGGCCTTGCGGTCGCAGCTGTCGCCAGCTGGTCGATCTCGCACTGGCTTCTCCGCGGCTGAGCCACTGGATCACCACTGTGCACGCCTAGGGAGACTCCAAAGGTTGACAGGGGCCCCGGATAGTGGACCGCCCAAGTGCGTCCCCCACCGGCGTCTGGGACGACCGGAAGACTCCCGCTGGCAGGATGTTCGACACCATGATCACACGCGAGGAGGCGGCGTCCGACCATGCCGCCATCTGGGCAGAGATCAAGGTGTGATCGCTACCGGGGCCTCGGGCGAAAGCCGAGCCGGTGTCCCGGCGCATTCGGGACAGTTGTCCCTGGTCAACGGGACATCCGGTCAGTGAGAATGGTGGGCGAGAGGACCAGCCTAACAACCCGCCACCGGCCACCACCACGGTCTGGCTGACGGGAGTCGATGTCAGGAGGTCAGATGGAGACGCAGGCGCCGCCAGGCACTCCACCCGGGGCCAAGGCCAACGGCCGCCGCTCCAGAGGCGCCGTCCCGGAGTTCGACCGAGCCATCGAGGCAGGGTCCGTCAGCTTGGATCACCTGGTCGAGGCCATCACACAGAAGAGGACCAGCCACGATGCCCACTCCCGGGCACTGCACGAAGGCTACTTCTCGAAGTTGATGAAGGTTTACCAGGCCGACGGCGTCAGCATCGAGGAGTCCTACTTCTGCCAGAACCTGCCGGGCGGGGCCCTGCTCACCAAGCGGAAGACAGAGAAGCGTCGGTGGCGACGTACGGATGACCAGTACCGAATCCACATCCGGTACCCGACCGCGTCCGTCGTGACCGTCACGCCCGGCTTCGCCCAGGTGCTGTGGCGTTGCGTTGCGCTCTCGAAGAGAGCCACTCAGCTGCTACGGACCCAGAACAGCATCGCCATCCATAAGTCAATGTATTCGGTTGTCGTGTACCTGCTGAGCGTGCTCGACACCGTCCAGTCCGAGGCGCCACCTCCCTCGCCCGACGCCGACGCTGAGGCGGGGGCCGAGGACACCAAGCGTGAGCGGATCAAGATCGCCATCGCCGATGCCCACCGACGGCTCGACGAGGCGGGTCGACAGTTCGACGCAGCCACCCGCTGGGGCTCCAACTTCGCCTACTTCAACGGCATGCTCATTGGTCTCGCCGTGCTCGGGCTAGTGGTGCTGGGAGCGTCGGTCCTGATCTCGCAGCCGACGTCCAGCTCGAGCACGGACACGTTCTTCGCCGTCATGTCTGCAGGCAGCGCCGGCGCCGTCGTTAGCGTCATGACGCGCATGGGCTCCGACAACTTTTTCCTCGATCCACTGGCCGAGCACCGGGCGGTGCGGATGCTTGGAGCCTTCCGGCCCTTGATCGGTGCAGTGTTCGGGGCAGCCACCTTTCTCGTCGTCGCCGGAGGGCTACTCGACGTGGTACCCGCCTCGGTGGAAGGTTCGCCCACCACCCGGTTGTTCTATTTCTCGGCTCTCGGCTTCGTCGCCGGGTTCAACGAGCGCTTCGCCACGGGCGTTCTCGCCAACGCCGCAAACAGGACCAACGACGGTGTCGGACCCAGCACGGAAGCCACAAAACTCCTGGCAACTGGTCCGCCCGTCGATGGTGTGATCGAAGAGTTGCAGGATGGGAACCCACGTGGAATTTGAGGTTGGCCGACCAGCACCAGCCCCCGAGGGCAATGAGGAACGTACCCAGCGTGACGAGCGTGCGTCCGGTGACACCGGTGTGGGGGAGCAGGCCCCCGGGAACGGGCATGTCCCCCGTGCTCACCGGCGCGGGGCCCGGCGGCGAGCATTTCCCCTTGACTTCGAGCGCACTTGAGGAGGCAGCCTGGCTGTCATGGAACAGCGACGCCACCTCGAATGCACTCTCGGGCCCGAAGAGCTGGTCGATCGTCGCGCCGCCTGCGGTGATGTGGCCGCGGCATTGGTCGACCGGGTCCGAACGGAGAACGGATTCCGGGCCCGTTTTCGGCGCTCGCCGGACATATCAGACGCCCTGAGCGCGCTCGTCGCCGCCGAACGAGACTGTTGCGGGTGGGCGTCGTGGGCACTGAGCGACGAAGGCAACTGTGTGGTGCTGGACGTCACCGGCCCGCCTGACAGGATCGGCGCGTTGGCGGCCGCGTTCGAGTCGTGAGGGTCGCCGACGGGCTGGGCATCCGGGAGGTGGCCCGCCAGTCGGGCGTCCCGGCATCCACCCTCCGCTACTACGAGAGCATCGGGCTGATCCCCGCCCCGCCTCGAGTGTCGGGCCGCCGGCGCTACGACGCTCGCGTACTCGACCGTCTGACCGTCATCACCTCCGCGCAGCGTGCCGGGTTCACCCTGGCTGAGGTGGGCGAACTGCTCGGTGGCATGACCGCCGGCGGGGCCGTCCAGGACTCCTGGCACTTGATGGCAACGAGGAAGCTGCCCGCGATAGCGGGTCTCATCGAAGAGTTCAGGGGGATGCAACGGCTCCTCGAGGGCCTGGCCAATTGCGAGTGCCGGGATCTGTCCCAATGCGCCGCCTTGTTGCGAGCGTGCCCGGGGCCGGGGAACGCCGGACCCTCAGGCCAGCGAGGTTGCGGATGACTGCCCGGCTCGTCGACCTGAGTCACACGGTGGAGAACGACATGGTGACCTACCCCGGGCTGCCGCCACCCCGGATCAGCGACCACCTCACCCGGGAGACATCTCGATCTCACTACCCGCCCGGTACCGAGTTCCACATCGGCCGCATCGACATGGTGGCCAACACCGGCACGTACCTCGACACGCCGTTCCACCGCTACTCCGACGGCGACGACCTCGCCGACTTGCCGCTGGAGGCCGTCGCGAACCTGCCGGGTGTGTGCGTCGCCGCCGCGCCCGAGGGCCCCATCGAGCCGGAGACGCTCCCCGACACCGGCCTGACGGGGCGTGCGGTGCTGTTGGCGACCGGGTGGGACCGCCACTGGCGCACCACGGTCTATGGCCGTGGTCACCATCCCTTCCTTGCCGAGGCGGCCGTCGAGAAGCTCGTCGCCGCAGGCGTAGCGCTCGTCGGCATCGACTCCGTCAACATCGACAACACCAACGGCGGCGAGCGTCCCGCCCACACCCGGCTGCTGGCCGAGGGGGTGCCGGTGGTTGAGCACCTGACCGGGCTGGAGGGACTCGTTGACGCGGCGTTCCGGTTCTTCGCCGTACCGGTCAAGGTCCGCGGGCTCGGCAGCTTCCCGGTGCGCGCCTTCGCCGTCGTGGAGTGACGCGCAGAACTCCACGTGGTGAGCCCCTGTGTCAGTTGACCGGGGCCGCCAGCCCGGGCCGCCGGTGTGGTCTTCAGAGATCATCGGAACTACGTGTTCACCGCCGACGGTGCCGGGCCGAGGTAGACGACGGTGTCGAGGACGTTGCCGTCCCGGAAGTGAATACGGAGAGGTCCGAGGTTCTCCCACCGGCCTCGGTCGTACATTGCGATGGCGGCGTCCAGGGTCTGCACGACGTTCAAGAAGGGCCGTTGTCGTCGTCGGTGAGCCGCCGTGGTCGCTGCATGAAGCAGCTCCACACCGACGCCACGCCGGCGAAACCCAGGGGCAACAAACAGCCTGCCGACAGCGGCGAGGTTGTCGGGCCCGAGATCAGATGCGGACTGGGCGCGCTCGCATGCAGGGTCCTGATCAGCATCGTGGAGCGCCACGTGGCCACGCACCTCACCGCCCGGTTCTTCTGCGACCCACGCCTGGAGCTCGTACGGCGGTGCAACGAAGCGGACAGGGTCCTGCGGCCAGTGCGTCGGGTAACCGTCGATCTGGTGAACCCGCCGGAGTATCTCAACGCAGGCCGCTACGTCGCCGTGCCTCCGGGAACGAATGTTCACGTCCGCCACAGGACCAGGCTGCCGGTCGAGCCACACGTCCGCCAGCCCTATCTGGCTGACCGGAGCTGCCGGCGCCCGAAGCGGTCTCGCCTGGAGACGGGCCCGCGATTAGTCCCAAGTGCACTAGTCGGGCACCTTCGCCCTGGCCTGAAGTTCGAATGCGAGCCGCCGGTGGCTCGGGCCCGCACGTCGCAGCCGGCGGTACAGCATGCAGGCCGACCTACACCAACAGGCCGAGGCCGACCTGTCCAGGGCCTCCACCCAATCCGCCCAACCATTGGTGGCGGCGGCGGTGAAGCGCACGGGGCAAGCTCGGCAACGCCGCCGAGTGGTGCATAACAAAAGTATCTACCACTTCGTTGACGCAGCCGAAGCACTGCGGGAAGCCGAACTGAACAGCCGTAGGTGTCATGCGCAGCCGGAATGTCAGCGGACACGCAGCAACGTGTCAGCGGGTTTGCGCAGCGCGATGTCAGCACCCGTGCGCAAAGGGATGTCAGCGCCCGGACGCTGCCAAGCCGCCGGCGGTGCGCGTCGAGGCCTCAAGCGCTCGACTCTGTCCACCGCGTCGCCTGGCGGCCGCCAAGCCGTCTCCAGTGCGGTCACGATCGCCTCGGTTTGCCGCGACAGCGCCGGTTGACGCCCTGCCGCCGGACCGGGGAACCAGCCGCAGCGCCACTGGGCGGGCCGGCGCCACCGTCAGCGCGTCAAAGCCGTCGCCGGCAGGCGTGGTTCGTCAGAAGCGAGCTCGTCACCGTGGCGGTGTGCCAGCTTCCATTCGCCTTCCTCACGCCGGTAGATCTGGGTAACCCGTAGCGTGTACGCCTTCGCCACACCGTTTACCGATGCCGAGGTGCGCTCGTAGGTGACGGTGTAGGCGAGGTCACCGCTCGCGCCAGCGGCGACAAGGTCAATGTCGCCGGACTCGCAATCCGAGAACCGCCCCGCCAGAGCGTGAAACAGCGGGTTCAGGTCGTCCCAGCCCGCCTTCGAAACCCAGGAGCCGAACACCGTCACGGGATCGTGTTGCGACCACATGGCGAGCCAAGGCTCGACGTTGCCGTTGTGGAGCGCAGTCTGCGCCTCGATGAACCGCGGCATCGTGTCCGCCAGGAACTCCTCGGCCTCATTCATCATGTCCCCGTCCTGTCTCGGCCATGCCTGCAGTCTGTCCGAACAACGAGAGCCGTTCCATAGGTCGTTACGAGTCAAGCAGCGATGCGACGGACGGTTGCGTGCGCGTGCCGAGAGCTCGGACAAGCTTGCCGACGAGCCGGTCGGCGACGACGGAGGGCCTGGACCGGATGGCCTCTTCTCGGTGCGCGCCTTCGCCGTCGTGGAGAGCGAACCGGCAGGGCTTCCCGGCGGCGGTGCAGGACTGCGGGTCGACCACCAAGCGTCTCGCTGCTCGGCCCGTCGCGTAAACTCGCCGCGGTGTCGACCCAGCGGGATGACGACGACTTCGATCGGTGGGTAACGGAGAAGGGTGGCCCCGAGGCCGTCGTTGCCATGATCGACGACATGAAACGCAGGGTCGCCGACGGTTCGTTGCCTGGATTCCGCGACAAGGAAGCGCTTCTCGCCTACTGGGCAGATGGTCGACATGAGCCGACGTGACCTGGTCAGTCGTCACCGGAGACGACGCGTGGGCAGATCTCGGGAGGCTTTCCGCAACTGAACGAGCTGACCTCACCGACCTGCTCGTTGAGTGGGTAAACACCGGCCCTCCCCGCCAGAACCGCCGGCCGTTGCTCGGCATGCAGGACGTCTTCGTCGACGAGGTACTGCCGGCTATCTCGGTGACGTACTTCGCCGATGAAGCCACTGGCATAGTCGGCGTGCTGCGGATCCGGAAGCGGTAGGTAGCCGGTCGGTCCCCCGGTGAAGCTATCCGGCAGAGGTTGCCGGGCCAGCCCTCTGAGGTCGTGGTGAGGTGGCACCAACCGCGAGATGGCTGCGATCGACGGCCAGCCCAAAGCTGAAATCGCGAGCGGCGTCGCGGTTCGTGCCGGGAGGCACGCCGTCCCAAGGCCGCGTTCGGATGGAATCGCCCGGTACCAACACCCCCGGCGTCCTCTGTGAGGGCCTCTACGGCGATTCTGTGCGGTGCGGTTCGTCCGGAAACGGGCGATTCCGACGCCAGGTGGCGTGAAAGGGCGTCGCCGGCGCTACGCCGCGCCTACGCCCGCGGTCCGCCTCCGTAGCCTCAGGACATGCCGAAGCAGAAGCGCCCCTTCCAGGTCGAGATCGAAGCGAAGGTCACCGTGCTCGCCTTCGACGAAGCGTCCGCCCGCAAGAAAGTCGAGCGTGCCCTGGCCGCTGGCCGCAACGTGGGCACCGACGTGGAAGCAACCGGCGTGGTCTGGACGTATGCAACGACGCCAGAGGCAACCGGTGATGTCTAAGCCCTCGATCAGTGGGGCGCTCCTCGGCGGCGGACAGGGTCCAAGCGGGCCGTGACCTCGGCCACGGCGTCGAAGGTCGGCTTGGCGTAGAGGTTGAGCGTCTTCACGCTCCCGTGGCGACTCTTGGCCATGAGCAGCGGTCCGGCGACGCCGGCCTCGGCCAGGTGCGTCAGCCGGCTGTGGCGCAGCTGGTGCAGCGTCCAGCCGCCGCTGGCCGTGCGGAACACCTCAGCTGCCCGCCGGTACGACAGGCGGGCCCGACCGGTGCCGGGCTCGGCGTCAGCAGCCGCCGGCTGGCGGGACGGGGCGGGTGCCAGGCTGGAGAGGAACAACGGCCCGGCGTTCCGTCCGGCGAGGTAGCGCGGGAGCAGCCGGGCGGTAGCGGTCTCCCATCCGATCGGCTCGGCGTTTCCGCCCTTGCCGATCACCATGGCCCGCTTGTTGGGCACGTCGAGGTCTCCGACGTCGAGCAGGAGGATCTCCTGAGCCCGGGCCGCGGTCTCGTAGAGCATGCGCCACAGCGGCCGCTCCCGCAGTGCGTGTCGAGGAGCGCCGAGGAAGCCCTCCAGCTCCTCGAGCGGGATGGCCCGCGTCCGGGCGACCTGCACCCGGTCGGCTCTCTCGCGGCGGCGCTCGAGGGCGGCGGCCGGCGAGGCGGCCACCCAACCGTGGCGGCTGCAGTAGGCGAAGAACGACCCGAGGGTGGCCACCACCCGGTTCCAGGTCTTCGCCGCGGCCGTGTGGTGGCGAGCATGCAGAAAGGCCCGGAGGTCGTCCCGGCCGATGCTGGCCACCTCGACGTCGGCTCCCAGATCCTTGGCCAGGGCCGCCAGTGTGAGCTCGTAGACCCGGCGGGTGGACACCGCCAGGTCCCGGTCAACGAGGAACGCCTCCACCGCCGCACCGAGGCCCACGCTGGGGGCATGCGGGAGACGGGCGAGGGAGCTCACCTGTCGGCCCGGGTGATCGGCTCCTCCGGCGGTGC
>JAHWKL010000066.1 GCA_019347915.1 Actinomycetota bacterium
AGTTCGGGCCGGGCGAACCCAACGTCACCGTCCCCGAGGTCCAGCTCCAGGACGAGCTGCTGCTGTTGACCGACCCGGACTTGCCGGACCCGCCCGAGGTGGCCGTGTTCGACATCGACGACCCGCTCGACATCGTCACGGCCCACGCCCCGGACAGCCCGCTGCTGGTGGCGGGCGACGGCACCGGCCTGGTCGACGCCGCAGTTGCCGTCCCTTCTCTCGTTCGGGCCGTCGCAGTCGAAACTGCTGGCGGTGATGTTCTCGGCCTTGGCGAAGAAGGTCCCGTCAGCGCAGGTGAAGCGGAAGGCGATGAAGGAGATGCTCTTCAGGCCGCCGTCACCACCGCCGGGGCTCGCCGTCTGGGCGTGGGCAGGACTGACCCCGATCAGTTGGACGGCCGGAGCGACCCAGGCCAGGCCACCGATGACGGCGCCCCGCTTGAGGGCGTCACGACGTGACGTTGACTCAGGGTGGCGCATCGCGCCGCCGTTGCCACTCTCCACCAGAGGCTCCCCGAACGGTTCAGATCCACATTTCTGCAAGCGAAGATACGGCATTAAGGGGTGGAAGTCGAGCCGCCCATGCCGAAGAATGGCTGAACGGCCATGGCGAGGCGGTCCATCCGCACCAAGCGCCAGGAAACACCCTGGACGCGTCGTCTACATGCTCTCCATGATCTGGATCGCAGCTGGCCCGATCACGACCACGAAGATCGCCGGGAAGATGCAGAACACCATCGGGATCATCATCTTCACCGGGGCCTTCTGAGCCTTGACCTGGGCCAGCTGGCGGCGCTTGGTGCGCATCTCCTCGGCCTGAGCCCGCAGCACGCGCGTGATCGAGACCCCGAAGGTGTCGGCCTGGACGATGGCGAGGGCGAAGGCGCTCAACTCTTCCACGCCGACCCGCTGCTCCAGCGCCCGCATGGCCGTGGCCCGGCCCGAACCGGTGCGCACCTCGCCCAGCATGCGGGCGAACTCGTCGGAGAGCGCCCCGGGGATGGAGGTGATGGTGCGATCCAGCGCCTGCTCGAAGCCCAACCCCGCCTCCACGCTGATGGTGAGCAGGTCGAGGATGTCGGGGAGCGTCTTTTGGATCTCGGCCTGGCGCGCGCCCACCTTGCGGCTGAGCACGGCATCCGGCCCCACGAGCAGGGCGGCGCAGAGGAGCACGGTGGCGAGCAGGGACATCTTCAGGGCGGACAGCACCAGGATGACCACCGGGATGGCGACAATGGTGCCCACCCGGAAGGCGAGGAAGCGGTCCATCGAGCGGTCGCCCCGGTAGCCGAGGGAGCTCAGCTTCTTCCGTGTGCTCTCCACGTAGCCGGCCGGGGTGTAACGGCGGCCCAGCCGCACCAGCAGGTCGCGGGCCGGGCGCATCAGCCGGTCGCCCAAGGGGACCGACAGCTCGCTCTCCCGCTGGTTCTCGACCACGTCGTAGCCCTCGACGGCGCGCATGGATCCCCGCACGCCGGCTCGCTCACGCGCCCGGCCGATGCCGGCGATGGCCAACAGAGCAAGGGCAGCCACCAAGCCGGCGCTACCGAGGAGAAGGTTCATGGTGGCCTCAGATCTCGATCTTGATGATCTTCTTCATCCAGGCGAAGCCGACCAGAGCCATGACGGTGGCTACCGCGAGCATGGCTTGGCCGATGAACTCGGTGAACAGCAGGGAGATGTAGGGCCGGTTCATGACGTACAGCGAGGCCCCCAGGCCGATGGGCATCACGCCGAGGACGATGGCGCTGATCTTGCCTTCGGCAGTGAGGGCTGCCACCTCCCGCTTGAGGCGGATGCGCTCCATCATGGTGGCGGCCACGGTCTGCAGGAGCTCGGACAGGTTGCCGCCCACCTCCCTCTGGATCCGGATGGCCATGACCGCCCAGCTGAAGTCGGAGCTGTCCAGCCGATCGGCGGCGTCGTCCAGCGCCTCCTCCAGCGGGCGGCCCAGGCGTGACTCCACCGTCACCCGGCGCAGCTCCCGGCCCATCGGGTCCTCGACCTCGTGCGACACCGCCTCCACCCCCTGCATGAGGGAGTAGCCGGCCCGCAGCGATCCGGACAGGAGCTGCAGGGTCCCGGGAAGCTGCTTCACGAACTTCTTGCGGCGGCGCTTGCCCATGAACTTCAGCACCTTGACGGGAAGCACGGCGACCACCGCCGCCAGCAGGAGGCCCATCAGCAGTGACGGCGCCAGCAGCATGGCCAGGGTGCCCAGAAGGACCACCGCGGCCAACGAGAAGAACAGCGCCTCACCCGGCCGGAAGGGCAGATCGGCTCCGGCGAGGAGCTGCTCGACGCGGATGAGCACGCCGCGGCGCTCGGCGGCGCGCTCTACTGCGTCGACGGCGTGGCGAACGATCCGGGTCTCGGCCACCGTCGCGTCACGCTGGGTGCCGGGCTGATCGGCGTCGTAGAGGCGCAGGGCGGTGTCGAGCACCGGCGCCTCCCGCACCACCAGCTGGATGACGGCGTAGGCCAGCAGCGAGGCGGCGGCAAAGGCAATGCTCATACCCAACCACTTGGTGGTGGCCGCCGGGAGCGGCACCACGGCCACCACGGCGACGCCGGCGAGGACGCCCATCGCCAACGCCGCCCACCCCTGGCGCCTCACCGTCGCCGCCGGGACAGTTCGAAGGGATCGACCTCGGGGGTGAACATCTCGGAGCCGAGTCGGATTCCCTGGTCGGCCAGGCGCTCGGAGAACTTGGGGCGCACGCCCGTCGGCTTCAGGCATCCCCGGAACCGGCCGTCGTCGTCGACGCCCATGCTGAAGTCGAAGAGGAAGACGTCCTGGAGGACGATGACCTCGCCCTCCATGCCCTGCACCTCGGTGATGTGGGTGATGCGCCGGGTCCCGTCGCGCAATCGGCTGAGGTGCACGATCATGTCCAGCGCCGAGGCCATCTGTTCCCGGATGGCCCGCAGCGGCAGGTCGAAGCCGGCCATGAGGGTCAGCGTCTCCAGGCGGGAGAGCGTGTCCCGGGGGCTGTTGGAGTGAATGGTGGTGAGTGATCCGTCGTGACCGGTGTTCATGGCCTGGAGCATGTCGAGGGCCTCACCACCACGGCACTCGCCCACCACGATCCGATCCGGTCGCATGCGCAGGGAGTTGCGAACCAGGTCTCGGATGGCGACCTCGCCCTTGCCTTCGATGTTGGCCGGGCGGGCCTCCATCGACAGCACGTGGGTCTGGTGCAGCTGCAGCTCCTTGGCGTCCTCCACCGTCACGATGCGCTCGTCGCTGGGGATGAAGGAGCTCAGGACGTTGAGGGTGGTCGTCTTGCCGGTTCCGGTACCGCCGGAGACGATGACGTTGAGCCGGCCCTTCACGCAGCCGTCGAGGAAGTCGGCGGCCTGCTGGTTGAGGGTGCCGTAGCGAATGAGGTCCCTCACCTTAAGGGGATCGCGGGAGAACTTCCGGATGGTGAGGAAGGGGCCGCCCACGGCCAAGGGGTGCACCACGGCGTTGACTCGGGACCCGTCGGGCAGGCGGGCGTCGACCATGGGGGTCGACTCGTCGACCCGCCGGCCCACCTGGCCCACGATCTTGTCGATCAGGCGGCGCAGGTGCGTCTCGTCCACGAAGCTCGCCGGCGCTTGCTGGAGCCGGCCCTTGCACTCGATGAACACGTGGTCGGGCCCGTTGCACATCACCTCGGTGACGTCGTCGTCCTTGAGATAGCGGTCGATGGGGCCGTAGCCGAGAACCTCGTCGGCGATGTCGTCGATGAGCTGCGCCTTGTCGGCCGCCGACAGTGGGGCTTTCTCGCTGGCCAGTGCGTCCTGCAGGTGGGACATGACCCGGCGCCGGAGGTCTTCGGGTGAGATGCGGTTGTCGTAGGCCAGGGGCCCGAGCTCGTCGATCAGGGCGTCGTGGATCTTCTGGCGCAGCTGGTCAACTGCGGCCGAGCGCATGCGCTGGGGAACCACGACCTGGGGCTTGCTCTCGTGGAGCCTCTCGTAGAGCGACATCAGGCCCGCCTCGACATCATCGTGCGACGCTGGCGCTTCCCCTGGTCCGGGGCGGGGAGATAAGCATCGGCGAGGGCCTCGATGGACCTGGTGACTGGCGACCGGGGGGCGTCGATCACCACCGGAACGCACTTGTTCAGCGAGACGGGGACGACGGTGTCGTTGGGGATGACCACCTTGGCCTTGAGGCCGAGCGCCCGCTCGATGTCACGCACGTCCATCTGGACCTTGGTGTTGGCGTGGACGAGGACGAGGCTGAGCTTGGAGACCGGCGTGTCGAGCTGGCGGAGTGTCTGGACCGCCAGCTTCAGGTTCTTCACACCGGGGACCTCCATGCCCGAGACCAGCACGATGTCGTCGCTGGAGTCGAGCAGTGTCAGCACGACGTCGTCGAAGCGTGCCGGGGTGTCGACCACGATGTGGTCGCAGAACGTGCGCAACACCTCGATGATGCGTCGCACGTCGTCAGTGCCGATCTTCTCGGCCAGGGCCGGTTCGGTGGGTGCGGGCAGGACCATCAGTCCTGACGGCTCGTGACGGGCCATCAGGCTCTGCAGCAGTTGAGGGTCGAGGCGACCACCAGCGGCGGCGGCGTCAACGATGCTGTGCTCGAGGTTGGCCTTGAGCATCACCGCCACGTCGCCGAACTGCAGGTCGGCGTCGAGCAGCGCCACCGTGCCCGAGGAGCGTCGGGCGAGCGTCACCGCCAGGTTGGCGGCGACCACCGACGTGCCCGAGCCCCCCTTGGCGGAGAACACCGTGATGACCTTCCCCGGGGTGTCGCTCAGATGCGGGGCGTCGTCGAGGGACGGGGCGATAGCAAGCTGGAGCCTGTCGGCCACCCGCTGGACGGCCCACATGAGCTGGGCCCGATCGGGACGGGCCAGTACGTCTTTGACCCCCGCCCGCATGGCATGTTGGAGGACCGTGGTCGAGAGCTCCTCCACCACCAGGATCAGACCCAGCTCCGGGCACGTCCGGGCCAGCCACTCCACCTGCTCCAGCTCTGCCGAGACGCCATACGACGGCCCCAGCACCACTACCACCGGGGCGCCGGGTGCGAGCTCTCGCCGCAGTGCCTCCAGCGAGGCGAAGCAGGCGGCGTCGACAGACTCTCCCAGCTGCCTGGCGATCTCCTGGAGACACTTGGCGTCGGTCTCGACGAGGGCCACCCCGGAGGACACCTGCTGCTCGACACCGCTCAACTCAGTCTCCTCGTTCACTGTGATCCGGTGGGTGTCAGGTCGCCCGTGAGAAGGTTGTCGCCGTTGACCGGAGGCACGGGAACGGGTGCGTTGTCGGGCGGCACCAGGGCGAGGTAGATGCCGGCGTCGCTGACCAGAGCGATCTTCGACGCCGCCAGAGGGGGAACGGCGAGGGTGAGCAGATCGCCCGCCCCCGCTGCGGCCGGCGCACTGGCAGCCACCACCGCCGGGTCCTGGCCCGGTGCGGGCACCGGCGTCTGGCCCACGAACAGCACGTCGACGTTCTGGAACAGCACCTGCTTGGTGGGAGTATCGGGACTGCTGGGATCGTCGATGATCAGGTTCACCCGGTCGCCCGGTCGGATCAGGCCGGCCACGCCTCGAACCTGATCGACAGAAATGCTGATGGCGACCATCCCCTCGGGGATGAGCTGGGCGTTGGTGTTGGCGACCGCCTGGGTGGGCGGGACGAAGGCGTTCTCCACCACGACGGTGCCGGCGGGAAGGTCGAGATTGGCCACCTTGCCGCGTATCGATTCGATGTCGGCGATGGCGCTGGCCGGCCGGAACTCCGCCGGCATCATCTTGGTCGTCAGGCCGGCGGCGATGGCCTGGTCTCCGGTGGTGCCCTTGGGCACGTCAACCGCCGCCACCACCACCGATACGGGGTTGGCGTCACCGTAGACCTGGGCCTCGATGCCCTGGAGGTGGCGGTACAGCGTGAACGAGGCAATGGCCCCCAGCACGACGGCGGCGATCACCATCGAGGTACGTCGTGTGCCCACCTGTGCTCCTCCTTGTAGATGCCCGCCACTCGCCATCGGTACCGAGCAACCTCTCAGGTGTCGGCAGTTCGGCCCCCGAGCTGAAGCTCAAGCTGTCCACCACCGGTGTCGATGCTGGGTGAACAACGTCCCGGACCGGAGACCTGAGCAAATGAACCCACAGCGGCACCTCATGCGGGACGAACGTGGGGCCGCGCTGGTGGAGTTCGCACTCTTGCTCCCCTTGATCATGGCCATCCTGCTCGGCACCGTCACCGGGGGCTATGCCTACTTCCAGAAGATCAGCCTGGTGGACGCCGCCCGTGAAGGGGCCAGGTACGGCGCCAGCCTGAAGCACGACGGCACGTCGGCCGGGATCGCCAGCTTCGAAACCAGCGTCAAGCTGCGGGTGGTCGAGCTCTCGGCCGGCCAGCTCCAGGCCGCCGACGTCTGCGTGAAGCTGGTCACGCCCACCAGTGCTGGCAACACCGACTGCGGGGTGAGCGATCCCCCTGGCGCCCTCAGCGATCCGACCGCGCTGTCTCCCGCCAGCCTGGTCAAGGTGTCGGCCACCAAGGTGGCCACGGTCGAGACCATCTTCTTCACGACCCATCCCACGCTCACCGCCAAGGTCGCCGCCCGCTACGAGCGGGACGTCGTATGACGTTCCTCCGCCGGGCCGGCGGTGACGAGAGGAAGGCGTCATGCTCGTCCTCATGGCTGTGGCCATGACGATGCTGCTGGGTGTGGTGGCGCTCGTCGTGGACCTCGCCCAACTGCGCACCGATCGCAAGATCAACAAGACGGTCACCGACGTGTCGGTGCGGGCCGGGCTCGGCGTGCTGGACCTGGGGCCCTGGGCCGGCGTGTGCCGAGCCCGCGACTACCTGATGACCAACAAGGCGCTTTCCGCCTTCGACTCCGGTAGCGAGACGTGGTCGAAGCCGACCATTCCGCTCACCAGCCTCTCTTCGAGTCCGTGTGCGAACCCCACGGCGGCGCCGTACACCGACTTGTGCCTGGCCAGTGCCCCGGGGGTACCCGATCCGAGTACCTGGGCCCGGCTCACCGCCACCGCCGGTGGAGGCCGGTTCACCATCGAGATCCAGAGCGGCTACCTCATGCCCGATGCGCGGTTCGCCGAGGACGTCATCGCAGTCGCGGACATCGGGGATCCCGAGAAGGCGTCGTGCGACAACCTCATGGTGATCGTCACCGAGCGGCGAACGCCGTTCTTCGCCGGGGTCATCGGGGCGGGAGGCGACAAGACCACGACCACCCGATCGGTCGGCCGTCTCAGCGACCTTCGGGCCGAGGAGTACAGCCCCGCCCTCCTGCTGCTCGAGCGCGAGGGATGCGACGTGCTCAACGTCAACAGCAACAACTCGCGGGTGTTCGCCCAGCCCTACAAGGAGTACCCCGGCGTGATCCAGGTCGACAGCGCCGGCTCGGGCACGTGTGCCTCCAACCAGGCCATCCTCAACGGGGCCGCGACCAGCGGCGGACCGTCCATCATGGCGTGCAGCGCCAACTCCACCGTCGCCGGTTGCATCACCACCGCCAACGGGTCGTTGCGCCCCACGGCCGGCATCGGCACGAATCTCTCGCGCATCGGGATGTACGCCCGCAACTTCACCCACCCCTCGGGTGACTACCTCACCTCCGGCGCCGGCACCTACGGCGACACCAGGGCCGTGCGCGCCTCCCGGTCGGGGCGCACTCCTCTCGATCAGGTCTACCGCGACAACGTGGTGGCGCTGGACGCCGACGCCAAGGCCGTGCTCACCGGGAACGGCGGGATGCCGCCTGGGTGCACCGCCATCGTCGACAGCGCCTGCACGGGGAACGGGCGCACGTGGCTGGTGCTGCAGCCGGCCGACTGCACCACTTGGGCCGTCTTCTTCGCCGTCCCCGGTCGCACGGCCGCCCAGAACATCTGGTTCAACTGCGACCTCAACATCAGCACCACTTCTCTCGCCCTGACCGCCCTCGACTCCTACATCGTGGTCACGGGCCAGCTCAACGTCACCAACACCTTCACCATCGACGATCCTCGCACCGTCTACGTCGGGGGGCGGAGCACTGGGAACAAGATCGGGCTGGAGGTGGGCAACGGCGGCAACCTCAACATCAACAACAAGCAACCGACCGGTCTGTGCCCGGCGCCGGACGCCACCACCGAGGCCACCACCATGGTGGTGGGCGACGGGCTGCTCAACCTGGCCAACGGCCAGACCCACCTCTGCCAGACGTTCGTCTTCGCGGCCAACGGCTACGGCAAGGTGCCGGCCACCGACGGCACCGCGCCCTGTACCTGCGGCTACACGGGCAAGCTGAGCGTCAGCAGCGGTGCCGTGGTCGACTGGTCGGCACCCAACCTGATCAGCGGCCGCCGGCCCACCGCCGCCGAGATCGCCACCACCCACCGGTTCGAGAACCTGGGGCTGTGGACAGAGGCCGGGGGTGCCCAGAGCATGTCGGGGGGAGGCAGCAGCCAGATGAGCGGCGTGTTCTTCCTGGGCAACGCCGACGCCTTCACCCTGACCGGCAACTCCGGCGCCAACGTCTACCTGAGCGCCCAGTTCATCACCAGGAGGATGAAGGTCACCGGCGGGGCCACGGTGAACCTGGTGCTCGATCCCTTCGACTCGGTCCCCGTGGTCATCTACGACATGGTCCTGGTCAGGTAGACCACCGCCGTCCCCCAAGGCGTGCCACCATTCCTGCTTCCCACGGGAGCGAGGAAGGCACTGGACGCCCTTGGACTGCTGATCATCGCCGCCGCCTGGTTCTCGGCGGCCGCCGCCCTGGCGGCGATGGCCCCCGCCGCCCTGCGCTCGGGCGGGCCGCCGGTGGCGGCGGTGGCCGCCGCCGCGGCGGTGGGCGGCGCAGTGGCGGGAGCCGCCCCCACCGGGCTCGGCGCCTTCGACGCCGCCCTGGCGGGGGCGCTGACCGGCGGGCTGTCCCTGGCCGCCGCCCGGGCCCACCCCGTGGCGGTGGTGGTGGCGGCGGGACTGGTGGCCATCGCCGGCGTCGATGCCGACTGGGCCTGGCCCGCCTTCGCCGGCGTGGGCGTGGCCCTGGCCAGCCTCACCACCGGGGTGCGGGGGCCGGTCCTGGGAGCGGTGGCCGGCGCCATGGTGGCCCAGACCGCCCTGCGGCTGGAGCAACCGGGCGTGGGCGTGAGCGCGCTCGTCGCCGCCGTGGCCCTGACCATCGTGGCCGTCCCCGCCCTGGCCGCCTCGGCGCCCCGCCTCCGGCGGCGAGTGCTGATGGGGGCGGGCGCGGTGCTGGTGGCGGCAGGGATGGCCACGGCGGCCCTCGGCGCCGCCACCCTGGCCGCCCGCCCCCAGCTGGAGCGGGCGGTGGCCACCGCCCGGGACGGCTTCGACGCCAGCCGGGCGGGCAACACCGAGGCCGGCGTGCGCCAGCTCGAGCTGGCCGCCGAGACCTTCTCCGAGGCCGAGGAGCGGCTGGCGGCGTGGTGGCTCCGCCCGGCGCGGCTCGTGCCCGCCGTGGCCCGCAACGCCCTGGCCCTGGAGCAGGTGGCCTCGTCGGGGGCCGATCTCGCCCGGGTGGCGGCCGGCGCCGCCTCCGAGGCCGATCCCGGGGCGGTACGCCTCCGCGGCGGGGCCATCGACGTGGCGGCCATCGAGGCGCTCCGACAACCCCTGGCCCGCGTGGCGGCCGCCCTGAGCCAGGCCGAGACCGAGTTGGCCGCCGCCGACTCGCCGTGGCTGGCGCCGCCCCTACGCCGCGCCCTCGACGACCTCGCCGGCCGGGTCGGCGACGCCGCCCCCGCCGCCGCCGACGCCGTGGCCGTGGCCGAGGTGGCCCCTGCCTTCCTCGGCGGCGATGGTCCCCGCCGCTACTTCCTCGCCCTCCTGACGCCGGTCGAACTGCGGGGCAGCGGGGGGCTGCTCGGCAACTTCGGCGAGGTGACCGCCACTGACGGCCGGCTGGACCTGGTCCGCACCGGCCGGTCCACAGACCTCACCACCGCTGGCGGCGGCGCCGAGCCCGGGCAGCTGGAGGACGTGCCCGCCTACCTCGAGCGCTTCGAGCGCCGGGGCTGGCGCCTGCTGTGGGGGGACATCACCCTCTCGCCCCACTTCCCCGCGGTGGCCGACACCATCGAGCGCTTCTACCCCCACTACGGCGGCTCCCCCGTCGACGGCGTCATCAGCCTCGACTCCTTGGCCCTGGCCGCGCTGCTGGAGCTGACCGGGCCGGTGAGCGTGGCCGAGTGGCCCGAGCCCATCGGCGCCGACAACGCCGCCGACGTGCTGCTGCGCGAGCAGTACGTGCGCCTCGGGAACGAAGGCTTCACCAACCCCGAGCGGGTGGAGTTCCTCGACTCTCTGGTGCAGGCGGTGTTCGACCGGCTCCAGGCAGGAGAGCTGCCGGGGCCGGCCAAGGTGGCGGAGGTGCTGGGCCCCATGGTGCGCCAGGGCCGGATCCAGCTCCACAGCACCGTCGCCCGGGAGCAGGCCGTGTTCGAGGACCTGGGGGCCGCCGGTGCGCTGGCGCCGGTGGTGGGCGACTACGCCGCCGTGGTGACCAACAACTCGGGCGGCAACAAGATCGACCTCTTCCTCGACCGTGCGCTGTCGTACCGGGTGGGCTATGACCCGGCCACCGGGGCCACCTCGGCCACCGCCGAGATCCGCCTCCACAACCGGGCGCCGGCCGAGGGGCCCGAGTACCTCATCGGCTCGGGGGGCCCTGTCGAGGTCCCCCCCGGCACCAACCGGTTGTGGCTGTCGTTCTACAGCGCCCTCGCCCTCAACGGCGCCACCATCGAGGGCCAGCCGCTGCCCATGGAGGTGGGCCGTGAGCAGGAGCGCAGCGTCTACTCGGCCTTCGTGGCCATCCCCCCCGGGGAGTCACGCACCGTCACCCTCGAGCTGTCGGGTGCGTTGGCGCCGGACTCCACCTACCGCCTCGACCTGGGCCACCAGGCCACCATCGAGCCCGACGCCGTCGAGGTCCACGTGGTGCCGGCGCCGGGGTGGCGCCTCGGTGAGGTGAACGGGGTGGAGATGCCGGGACAGGCGCCGGGAGCGGCGCTGCGCCTGGCCCTCGACCACGAACGGTGGCTCACCGCCGGTTTCGCCCGGCGGTGAGCGGTGAGCCGGCCGAAATTCGCGTGCTCTCCGAGATCCCTCGCGTCAGCAGCGTCGTATGGGCGGAGAGCGCGGAGCCGCGCACACGCAGAGACACGAAGAGAGGAAGCCCCCATGATCAAGAGGATCCTGCTGTTCGCGGCTGCGCTCGCGCTGGCCGCCACCCCCGGCGTGGCCCAGGCCCAGTACGCCAACGGCAACTTCGTCGCCGTGAGCGACACCACTGCTACCCCCGGCCAGCCGATCACCATCTCCGGGTGCTGCTTCGCCGGTGAGGTCGTCCTCGCCATCGCCGGGCGCCCGCTGGGTACCGTCACCGCCGACAACACCGGGGTCTTCGACGCCACGGTCACCGTCCCCTCCGACCTCGCCCCCGGCGCGTACACCATCACCGCCACGGGCCAGAACATCGACGGGTCGGGCCAGCTGGTGCTGTCCTTCCCCTTCACCGTCGTGAGCCCCGGCGCCGCCGACACCGACCGCCCCGGTCGGGGCACCGGCACCCTGCCTCGCACCGGCGCCGACGCCTTCCCGCTGGCGCAGGGCGGTCTGGCCCTGGTGCTGGTGGGTGCCGGCGCGGTGTTCAGCGTCCGCAACCGCCGCAACGCCAACCGTCCCGACGACAAGGTGGGCGTCTCCAGCTAGCTTCACCGTTCCCGAACGGCGACGACCCCGGCCTGTGGGCCGGGGTCGTTTCGCGTCGGGGAGCAAGCACGGAGCGGGGAGCAGCACAGCGGTGTGGCGAAGCGGTACCGACACACGCTCCAGAGGAGTTGCCCAAAACGCCGAATGACCCCGAGAGAAAGCCCCCCGGGGTCATCCGGTCTCGCCTCAGAGGCGCTTAGAGCACCTCAGAAAGGTGCGTTTAGAGCACGTCCTCGCCGTTGACGGACACGTTGACGTCGACGGCGGTCTCAGCCACCGCCGTGGCGGCCACGTTCACCGTGGTCCCGTCCAGGTCGGCGTCGGCGACCACATCGGCGTCGACAGCGACGTCGGCAGCGGCGTCAGCCTCCACGCAGACCTTCAGGGTGCCGAGATCGCCGGTCGACACCTTGGTCGACGACTGGCTCTGGAAGTTGGCACCCTCGGCCGACACCTTCAGCTTGGCGTTGACCGTGGCGGTGGCGGTGGGCACCGCGACCGTCACACACTTCTCGACGCTGCCGCTGTCGAGCGTGGTGCTCCCCTCCAGGTCCAGGAGGGCCGCTCCCGCGGTGCCCATCGACAGGGCGCCGACCAGGCTGGCGCCGGCGACGGCTCCGGCCAAGCGGCGAACAGTCTTCAGATCATGTGTCATTCAGGGTTCCTTCCGTAGGGTGACTCCCGGATGGGAGTCCTTTTCGACAGTCGCTCGTCGAAGTCCTGCGCAGATGCAGGCGGTCCGCTGGCTTTCTGCCGTTGCGCTGGTGCGCAGTTCTGCGCTCGCCTTGTCGGGACCGCCGGCTCGTGCCGGCGCTGCCCGTACAAGGTCGGCGCCTTCCCACGTGTGTGGCGATGAGGGGGGCGGACCGTGGGTTGGTTGACCCTATTACGGGGAGTCCTCGATCCCGGATCTCGATGGCGACCTCCACCGGTGCCCGGCACGGCTCGGGGCTCACAGCGGGAAGGCCAGGGGGATGACCACCATCGACACGGCCACCGTCAGCACGGTCAGGGGCAGTCCCAGGCGGGCGAAGTCGCCGAAGCGGTAGCCGCCCAGGCCGTAGACGATGGTGTTGGTCTGGTATCCGATCGGGGTG
>JAHWKL010000067.1 GCA_019347915.1 Actinomycetota bacterium
CGCCATCCTGGTCGGCAACCGGGCGTCCAACGTGGTGACCGTCAACCGGGCCGAGCTCGATCGGCAGAGCGAGGCCGAGCGCCGAGACGTGATCGAGCGCCTGGCGGTCGTGGTGGGGCGGCCGCCGGCGGCGCTGACGGACCGGCTCGACGACCAGCGCTTCGGCCCCTTCACCCCGGTTCCGGTGGCCGAGGACGTCCCGGAGGAGGCCCTCATCGAGCTGCGGGAGCGCCGGCACGAGTTCCCGGGTGTCGCCGCCGAGCAAGTGGCGGTGCGCTCCTATCCCCACGGAACCCTGGCGGCCCACCTCCTGGGCTACGTGGGCCAGATCAACGCTGAGGAGCTCGAAGCCGCCCCCGACACCTACCGGCTCGACTCGCGCCTCGGCAAGGACGGTGTCGAGCGGGCGTTCGAGGCCGATCTGGCGGGAACCGACGGCGAGGTCGTCCTGGAGGTCAACGCCAGGGGCGTGCCGGTCCGCGAGCTCGAGCGGCGCCCGCCGGTGCAGGGCAAGGACCTCGTCCTCTCCATCGACCTGGAGGTCCAGCGAGCGGCGGAGGAGGCACTCGCCTCGGGCATGGCCAAGACCCAGGGCCACAAGGACCCGGTGACGGGTGCGCCGGTGACCTTCGGCGGCTCCACGGTGGTCCTCGACATGAAGGAGGGCACGGTGGCGGCCATGGCCTCGTGGCCGACCTTCAACCCCGCCGACTTCGTGTACCAGATCACACCGGACCAGTTCGCGGCACTGACCGACCCCTCGCGGGGGACACCCTTCGTCAACCGAGCGGTCCTCGGACAGTACGCTCCAGGGTCGACGTGGAAGCTGGTGACCGCCCTGGCCGGCCTGAAGGCGGGGCTGGTCACGCCGGCGACGGTCATCTTCGACCCGGGCACCTACACCATCCCCGACTGCGCCCAAGGATGTCGTCGCCAGAACGCCGGCCGGGCCGCCTACGGCGACGTCGCCCTCCGCAAGGCGCTCACCGTGTCCAGCGACACCTACTTCTACGACCTCGGCGCCCGCTTCTGGCAGGAGCGCCAGCGACTGGGCGACACTCCCATGCAGGACATGGCCGCCCAGCTCGGCTTCGGCGAGAAGACAGGGATTCCCCTGCCCGTGGAGGCGGCCGGACGACTGGCCACGCCCGCCGGGCGAGCCGAGGCCTACGCCGCCAACCCGGACCTGTTCGTCACCGGCGACTGGTTCATCGGTGACAACGTCAACGTGTCCATCGGCCAAGGCGACATCGCCGTGACCCCCATCCAGTTGGCCAACGCCTACGCCACCTTCGCCTCGAGGGGCACCCGTTACCAGCCCAACCTGGCGTTGCGGGTCCAGGCCCAGGACGGCACCGTGATCCGGGAGATCGAGCCCCGGGTGGACGCTCAGGTCGACCTGCCGGCGGGCGCCTACGACCCCATCGTGGACGGGTTGCTCGGTGCCACCCGATCGGAGGAGCCCCGTGGCACGGCGTTCAACGCCTTCGCCGGTTTCCCACACGACGTCTACCCGGTGGCCGGCAAGACCGGGACGGCCCAGACCGGCGGTGACCGCAAGGACGACGCCCTCTTCGTGGCCTTCGCCCCGGCCCACGACCCCCGCCACTCGGTCAGCGTGGTCATGGAGCGGGCCGGCTTCGGTTCGACCTGGGCCGCCCCGGTCGCCCGTGCCATCCTGGCGTCCTTGTCCGGATTGGAAGAGCCTCCCGAGGTCAAGCCCGTCTCCGGGGGCAGCGCATGATGCAGACCACCGTCGCGCCCCGGGGCATCGGCGCCGTGCTGCGGCGGGACCCTGCCGCGCCGTGGCGTCATCTCGATTGGCCGCTGCTCGGCGCCACCTTCGCCATCGCCGGCCTCGGCTGCCTGATGGTTTTCAGCGCCACCCGGGTCGGCATGGCCGATGCCGGCCTCGACCCCTACACCTACCTCAAGCGCCAACTGCTGTTCCTGGCGCTGGGAGTGGGGGTGATGGCGGCGGTGACGGCCATCGACTACCGCACGTTCCGCGACCTCGCTCCCCTCGGGCACCTGGCGTCGCTGGCCCTGTTGGTCCTGGTCCTCACGCCCCTCGGCACCAGGGTCAACGGCGCCCAGTCGTGGTTCGCCCTGGGGGGCTTCCAGTTCCAGCCGGCCGAGTTCACCAAGCTGGCCTTGATCTGCGTGCTGGCGGCGGTCTGCGCACCGGCCCGAGGTCACCTCGACCGTCACCGGTTGGGGGTGTGCCTCGCCCTGCTCGGTCTCCCCGCGGGACTGATCCTCCTGCAGCCGGACATGGGGAGCACGCTCGTCCTGGTGGCCATCTTCCTGGCGGTGGTGGTCGTCGCCGGGGCCCGGCCGCGAGAGTTGGCGGCCCTCGCCGCCATCGGGATCATCGCCGTCGTCGCCTTGTTCCAGCTCGACATGGTCGACGCCTACCAGCGGGACCGGCTCACCGAGTTCGCCAGGGACGGCAGGGGCTCGGTAACCGGCGCCGGCTTCCAAGCCAGCCAGGCCAAGACCGCCATCGGTGCCGGCGGCTTGTTCGGCGCCGGCCTCTACGACGGCACCCAGACCAAGCTGGGGTTCGTGCCCGAGCAACAGACCGACTTCATCTTCACCGTGGTGGGGGAAGAGCTCGGGTTCGTCGGCTCGGCCACGCTGCTCACGCTGTACGCCGTCGTCGCCTGGCGGGTGTGGCGGGCCGCCCAGGTGGCCCGGGACCTGTTCGGGACGCTCGTGTGCGTCGGCGTGCTCGGCATGCTCGTCTTCCAGGTGTTCCAGAACCTGGGCATGAGCATGGGCATCATGCCCATCACCGGGTTACCCCTACCGCTGCTCTCGTACGGTGGTTCTTCGCTGCTGACCAGCATGGCCGCCATCGGACTGGTGCTGAACGTCCACATGCGCCGCTTCAGCTAGCTCGTCACTCAGCGGGGTCGTCCTCGTCGGGGGGCGGAAGCGGGCGGCACGCCCACTCCAAGGCACCGAGCTGGGCCACGAGCTGGTCGATCATGTCGATGGCGCCGGCCAGACCTCGCTCCAGCGCCTCGGTGCGAGCACTCGCCACCTCCACGTCGGCCAGGCGTCGCGGGACGCCGTCGAGCGCGGTGGCCACGACCTCGAGCTGGGACCGGAGGGCGTCGAGCTCGGCCGCGATGGACCGGGAGCGGTGGTGGACGGGCCCCCCGCCGAAGGCCGCCCGCTCGAGGGCGTCCACCCGTTGCGGCAGCACCTCCACCGCGTCGGTCCGGCCGGACAGCAGTTCCATCCGGGTGTGGACGGCATCGAGTGCCTCGGCGGTGACGGGTTCCTCGGCCTGCTCGAGCACCTCCACCCGTGCCAGGAGCCGATCCAAGCCGACGACCTTTCCAGCCAGGTCCTCGAGCCCCGGGCCGAAGTCGGCCACGGTCTTCTCCAACCCACGCAGCCGCTGGTCGAGGGCGTCGATGGCCTCGCTCGCCCTCCGCTCCAGGGCTTCGACCCGGTCGGGGATGGTCGACAGCGGCCGCAGTCGGTCGGAGAGCCGCTCCAAGCCCTGCGCCAGCTCGTCGAGGCGCTCGATGGTGCGGGCCCGGTGTCGGTCCAGCTCGTCGACGGTCCGCTCCGCCAGCTCCTCGAGCGACCCGAGCTGGACAGCCTTGTCCGGGGCGCCGGTCACGGTGTGCTCCAGCGCCTCCACCCGTTCGAAGAGGTGGGCCAGCACCACGCTCATGCCCGTGGCGTCGACCGGGTCGCTGGTCAGGTCGCTGGTCAAGCTCCCTGGGCGCCTCGCCGCGACGTGGCGGGGCCCCTTGTCCCAGACGTCGGCGCACCCCCGGAACCGGCCGGTGCAGACGGCGCCGCACCGCTCGCACGAGCACGACGACGGCTCTGCCGTCATGGGATGGTCACATCCTTCGACGATCTTCGGTCCGAACTCGTAGCACCGCCCCATGTCCGGATGCTACCGACGGCGCCCGGCTCCGGAGGAGGGAGGTGCCAGCCCGGGAGCGGTCCGGCTCGCGATCTCCCGAAGCCCTCGGGGGTGCCTCCGGTAGCATCGGAGGGAAGATGTCCTCTCTGTGGCCCCAGCTCGAGCCCTTGTTGGCGAAGGTCCAGAAGCCGGCTCGCTACATCGGCTGCGAGGACGGCGCCCAGGTGCCCGACTTCGCGCCCGGCAAGGTGGCGTGGCTGCTGACCTACCCCGACACCTACGAGATCGGGCTGCCCAACCAGGGCCTGCAGATCCTCTACGAGATCCTCAACGAGCGCGACGACGCCGTGGCCGAACGGGCGTACGCACCCTGGACCGACCTCGAGGCCCTCCTGCGGGCTCGGGGCCTGCCGTTGTTCTCGGTCGACAGCCACCGGCCGGCGGACGAGTTCGACGTGCTGGCGTTCAACCTGTCGGCCGAGCTGATCTACACCAACGTCCTCAACTGCATCGATCTGGCCGGCGTGCCCGTCCGGGCGGCCGAGCGGGGACCGGAACACCCGTTGGTCGCCGCGGGGGGCCACTGCACCTACAACCCCGAGCCCCTCGCTGACTTCGTCGACCTGTTCGTGCTGGGCGACGGTGAAGAGGTGGTGTCGGAGATCACCGAGGTGCTGCGGGACTGGAAGGGCAGTGGCCGCACGCCCGGTTCCCGGGAGCGGGTCCTGCGCCACCTCGCCACCGTCCCCGGGGTCTACGTGCCCTCCATGTACGAGGTCGCCTACGACGGCGACCGCCTCGTGGCCGTCACCCCCCGGTACTCCGACGTCCCCGAGCGGGTCGAGAAGCGGACCATCGCCGACCTGGGGGAGTGGCCCTACCCCAAGCGCCAGCTCGTCCCCCTGACCGAGGTCGTCCACGACCGCTTGAACGTCGAGGTGTTCCGGGGCTGCACCCGAGGCTGTCGCTTCTGCCAGGCCGGCATGATCACCCGACCGGTGCGGGAGCGGCCCGAGGACCAGGTTCGCCGGATGGTCGACGAGGGACTGCGCCGGACCGGCTACGACGAGGTGGCGCTGACCTCACTCTCCACCGCCGACTTCAGCGGGATCGAACGGGTGGTCGCCGACACGGTGAACGACCCGGGCAACTGCGGCCAGGTCTCGGTCTCCCTGCCGTCGCTGCGGGTCGATGCCTTCACCGTGGGCATCGCCGCCGAGATCCAGCGGGCCCGCCGCACCGGGCTCACCTTCGCTCCCGAGGCCGGTACCTGGCGCCTGCGCCAGGTGATCAACAAGCTGATCCGGGAGGAGGACCTCTACGGGGCGGTGGAGTCGGCCTACTCCCAGGGATGGCGGCGCATGAAGCTGTACTTCATGACCGGGCTTCCCACGGAGACCGACGAGGACACCCTGGGCATCGCCGAGCTGGCCCGGAACTGTGCCCGGATCGGTTCCGGCCACACCCGGGGCGCCTCGGTGACCGTCTCGGTGGGCGGCTTCGTCCCCAAGCCGTTCACCCCGTTCCAGTGGTTCGGGCAGAACACCGCCCAGGAGCTCCAGCGAAAGATGTGGCTGCTGCGCGACGCCCTCCGCCGTGAGCGGGGGGTGCAGTTCAAGTGGCACGACCCCAAGGCCACGCTCGTCGAGGGCATCGCCAGCCGCGGCGACCGCCGCCTGGGGCCGGTGATCGAGCGGGTATGGCGCAACGGCGGCGTGTTCCAGGAGTGGTCGGAGCACTTCGACCTCGGCCTGTGGGAGGACGCCATGGCCGCCCACGGCCTCGACATCGACCAGCTGGTCCACCGCCACCGTCACCGCGACGAGGTCCTGCCCTGGGACCACATCTCCGCCGGGTTGCACAAGGACTTCCTGTGGCAGGACTGGCGTGACGCACTCGACGAGGTCGGCCTGGAGGACTGCCGCTGGACCCCGTGCTACGACTGCGGTGCCTGCACCGGCTACAGCATCGAGCACGTGGTCGCCTCGGCCACCCCGCCGGCGGGAGGCAGCCAGGGCACCGGACAGGACCTGGGCGCCGGCGCCGCCGTGCCCGTTCGCCTCCTCTCCCGGTCATGAACGGAACGAGGGTCACGCTGCGCAGTCCGCCAGGCGGAGCAGCACCGCTCGATGCACCCGGCTCCGTGCCAACGGGCGCCGGCGACGGCTCCGCCGGAGCTGGCGCGAGGCGATATCGCCTGCGGTTTGCCAAGCTCGGCAAGGTCCGGTTCACCAGCCACCGCGACGTGGCCCGGATGTGGGAGCGGGCGCTGCGCCGGGCCCGGTTGCCGGTGGCCTACACCCAGGGCTTCTCGCCCCGCCCCAAGCTGTCCTTCGGCCTGGCCCTGCCCACCGGCCACGAGTCCCTCGCCGAGTACCTCGACGTGGAGCTGGCCGAGGGCGCCGATGACGGGCCGGAGGCGGCGGAACTTCCCTCCCGGCTGTCTCCGGAGCTCCCCGTCGGCGTCGACGTCCTCGTCGCTGCTCCGGTCGAGCCCGGCGGTGACTCCCTGCAACAGATCGTCCGTAGTTGCAGCTGGCGCATCGAGGTCCCCGACCTCGCTCCCGCGGCTGCCCGTTCGCTCGTCGACGCCGCTTTGGCCGCCGACGAGATCGTCGTCACCCGCCAACGCAAGGGCCGGGACGTCACCGACGACCTCCGGCCCGCCATCCTGTCCGTCGCCGTGGTGGGAGCTACGCCCACCGGTGTCGAGCTGGACGCCGAGCTCGCCGTCCACCCCCGCAGCGTGCGCCCCGGCGAGCTGCTCAGGGCGCTCGGGCCCGACGTCTGCGAGGGTCGGGTCATCAGGACGGCCCAATGGACCTGGCGCGATGGCGCGCGGGTCGAACCGCTCACCGCAGCGGTCGACCTCGACGCGACACGCCACCCGCACGCCTCGTCGTGCGTCATCAGAAGGGACTCCCCCGATGCCCGAACCGGACGGACCGAGCACCCGGTCCTCGACCGACGCCACCCCCGAACGCCCCTCTCCTCCGGCGCCCGAGCGCCCGGCGCCGGCTGACGCCGCTGCCCATGGCGACGGCGCCGGCGGTCGCCGCCGGCGAGGGTCGCGAGGCGGCCGCAACCGCAACCGCTCGGGCCGTGGCGGCGCCGAGCAGGGTCCGGGTGAGGGAGCCGGCATCGCCGCCGGCGATGACCTCCCCGACGAGCTGCCCGACCGGCTCCGGGAGAACACGCCGTCGGTGGCGGCGGCCGAGAAGGCGCTGGTGCGCCACAAGCCGAAGATCGGTGACACCCGTCCGGCGCCGCCACCGGCGTCCGGGGATCCTCCTTCCGGTGGGCCGGGGGGCTCGGCGGACGGCTCAGCGGATGGAGCCGGCGAGGGTGAGCCCCGCCGGCGCCGCCGTCGCCGGGGCCGGGGCGGCGGGCAGGCGTCCGCCGATGGCCCCGACACCGCGCTCGACGCCGAGGCCGTCGAGCGTCGCCGGGGCCGTCAGCGCAACGGCCGGCCGGTGGGCCGCTACCTCATGTGCGTTCACGTCGGCGACGGGACGACCCAGATCGCCGTCCTCGAGGGTCGGATGCTCATCGAGCACTACGTGGCCCGGGAGGACGACTCCCAGATCCACGGGAACGTGTACCTCGGCCGGGTCCAGAACGTGTTGCCCGGGATGGAGGCGGCCTTCCTCGACATCGGCACCCCCAAGAACGCGGTGCTCTACCGGGGGGACGTGCAATACGACGCCGAAGACCTCGAAGAGGGAGGACCCGCTCGGATCGAGGAGATCCTCCGGGCCCGCCAGTCGCTGATCTGCCAGGTCACCAAGAACCCCATCGGGCACAAGGGCGCCCGCCTCACCCAGGAGGTCTCCCTGCCGGGGCGGTTCGTGGTGCTGATCCCGAACTCGTCGACCTATGGGATCTCCAAGCGGTTGCCCGACGACGAGCGCAAGCGGCTCCGGGCGGTGCTCGACCAGGTGAAGCCCGAGAACCACGGCCTCATCGTCCGCACGGCAGCGGCGGAGGCCACCACCGGGGAGTTGCAGCGCGACGTGGGCCACCTGGTGCGGAGGTGGGAGCAGATCGAGGCCCTCGCCCGCCGCTCGCAGGCGCCGGCCCTGTTGTACCGGGAGCCCACCATGGCCGTTCGGGTCATCCGTGAGGAGTTCAACCCCTCCTACCGCGGCGTCGTCATCGACGACCACGGCCTGTACGAGGAGGTGCGTGACTACGTGACCTCCATCGCCCCCGAGCTGAGCGAGCGGGTCGAGTTCTACGACCCCGAGACCGAGGCACTGCCCCTTCTCGAGCGCCACCACGTGGCCGAGCAGTTGCACAAGGCGCTCGACCGCAAGGTGTGGCTGCCCTCGGGGGGTTCCCTCATCATCGAGAGGACCGAAGCGCTCACCGTCATCGACGTGAACACCGGGCGCAACGTGGGCCGGTCGAGCCTGGAGGAGACGGTCTATCGCAACAACCTCGAGGCCGCCGAGGAGATCGCCCACCAGCTCCGGCTGCGCGACATCGGCGGCATCATCGTCATCGACTTCATCGACATGGAGCTCAAGCGCAACCGGGACGACCTCATGAGGGTGTTCCGCGACGCCCTCGCTCGGGACAAGACCCGCACGCAGGTGTTCGAGGTCTCCGACCTGGGGCTGGTCCAGATGACCCGCAAGCGGATCGGCGAGGGCCTGCTCGAGTCCATGTCGTCGGTGTGCCCGACCTGCGACGGGCGCGGGGTCCTCCTCGACAGTCGTGTCCGGGAGGCAGTGGAGCGCAGCTAGGTCACCACCGCCACCCGCCCGCTCACCTCCGGCTCGTGCCGTTCGCCCGTGCCCGCGCCGCCCGACGCGACCTCGGAGAGGTGCTCCCGCCTCCGGGCCGGTAAGGTGGGCGACCGATGTACGCCGTGATCAAGACCGGAGGCAAGCAGGCGCGGGTCGCCGAGGGCGAGCAGCTCGAGGTCGAGCTGTTGGGCCACGACGTGGGCGCCGAGGTGAGCTTCACCCCGGTGCTACTGGTCGACGGCGGCACGGTGGTCTCGGCGCCGGGCGACCTGGCGGCGGCGTCGGTGGCCGCTCGGGTCGTGGGCACCGCCAAGGGGCCCAAGATCCGGGGCTTCACCTACAAGAACAAGTCCAACCAGCGCCGGCACTGGGGACACCGCCAGAAGTACTCGACCATCGAGATCACCGGCATCTCGCGAGGGAGCTGACATGTCGAAGACCAAGGGCGGGGGGTCCACTCGCAACGGCCGTGACTCTCCCGGGCAGCGCCTGGGCGTGAAGGTCTACGACGGCCACCTGGTCAAGGCCGGGGCCATCATCGTCCGCCAGCGCGGCACCCGGTTCCACCCCGGTGAGAACGTCGGCCGCGGGAACGACGACACGTTGTTCGCCAAAGCGCCCGGGAACGTGAAGTTCGCCGCCCGCAAGGGCCGAAAGCTGGTCGACGTCCTCCCTGCCGAGGCCGCTCCTTCGCCGAGCTGACCCGCCGGCACCGCCGTCCCGGACGACTGGGCTACACCCCCCGGGGCAGCGCCGCCCGGTCCCAGCCCAGGCGCTCGACGGCGAGGTCGAGAGCGAAGCGGTCGGTCATGCCGCTCACGTAGCGCACGGCGGCGGCCACCGCCTCGGGGCTGTCGGGCGCCGGCGCCGGCCGGCCGTCGTCGTGGGCGCGGGGGTTGGCCACGAACCACTCGGTGAGCGACCGGAGGAGGGCGATGACCCGGCGGGCCTGCTCGGCAGCCGGCGGGCGCAGGTAGATGCGCTCGTAGTTGAACGCCCGCAGGGCCGCCAGAGCACTGGCCTCGGGCTGGCGCAAGGCCACGGTGCCGGTCTCGGCGATGGTCTCGAGCACGGCGGTGACGAAGGTTCCGAGCTGGCCCGAGCGGCTGGTGCCGACGACCTCGGCGACCTCGGCCGGCAGGTCGTCGGGATGGACCACGCCGGCGTCGACGGCGTCCTCGAAGTCGTGGCACACGTAGGCGATGCGGTCGGCCCATGCCACCACCTCGCCCTCGGGCGTGGCCGGCGCCGGGCGGTTCCAGGAGTGGTTGCGCACGGCGTCGAGGGTCTCGGCGCACAGGTTGAGCGGCGCCAGCACCACGTCGGCGCCGTAGACGGCGTGGTGGTAGCCACCTTCGAGGAAGGGTGACAGGGCGTCCTCGCTGGCGTGGCCGGCGGGGCCGTGGCCGCAGTCGTGGGCCACGGCGGCGGCGGCGGCCAGGTCGACGTTGAGGCCGGCGCCGCGGGCGATCGAGGTCGCCACCTGGGCCACCTCGATGGCGTGGGTCAGCCGGGTGCGGAGATGGTCGTCGTCGGGGGCGATGAAGACCTGGCACTTGCCGGCGAGCCGCCGGAACGGGCGGCTGTGCTGGATGCGGTCGAGGTCGCGCTGGAAGCAGGTCCGGAAGCGGTCGGGGACCTCGGGCGTGGCCCGCCGTCCCGCTCCCTCGGCGCGGGTGGCCGCCGGCGCCAGCCGCAGGGCCTCGGCGTCCTCCCGGGCCCTGCGCTCGACCAGGCCGGTGGGCGCGGGGCCCACCTCGACGGCGCCATGGGCCACCGCCGGCAGGTGTCGCAGCTCGACCGCATCCATGCCGGCGAGCGTAGCCACGGGGGGTGACTCAGGAACGGAGGAGGACCATCCCGTCGATCATTGACGCGGCCACGTTGTCCGCTTGCTTCCTACCGGCCGAGCCAACGTGGCCAGGGCCAGCTCCACGGCCCCCTCCGTCGTCGGTGATGATCGGGAGAGCGGCGGCGAGGACTCGAGGAGGCAGCAGCGGCCGGCCGGCGGCGGTCGGCCACCAGCAGGGCGAAGCTGCCCGCCACGATGGCGAGGACACCGGTGACCGTCATGGCGTCCAGCGCCGAGCCGGTGCGGGGCAACGTCCGGTGCCCGGCCCCGTCGGTCCCCGTGCCGTCGCCGTCGGTCCCGGCCCCTCCGCCGTCGGTCCCCGTGCCGTCGCCGTTGGTCCCCGTGCCGTCGCCGTCGGTCCCCGTGCCGTCGCCGTCGGTCCCCGTGCCGTCGCCGTCGGTCCCCGTGCCGCCGCCGTCGCCAGGACTGGTCGTGGTGGTGCCGCCGCCGCCACCAGTCGGATCGGTGGTGGTGGACGACGTGGGCGGAGGCAGAGGCGGGGTCGTGTCGCAGGCTGAGGCGCTGACCAGGTTGGTGTCGAGCGTCACCGCGGCGTTGAGTGCCAGGAGCCGGCCCTGCACATCAGCGCCGGTGGTGGCGGTGATCGATTGGTCGGCGATGACGGTGCCCACGAAGTCCGTCTCCGTGCCCAGCGTGGCCGAGCTGCCCACCTGCCAGAAGACGTTGCACGGGTTGGCTTCGCCGAAGAGGTTCACACTGCTGGCCGAGGCGGTGGTGAGCGTGGTGCCGATCTGGAAGATGAAGACGGCGTCGGGGGACTGGGCGTTCAGAGTGAGCGGCCCGGTCAACTGAGCCGACGATGAGAAGCAGTACACGCCCGGTGCGAGTTCCATCTGGCCCAGATCCTGATCGGTCAGATCGTTCTCGGGAGGGCAGGGCTGCCCGGCGAGGCTGTTGTAGGCGGTGAGAGCATCGGCTTGAGCGTTGGCCGCCACCCCCCCGCCTCGGTAGATGAACCCGTTCCTCACCTCGCCCGGAGGGAAGCCGGTCACGGCGAGCTCGGGGGAGACTCCGAGGTTCCCACTGATGACCGAATCCCCGGTGTTGGTGACCGTGGAGGCGGCCAGGACGGCGAAGCTCTCGGCCGTGCCCAGCGTCGGCGCGGTCGCGGCCCCGGCGGGGCTTCCCGACGTGGCCATGAACGCGACCACGGCCACCACCAAGCCGACGACGCCCATCGGGCGCCGCCGTGTCGTCCGGTCGCTGCTGCCCTCACACTTCAGCGGTTTGACCCTGTCGTGGGATCTCATTATTCGGGCTACCTTTCCGCCAATAGGCTCAGGGCTACAGTACGTTTTCCGCGGGTTGTACGGTCTGGCCGTCAGGTGGAGGGCACGGGGAAGCGGAATCCATCGAGGGGAGAGGAGTCAGCGCCTATCAGGCTGGCCATGCTTCACCGCCGCCTTGAATGCGACGGTACCTTTACATTTTGGCGAAGGTAACACCAATGTCATTCCGCCACAAGTATCGTGCTATTTCCTCACTGGTCATGCTGAAGGGCTGGAACGATTCCGGCGCTTGGTTTGGCGTCAATCCGGTGAGGACCCGACGCAGAACTACTTGCGCGTCCGCAGGCCCTTCCACCTGCGAGGTTCCTCACTAGATCGGGCAAGTAGTTCTGCGCCGGGCCCTGACGGCCGACCACCTGTTCAGCTTCATGACGGGGGGCGTTCGGCGTGGCCGCCGGGGGGAGGGTGAGTGCGCCGTATCCTCGGGCCGATGCCGGGATTCGTCGACGAGAGTGGCCTGCACGTCAAGGCCGGGGACGGCGGCGCCGGGGCGGTGTCGTTCCGCCGGGAAGCGCACGTCGCTCGCGGCGGTCCCGACGGGGGTGATGGGGGCGACGGGGGCGACGTGTGGCTCGTGGCCGACCGCAACGTGCCCTCGCTGCTGGCCTTTCGCGACCATCCCCACCGTCGGGGTGGCGACGGCGCCCACGGCCGGGGCAAGCGGGCGCGGGGGCGCAACGGCGAGGACCTGTTCGTGCCCGTCCCCGGGGGGACGGTGGTGCGCGACCAGGAAGGACGGGTGCTGGCCGACCTGGTGCACGAGGGCGACCGCTGGCGGGCCGGCGCCGGG
>JAHWKL010000068.1 GCA_019347915.1 Actinomycetota bacterium
TAGGCATGTGGCCTCGTCATATGCGCACGTTCGGGTCACGCTGAACCTCAACCCCGAGCACATCGCAGGCTTCTCCCGACTCGCAGCTCACTGATCCTGACTCGGCCAAAACAAAAAGAGGGCCGTCATGGCAGATCCCTTCATCTTCCTCAACACCTACGACATCAGGCCCGGCGAGGTCGAGGCCTTCAAGCGGGGCTTCCAGCGAACGGCCGACCTGGTCGAGGCCCAGGAGCCGAGGATGCTGTACTTCGCCTGCCACGTCAGCGAGGACGGCACCCAAGCCACCACCGTCCAGGTGCACGCCGACGCGGACAACATGGCCTTCCATATGCAACTGATCGGGGACCAAATCCGCGCCGCAGGCGAGTACCTGGAGTGGTCCTCGATGTCCATCCGCATCTACGGGTCGCCCGGCAACACCCTCCTCGAGCAGATGCGGCAGATGGCCGGATCGGGTATCTCCGTCACCGTCAGCCCGCCAGTGGTCGGCTTCAACCGGTTCAGCGAAACGTGAACAACAAGGAGACCGTTATGCGCTTTCGGCCCACCGTCCTCACCGTCGTGGCTCTCCTGACCGCGGCCCTTGCCCTGCCGGCCCCGACCGCCGTCGCCGACGGCCATGTGCAGACCCTCATCGCGATTGACCCTGCTGCAGGTGAGTTCCCCGGCTCGGCCCACGGCCACGGCCACGTCGAAAAGGAGCAACCGTGAAGCGTCTGGTCCTGCTCATCGCACTGGCGACGACAATGGTTCTGCCCCTTGTCCCAGCTGTGGCCGACCATACGTTCCCGTCGTCGGTCCCCCTGCCCAACGGCTTCTACCCGGAGGGCATCGCCATCGGCAGAGGCGCTGACTTCTACGTGGGCTCCCTTCTGAATGGGGCGATATACAAGGGCGACCTGCGTACCGGCGAGGGTCGGGTGGTCAACCCGGGCGCCGAGGCACGGGTCGTAGCCGGGCTTTCCTATGACGTCCGCTCCGGGCTCCTGTGGGGGGTCGGCTTTGACGGTGGAGGTGGGAAGGCCTTCGTCTTCGACGGTGCGAGCGGCGAGCTGGTCACCGCCATCGACGTGGCCGGCGCCTTCCTCAACGACGTCGTGGTGACCCGGCGGGCGGCATACATCACCGACTCGTTCGCGGAGGTGTTGTGGCGGATTCCTGTCGACTTCCGCGGCCGTCCGTCCGGGCCGGCGCAGGCCGTCCCCCTGGGCGGCGACTTCACGTTCGTCACGACCGGAGAGCTTCCCGTCAACCTCAACGGCATCGACGCCACCGCGGACGGGAAGACGCTGATCGCCGTCCACACACAGCTCGGTGTGCTCTACCGCATCGATCCGAACACGGGCGTGGCCACGGAGATCGACCTTGGGGGCGACAGCGTTCCCTCGGGCGACGGCATCGTGCTGCGGGGGCGCACCCTCTACGTGGTGCAGAACTTCCTGAACCAGGTGGCCGTCGTGAGGCTGGGCCCGATGCTCACCTCCGGGGAGGTCACCGACATCATCACCAGCGACCTGTTCCGGGTTCCCGCCACGGCCGCGCTTTTCGGGAGCAACCTCTACCTCGTCAACGCCAGGTTCGACGTGGCCTTCCCACCGTTCTTCGGTGCTGAGCCGGTGTCGATCGACTACGACGTGGTGGGGGTGTCGGTGTAGGCCGTTCACCGACTCGCCAGTGCTGAGCTGGGCGCATGGCCGGTCGCGGATGAGGTCTCGGTATCGGCCCGCGGCGCCCCAAACGAGGCGCACGCGCGTCGCCTCGAGACGGTGCCGACGCCGCCTCTGCTGGCTCACCAAGACGCGATAACCCCGCTTCTCGCGTGTTGCCCTGCGCCACAGCGAACGCGGGTGGCCCAGCGGCGCCGAACCGGGTGATCGGTGCCAAAACCCGTACTCGCAACCTGCCCGGCGACCAGACGGATGAGGGCGCGGAGTATCGGCACGTAGGAGCGGCCGAACTCCGGCTTAGGGAGCGGGCCGTGGCGGTAGGAGCTGGTGAGTGAGGGTGTCGGCGAGCCAGGCCGCGAATCTGTCCACGGTCCAGCCGTGCCTAAGCACGAGCGTCCGGAAGGCGGCCGGCTCGAGATGCACGGAGAGGATCTGTGCCGCCAGGCGGCGATCGAGGCCCGGTCGCAGTGGGCTCTTCTGGACCAGGTTGGCCAGAAAGAGCTCACTCCCGCGATCTCGTTGTACGTCCAACTCCTCGGCCAGGCGCCGGACCTGGTCGTCGGCGCCCGCAGCCTCGACGATCGACCAGTAGATCGGCGCCATGCGGGAGGCCCGCTCGGCGACTCCCCGGCAGAAAAGCTCCACCGCTGCGTAGGGATCGGATTCCGTCTCGACGCGCTTCGCTTCCGGCCGCTCCCGGACGGGGACCGGTGCGTCATCCCCGGCGATGGCGATGTCGAAGGCGAGCTTCAGCAACACCGGCTTCCCTCCCACAGCCTTGAACACCGTCGCCCGCCCCACGCCAGCAGCCTCCGCTATGTCCTCGATCGACGTTCGCAGGTAGCCGCGTTCGGCGAACAGTGCCGAGGCCGCCGCCACGATCCGGCGCCGGGTGAGTGCTGCCTGCTCCCGGCGCAGCGGAGAGTCAATCGTCCTCTTGACAGCGGGCTTCGGGGAACTCATGATACTCGTAGTCTACTAGCTAGACCTATGGTCTACGACATCGGGAGGAAGACGATGGACCTGGAGAGGAACAAGCGCAACGTCCGGCGGGTGCACGAGGAGGCGTTCGGCGAAGGCCGCCTCGAGGTGGTCGACGAGGTCGTGGCCCCTAACGCGGTGGACCATCACGTCTTCGCGGGCGAGACCGATTTCCCGGCGGCCATGAAGGGCGTGATCCTGGCACTGCGGGCGGCAATGCCCGACCTGCGCCACACCGTCGAGGACGTGATCGCCGAGGGCGACCGCGTGGCGGTCCGGGTGGCGATGACCGGGACACACACGGGCGACCCGCTCTTCGGCGTACCCGCCTCGGGCCGCTCCGTCAACGTCGAGCAGTACCACATCCTGCAGTTTGACGATCAGGGCCTCGCCGTCCAGCACTGGGGTCACGTCGGCGCCGACGAGCTGATGCGTCAGGTCGGCACGCAAGATCAACCCGTCGCCAGGTAAGGCGCGGCTTCGACGCACCTTGATCGGTCCGTGCACCACAACAAATGCGGGGATTGCCGAATGAGTTCGCGGCGGACCGTCAAGGACCCTGCTGAGACGTTCGGCTGTGAACTCGACTCGGTCGCGAGCGTGCCGTCCCGTTCTCGTCGAACGTCTCGGCCGGCTGAGGCGCGAACGCAGGCGGACGTCTCGGACGCGTTCGCCGTCGTCGTCGATTGCCAGCCCTGGCCCGGACCGACTGCCGGCTCGCTCGCGGGCGAGGCCAGCGCAAAGAAATCTTCGGTGCTCCTCACGCTCGACGGCGAACCGTCGGCCGCCCCCGGTCGAGGCCAGGGAGATCGGCACGTCGGGAGCGGCACTTAGAGATAGGCACTTTGCGCTCCTAACCGATCGCACTCGATGTATGAGCATGGGTCCTTCTCTATGGGACGACACCGACCCTGTTGAACCCCGACCTCGCGCCGGGCACCATGGCGCGATGAAGCCGGAGTTGCTCGTCCTCGACGCCATGGGCGTCATCTTCGAAGCCTCCGATACCGTAAGCACCTACCTGGTCCCGTTCGCACAGGAACGAGGCTCTGGCCTGGACCGGGCAGCCGTGCGGGACCTCTACCTCCGCTCCAGCGTCGGGGAGTTCGACGCCGAGCAGCTGTGGCGGGAGCTCGGGATCCGGGACCCAGACGCGGCGAGCGAGGCCTACATCAAACTCTTTCGCTTGGCCCCT
Organism: Actinomycetota bacterium; assembly: GCA_019347915.1. Taxonomy (GTDB): domain Bacteria; phylum Actinomycetota; class Acidimicrobiia; order Acidimicrobiales; family CADCSY01; genus JAHWJR01. The sequence goes on from JAHWKL010000068.1 coordinate 3,847, forward strand.
GGTGCGCTTGATTTCCTCGGCTGGGCTGGCCGGCAGAGGATCAGGCTGGCCTGCCTCTCGAACGACGTCGGCGACTGGTCGCTCGCCCTGAGGGAGCGGCACGGACTGTCTTCAATGATCGACCTCTGGGTGATCAGTGGCGACGTCGGCAGTCGGAAGCCTGACTTGGCCGTCTTCGAGGCCCTGCGGGAGGCATGTGGAGTCTCCTTCGGCGCCTGGGTGTTTGTCGACGACCACCAGGCAAACCTTGATGCCGCCGCTCGTCTCGGCGTAACCACGGTCGGCTTCGGGCCCGATGTAACCGCCACGCCGCGAGCCAAGGACTTTGACGAGATGGGGCTGTTGGTTTCGCAGCTGTTCGACCTGCAAACGGGTTGAGCGGCCTCCGCGCGTCACATGGGAGACAGGTGAGATGGCGACGAAGGGTGAAGCCCTTCAGAACGGCATCGTATTGCCGACTTAGATCGAGAACGGCGTGTGGCTCCACGAAGCTGACGGCGATGTGCTCACTTGCACATCAGGCGTCCATGCGCGCGGCATCGGGCTGACCTCTCTCGTCATCACGGCTCTCTCGGTTCACTATCGGCGCGCCGAGTGCCAGCCGCTCCGAACTCCGGCTATCTGGCGGTGATCCGCGTCGCGACGTGTCGACCGGCGATCTCGACGGCTAGTTCCCAAACTGGGAATCGCGAGCGGCGTGGCCGTTCGTACGGGGGGCGCACGGCGTCCAACACCCGCGCTCGGACGAAGTTGCCGGGTACCAATCCCCCCACGGCACCTCCATGAGGGCCTCTACGGCGATCCTGTGCGGGCCCGGTTCGCCCCAGCCGTAGCGACCCAGAGCCCGCCGAGGTGGGGGTCCCCCCCCCAGTCGTTCGGGACCCCCTCCACCGCTGGCCACTCGTCAAGGACCTCGAAGCCGAGGCCGACCAGGTGGGCCGCCATCTGCTCGACGGTCTCCTTCTCCCAGCCCCGAAGCTGGCGTCCCGGTGCCGGCACCGCCTCGCCGGCGAACAGACCGGTTTAGAGGGCCAGGTCCTTGCGGCGGATGGATGCGCCATGGAAGTCGCGACGGATCCGCTCGGGCACCCATGCCCGGTAGAGGTCGGCGTCGGGGCCGTCCGCGGCGAACACCCGGTGCGCATGCTGTGAAGCCATCGAAACCCACCAGCGACGTTGCTCCCGGAGCTCCGTCACCGGCCACGGCCGGACTATTGCATCCCCGCTTGGTCGGCCGAGGCCCCCGCTGTGGTGCCGGGGCCGGGGGCTGGCCCCGGCACCACGGGAGCTCCGCCCTGTTCAGGGCCGGGCTGTGGGCCTGGCGTTGCCTGTCAGGGGCTAGGGGTGAGCGCCGGACAGGCTGATCTCCTCGACGTCCCTGTCGCTCTGGCACGGTGAGAAGAAGTCTTCGGGGCAGACCGCGAGGTGAGCCTCGACGAGCGCAGCGCCTCGCTTGAACGCTCCGTCTTGGGCGGTGACAAGGACCTCTACGGTCTGGGTCGTGCCCTCGCAGGCAACCTCGGTGAACCCGAACCCGTTGGCCACGTGGCGGCCTCGGGCCTGGGTGATCTGGACGTTGACGAAGCCGGTCGCCCCGGCCTCACACGTCACCTCCACGGGAACGATCACGCCGGCGCCCCTGGCGATCAACGTCGCCTCGTCACCCACCTCGATGTCGGCGACAACGCTCGGGTGTGAGTGGTCGCCCACGGCAGGGAGGGCGGGGCCGGCCAGGGCCAGTCCGCCTCCGAGGGCAAGGGCGGTGACGGCGCGGAGCCATCTGCTGTTCATGGTGCTGTCTCCTTTTTCGGTGGTTGCATGACGATGCCGACCAGCAGGGCGCTGGCCAGCGGGACGGCTGGCACGTGCCAGCCGAAGTCGGACGCGGCATGGATGACGACGGCAACCAGGCCGCCAGCCACACCCGCCCACAGCTCTGTGCTCGACGCCGCTGATCGACCGCGCCACACGACGGTGCCGACGGCCACCAGCAGGCCGACCAGCAGGGCCAGGCCGACCACGCCCATCTCGGCCAGCACCTGGAGGTACTCGTTGTGGACGAACTCGGCGACTCGCCGGTACCCATCCGCACCGGTCCACTCGAAGCTGCGCCATCCCGGGCCCACTCCGGCGATCGGGTGGTCGGCGGCCAGGCTCAGGGCCGCCGCGGCCTCACCGACCCTGTCGGAGGACGACAGGGTGAGCCGGCCGGCCCTTCCCAGCGCCGCCAGGCCACCTGCGCTCACGAGGGCGACGAGGCCCAGGCTGGCGGCCGGCCGGGCCACACGGACCTCGACTCGTGCGGCGAGCACCAGACCCAGCACGAGCCCGCCCACGGCCAGTAGCGGGTGCGCCGGCCCCGTCGCCGCCATGGACGGAGCCAGAGCACCCAAGGCGAGGGCGGCACCGAGCAGTGGCGCCGTCGCCCCTGCCACCAGTCGTCGCCAGCCCAGGGCGCCAGTGAGGACGACCAAGCCGACGATGAAGGCGATGAGGCCGCCGCGGCTCAGCGTGGCGCCGAGGCCGACGAGCATCAGGCAGGCCACCCCGGCGCGTCGTGGGCACGGGCGACGGACCAGATGCCCGAGGGAGACAAGGGCGAGGGGCGCCAGCAGGCCGGCGGCGGCGTTTGCGTAGGTGATGGTCCCCGCTGCCCGCCACAGGCCCTGGTCGACCAGCGCCAGCGGTGTGACATGCCACGCCACACCGATCCAACCGGCCAGGGCCTGGAGGGCACCGAGCCCCATGGCGACCGCGGCGAGCATGTCCCGTTCGCCGCCGTCACCTCGGCCTGCCACCGACATGACGATTGCCACCCCGGCCAGCAGGCAGACGACGCCGGTGGCCCGGCGGGCGTCTCCCGCCAGCCCTGCGCTGGCCACGGCCCACGCCGCCAAGAACCCGCCGGCCAGCAGGACCGCTCGCATCTCGCCCAGTGGCAACGCCGGCCGGCGGCCGATACCGGCGAGAAGGGCAGCGCCGAGCACGGCGCCGACGAGCAGCTGCGTCGGCTGGTAGAAGGCGCCTTGGGCCATGACCGCCGTCGTCAGAGCGACCACGATGAGGAGAGCTGGAAGGGACAAGCCGCCGGACGCGGGGATGGAGGACTCTCGATCAGCTGCAAGCCGTTGGACATCCCGCACCGCCATCAGCCACCTCCCGCCGACTCTCTGCGTCAACTGCCCAAGAGCCCCGTGGCGCTCATCAGGTTCCCAACGAGGTCGCCGTAGACCGCCTGCTGCCGGCGCTGAGCGAGCTGCCAGGGCTCTTGACGCACGCAGTCGGGATCGCGACCCGGGCCCGACAGCCACACCGTGAAATCCGTACCGATCCAGTGCCCGTCGGTGAAGCCATGCCCGTCGACATGGATGGTGGCTCCCACCCCACCCTGCCCGGGCGACGCCGTCACCTGTGGAATCCCGTTGGCGTCGTAGACGGGCTGGCGGTCCGGCGTCGTGGTCGCCGTGACCAGCGTCCTGGTGGTGGTGGATGGCAGCGTCTTCGTACGGGGCGGGGCCGTCTCTGCCACCGGCAGCACGGTCGTCGTGGTGGACGGTGCTTGGTTCTTCACCGCCGCGACCGACCAACCGCCGGGCACCGGGCCCTTCCATCGGCGAGCACGACCGGATTCCATCTCGTACCTCCATCTGCCGGGCGAGGCGTCGACGGACGGAACCACAGACTGTTCCGGCCGCCCCGCCACTTGCTTTGAGGAGCAGAGCTTCTGGGACGCACGTAACAAGGCCGTTTCGGTGAGGAAACAGCTTCGTCACCACAGCCCGCCCGCGGACCCGCTAACCGCAGCATGCGCCGGGCACCTGCCCGTCTCGCGACGCCGACGTGGTGCCCGCCGCACCCGTCGAGGTGGTGCGCCAATGCCGCCTCGGCGCGAAGCCCGCCCCTTGGCTCTGAGGGTCTCCAGCGGAAGCGCTCGTTTCTGAGACGCGGGCCTCCCGGAGCCGGACGGACCCGCGGCGATGTCCAGGGCTTTGAATATCGCCGGCCTGCTTGACCGCTGTCAGACGATCCCCAGCTGCGTCTAACTCTGGTTAGTGGCAGCATTGTTGGCCACTTTGGCGCCGTTACTCAGACGACCCCAGGACGGCCGCTGCGTGCTGATCGGTCGTTCGGCCGCGTTGCCGCCCTTGGACCGCGTCCGTCCGCTGCTCCCTTGCGCCCCGAGACGCGACTACAGGTTGAACGCCGGCGAGTTCGTCGCCGTCATGGGCCCCTCCGGCCGAATCCGTCCTTCTTCCTTCGAAGCTAAGCGTCCGGCGGATACGGCAACCGGGCCCCCGAGGACCGCGTGACGACGATCAGCCCGAGGATGTCAGACGATCTGATGCACCTGGGGCCAGCCGGCGGCTACGCCGGACATGTCCATGAACGTGGCTGCGTCATCCGGCACGGCCTTCCACTCAGGCGTCGCAAGCGCTTCCTGCTCCTCCTCCTCGGTGTCGAAAGAGACTTCGCCGACTCCGAGGAATGGTGGCTCGCCAGCGCCGAGAATGCCAGCGATGCATTGGTTCTGGACATACCGGCGCAAGCCCGGCACCCTGGCGACGATGGGGGCGTGCACTTCCTTCCAGTAGCGCAGCGCCTCGGTATGGTCGAGGCCCTCGCGGGCCTGCACAACCGTTACACGCTTGATCACAACCGCCGAGCGATTGGACGCGCCGCCCGGGCTGAAGCCCTATCGGCCGGCGCCCGCCGCCAGGTCGACGCGGCTCGCGCCGCTCGAAATGCTCCAAGTCCCGTCCAGGCCCGGACCCGCCGGACCCGACGCTCGTGCTCTTGGGGGGCGACGATCTTCGAAGTTGTCACGACAGCGCTGGCTGCCGTCGCCGCCAGGTTGGCGTGCGCGATCATGCTCGTGTGGCGGATCCGGCCGCACTGATTGAGCGGGGAGTCAGCGCCCGGGAGATCGACGTGCTCCGATTGGTCCAGGAGCACCTGAGCAACGCGGAGATCGCCTCCCGCCTCTACGTCTCCGAGCGGACCGTAGAGAGCCACGTCTCGTCGCTGTTGCGCAAACTCCACGTCGTCAACCGGCGTGAGCTGGCCCGGGTCGGATCGTCGCTGTTGGGCGATGGCGACGGCGGGCCCCGGACATACCTGCCCTCCCGCTCCACGTCCTTCGTCGGACGAGCCGAAGAGCTCGAAGCGCTCGACGAGGCCACGCGTCAACACGCGCTCGTGACCCTCGTGGGCCCCGCCGGCGTCGGCAAGACGCGCCTGGCGCTCGAAGCGGCGTCGCAGCTGTTGCATCGGTACGCGGGCGGGACGTGGTTCGTCGACCTCGCCGATCTCGACCGGCCCCAACTGGTGTCCCGCGCCATCGCCCACGTCCTCGACCTTGTCGAGCAGCCCGGTGAAGCCCTCTCGGTCACGGTCGCCACCGCGCTCGCCCGCCGCCCACCCACCCTCGTGATCCTCGACAACTGCGACTCCGTTCTCGACGAAGCGGGCGATCTGGCCACCAGCGTGATGGCCTTGGGAGGAGCCGCCTCCATGCTGGCCACCAGCCGCGAGGTGCTCGGCCTCGTCGAGGAGTTCGTCCTCCCGGTACCCCCGCTCGCGGAAGCCGCGTCCATCGAGCTGTTCGTCGACCGAGCTCGCCGGACGGCGCCAACCGTCGTCTTGACGGACGCCGACGTCGACGCCGTCGCCCGCATCTGTCGCCAACTCGACCACCTGCCGCTGGCGTTGGAGCTGGCTGCCGCCCAGATCCGGCTCCTCGAACCGGCGGAGCTCGCCAAGCGGCTGGACGACCGTTTCCGGCTCCTGGCGCGTCCGGGTCACCAATCGTCGCGCCACGGCTCGATCGCCGCCGCCTTGGGCTGGAGCTATGAACGGCTGAGCGAGCCCGCGAAGCGAGTGTTCGAACGACTGTCGGTCTTTGCCGGTTCGTGCACGCTCGAAGCAGCCGAGGCGGTGACCGCTGGGGATGGGGTACGTAGCGACGAGGTGCTCGGTCTGGTCGCCGAGCTCGTGGACCGCTCGATGCTGACCCGCGAGCGGGGCGCGGGCGGAACCGCCCGCTACCCGATGCTGGAATCGCTGCGGCTGTACGGGCGGCAACGGCTTGAGGCGACCGGAGCCGTCGACCGACTCCGCCGCGCCCACGCCACCTACTACCTGGGGCTGGCCCAGGTGGCCGGCGCCAACCTGTTCGGACCCGAGGAGTCGGCGTGGACCGGTCGGTTGCGGGCCGAGGAGCCGAACCTGAGGCTCGCGCTCGACTGGGCCCGCGAACACGACCGCGCCGTGGCGCTGCGGTTCGGCGTGGCCCTCTGCCACTACTGGAACCTCACGTGGCAGCAGCGAGAGGCCGTCGCCTACCTGCGGTCGCTGCTCGAGGCGGAAGTCGCCGGTGCCGAGCCCGCAGGCGCGGCCGACTCCCTGCTCCGGGAATGGGCGCTGACGGCGGCCGCCCTGCTTTCCGCCTACAACCGGGAAGCGGAGTTCACGAGAGCGTCTGCCGAGGAAGCGATCGCCCGGTTCGCCTCCGGCGGCGACGAGCGCGGTGTGGCCTACGCCCGGCTGGCGCTGGGATGGGCGCACGCGGGCTCGGGTTCGCTTGACCGAGCCGAAGATGTCGTCGACGACGTGCTGGCCGCTGCCCAGCACCTCGGCGACCACGTCCTTGCCGGCCTGGCACTCGAGTGCCGCGGCCACGTGGCCTCCTGGCGGGGAGACTACAAGGGGGCTCGACGGTGGCATCAGCTCGAGCTGGCGACGTGGACGGAAGTGGGCAGCCGGCGGCAACAGGGCGCGGCCTACGCCCACCTGGCCCATGCCGCCCGATCCGACGCCGACCTCGAGGGCGCCCTCGAGCTCGCCGAGAAAGCGCTCGACAGCCTTGACGACGGCCCCCACGCGAACCACCTCCGCACCACGCTGGCCGACGTCGCCCGTTTGCAGGGACGCGACGACGAGGCGGCACGCATCTACGACCAGTCCGTGGCCGATTTCGCCGCCGCCGGGGACCGCCGCTGCCTCGCCTCGACCTACAAGAACCTTGCACAGCTCGCGATGAGACGGGATGCCCACGACGAAGCACTGCGTCTGTTCTTCGACAGCATGAAGCTGCGTCATCTCCTCGGTGACCCGCTCGGCGTGGCCGAGTGCCTCGATGGCCTCGCTGCCGTCGGCCTGGCCACCCGCCGTACGCAAGACGCGGTCACCCTGCTCGCCGCCGCCACCGGGCTGCGGGCTGCCGCTGGCGCCCAATCACTCCCCGAGGACCGCGTCAGGCCTGAAGCGCTGCTGGCCGCAGCGCGGGCCTCTCTACTGACCGAGGAGTTCGACCGAGCGTGGGCAGCCGGCGCCGGCCTTGATGCCGATATGGCCGTCGAGCGGGCACACGGCATGTGGCCGGTGCCGCAGGCGGCCCCCCGCTGATCATCCGTCCGTCCGCACCGAACCAGTGCCGCTTCCGTACTGGGCACGGATGACGAAGGGCCCTCCCAGCTGGACGATGACCGCAGACGAGCCGCCCGGGCTCGGGGAAGAAGAAGGAGGACGCCATGTCGGGACCGTTCATCTACATCCATACGTGGTCGCTCAAGGATGGCAAGCGGGAGCAGGCGAAAACGTTCTTGCACCAGCTCGTCGAGGTCGTCGAAAAGAACGAGCCCCGCCTGATCGCCTTCAACGTCTACTTCGACGAGGTCGGCAAGACGATCGGCGTCGTGCAGGTCCACCCCGACGCGGCCTCGATGGAGACGCACATGAAGGTCATCTCCGATCATCTCAGCAACGCGTTCGACTACCTCGACACCTCTCTGAGCGAGCAGATCTACGGGACGCCGTCCGACGCACTAGCAACGATGCTGCGGGCGTACGCCGACCCCAATGCGTCCACGACCTTCCTCCCGCTCCACGAGGCGGGATTCACGCGCACGACGGTCGGCTGAGCGGAGCCCGGCCGGGGAGCGCCAGCTCGCGCCGGGATAGCACTTCTTGCGGCACGCGAACGGCGCGTCGCGGGCCTCTGGATGACCGGAAGTTCCCGCTCCGAATGCCGGATATTTGACCGATCCCGCCAGCCGCCACGTCGTGCGGTGATGCCGGTTCCCGCACTGATCTGGAAATACGGCGAGGCGGGCAAATGGCGGCACGATGCAGCTCACGTGGGGCCGGTCCCGAGGTCAGGGTGGAACGAGTGGGCACGAGAGTGAGCAGAGCCCCTGACGAGCGGACTCGGCAGAGGCCCTCTGCGCCTGAGCTCAACTCGACAAGGCTGGACTCGGATGCTCCAAGCCCCAGCCGCCTTCTCCACGATGGACGCTTCAGGTGCCGGCGCACGCCGGCCGCCAAACTCGTCACGCCCACCGCCGTTCCGCAACCGGCCAAACCCGGTGAGGCACGGTCCGCGCCCCGACTGGAGACCAACTGCTCGCCCGGCCACACGCAACGCGGCCGCGATGGAGCGAGGAGTGCCTGCGAGACAGGCACTTTTCGCTTGCGCCGGCGTACGAACACCTGTACGATACTGACATGGTGCTGGATGAGCTGAGGTCCGTGGTGGACCAGGTGTGCAGCACCGAGCCGGCGGCGATCT
>JAHWKL010000069.1 GCA_019347915.1 Actinomycetota bacterium
TGGACCGGGGCGGATTCCGCCCCGTTTCAGCACCCAGAAGCGGTGTCGCACCTGCGCCGTACCGTCGGCGCGATGTGGTCGCTGTTGCTGCCTCCCTCCTGTGGCGGGTGCGGCCGCCCGGGGCCGGCGCCCTGCCCCACCTGCTGGCGCGCGTTGGCCGCCGCGCCGCCGGTGGGGCCCGTTCCCGGGCTCGACCGTTGCCGGGCGTTGCTGCGCTACGAGGGAGCGGGGAGGGAACTTCTGGCCCGGCTCAAGTACCGCAACGCCCGTAGCTCGGTGCCGTTCCTGGCCCGAGGGATGGCGGCGGTGGCGCCGCCGGGGGTGCGGTGGAAGGCGGTCATGTGACCGGTGCGGCGGTCCACGACGCCGTGGAACTGGCCGGTCCCGACGGGACGCCTTTCGCCAAGGGCCTGGTCCGCCTCGACGCCGCCACCCTCGACCTGCGCTTCGACCGGCAGGTCACGCTCGGCCGGTGCCACAGCGCCGCCGGTGGGATGAGCGCCGAGGTGGCGCCCATGGCCGCCACCTCACCCGGCGTGCGGGGGCCGGGGGCGATGCGGCGCCAGGCGAAGCGAGCCGTGCCCGCCGCCCATGCGGTCGCCGTCACCATCACCAGCCGCCGGCGGGCCCGCCCGCCACCGGAGACAGCCAGCAGCAGGGCGCCGGCGCCGGCCGCCGCCGTCCCGACATGGTGGCGGAAGGCGCCGGCCGGCGCCTGGGCGCGCTCCCGCCAGCCGAGCCCGTGCAGCCGATCCATGAGGGCGTCGTCGGCGTTGCCGGCCTGCTTGGCCACGCTCACGTCCCACGGCGCCGGCAACACCGGATGGGTGACCTGCCGCCGTCCCCGCTCCAGCCGGTAGCCGGCGTCCATGGCCCGCAGGGCCAGGTCGGCGTCCTCCCGATAGGCACGGGGGAAGCGCTCGTCGAAGCCCCCGAGGCGGACCAGCGCCGGCCGGCGGTAGGCCATGTCCGCCGTCGCCCAGGCCGCCGTCTCCAACCCGGCCACGTTGCGCTCCCAATCGGTCGGGGGGCGGTCGACGGGCAACGGCACCCGGATGCGACCCTGCACCGCGGCCACGTCGTCGCCGCACGCCTGGAGATCGGCGGCCAGATCGGTCGACCACTCCGGTCCCGGCATCACGTCGTCGTCGAGGAACGCCACCCACGGCGCCCTCGCCGCACGCCAGCCGTTGTTGCGGGCCGCCGCCGGGCCGGCGGCCCGACCGCGCACCACGGTGACATCCAGGGGCGAGGGCGCACCTTCGGCGAGCAGCGGCGGCGACGGGTGTGGACGATCGTCGACCAGGAACAGCCGGCCCGGCAACCGGCGCCGCTGGCCCGCCAGCGCGTGGAGCAGCCGCTGCAGCGAGGGCCGCCCCACGGTGGGGACGACGACGTCGTAGTGCTCCTCGGCAGCGGCGGTCATGGCCGGGCGAACAGGGTGCCCCTCCGGACGAGGAAGGGCCCGATGGCGAGGACGTCGATGGGCGCCGACCCGAAGCACTCCAGGGCGTCACGGGGATCGTCGACCATGGGCCGCCCGGCGGTGTTGAGGGAGGTGTTGACCACGATCGGCAGCCCCGTCCGCCGCTCGAAAGCCGACAGGCACCGGTGCATCAGCGGCTCGTCGGTCGGGTCGACGGTCTGGATGCGGGCGGTGCCGTCGACGTGCACCACGGCGGGGATGCGCTCGGCCCAACCGTTGCGCACCCGGTGGGTGAACAACATGAAGGGGCTGGGCACGGGCCCGCCCTCGAAGACGTCCTTGGCCCGCTCCAGCAGGACCATGGGCGCCACCGGCCGGAACTGCTCCCGGCCCTTCACGTCGTTGAGCCGCTCGAGGTTCTCGGCCCGGCCGGGATGGGCGAGCAGGCTGCGCTGGCCCAGCGCCCGGGGGCCGAACTCGCTGCGCCCCTGGAACCAGGCCACGACACCGTCGTCGGCCAGCACCTCGGCCACCGCCTCGGCCACGTCGGCCGGCTCCTCGTAGGGCACCTTGGCCGTCTCCAGCCGTCGCCGCAGCTCGTCGTCGTCCCAGCGCCGGCCCAGCGCCGCCGTGCACATGGGCTGGACCCGGTCACCGAGGTCGTGCGCCACCTTGAGGGCCGCCCCCAGGGCGGTGCCGGCGTCACCGGCGGCCGGCTGCACCCACACGTCGTCGAAGGGGCCGTGCTCGAAGACGTGGGTGTTGGCCACGCAGTTCAGGGCCACACCCCCGGCCATGGTGAGCACCCGCTCACCGGTACGCTCGTGCAGCCAGCCGGCCAGCTCGACCAGCACCTCCTGAAGACGCACCTGCACCGAGCTGGCCAGATCGGCGTGGGCGGGGTCGAGGGTGCCGTCGCCTCGTCCCGGCGGCGCCAGCTGGTTCCAGTCGACGGCCTCGGTCACGAACGCCCCCCGCCCGTCGGCCCGCACCAACTGGCGGAACCGGTCGAGGTGACGGGGCTGCCCGTAGGACGCCAGGGCCATGACCTTGTACTCGTCGCTGCTGCGCCGGTACCCGAGGTGGGCGGTGAGCTCCTCGTACAACAGGCCCAGCGAGTTGGGCAGGCGATTGTCGGCCAGCACCTCGAGCTCGCCGTCGACCACGTGGCCGGCCAGGAACGAGCTGCGCTCGCCCCGGCCGTCGAGCGTCATCACCGCCGAGGAGGGGAAGGGCGCCGCCAGGTAGGCCGAGGCGGCGTGGGCCACGTGGTGGGCCACGAAACGGAACCGCTCGTTGTCGACGTCGGGGAACACCGTGCGCAGGAACAGCGGCGAGCGCTGGGCGTAGAGCGTGCGCAGGCCCTCCCACTCGTCGACGGTGAGGTCGGGGCCAGGCGCTTGCGCCAGCGCCGGGTCGTAGGAGTAGGCGACGGCGTCGAGGTCGGCGGCGGCCACCCCGGCCTCCTCGAGGCACCAGCGCGCCGACAGCTCGGGAAGCTCCCACGTGGAGAACGGGACCGGGACCTTGCCGTGCTTGCGCCGGTTGAACCGCTCCTCCTCGGCTGCGGCCACGATCTCGCCGTCGACCACGAGCGCCGCCGCCGAGTCGTGGAACACACCGTTGATCCCGAGGACCGTGGCCACCGTTGCTCCTCCTCCTCCGCGTGCGGAACCCGCCGCCGCGTCGTTGGCGCCGGGGCGCGCGAGGGGACGGAGTGAAGTGGCGGTTACCCTGCCGGCCGCCGCCACAAACGGTGAGACCCGGCGGTCGCCCTCGGGCCCCGGGCCTCGTCGAGGGCGCGCAGCACCGCCTCGGTGGACGGGCGGACCCGCCGCCGGTGGCGCAGCACCCACGGCAGTCCCCGTACCGCAGCCACCGCCCCGCCGGCGGTGTCGAGCGACATGCCGGCGCCTCGCAGAGCTGCGAGGGACCGGTGCGTCGCCCGACCCGGCGGTCGCCGTAACCACAGCGTCCACAGTTCGTTGCGCAGCTGCCGCCGGCGGCGGCCGGATCGGTGGTGGGCCGGGGAGGGATGGTGATGGACGACCACGTCGGGCAGGTAGTGCAGGGCCCAGCCGGCGTCGAGAAGGTCGATGGCCAGCAACGCCTCCTCCCCTCCGACGCTGAAGGCGGGGTGGAACCCTCCGACGTCGAGGAACGCCTGCCGGCGCACGACCAGGGCGCAGGCGAGGAAGCCGCCGACGGGCACGCCGGGAAGCCCCGGCACGGCGGACAGTGGGCCCCCGGCCATGGCCAGGGAGGTGGGATCGTCCTGCTCGTCGGGGCCCACGAGGACGTGGGCGGTCACCGCTCCCAGACTGGGGTGGGCGTCCAGGACGCCGGCCGCCCGGGCCAGTGATCCCGGCGCCCACCAGGAGTCGTCGTCGCAGAAGGCCACGTAGGGCGTGCTGACCGCCTCCACGCCGACGTTGCGGGCGCCGACCCCCTCGTTGCTCGCCAGGCCGACGAGGCGGACGCCCGGGGCGCCGGCGGTCACCCCGACCGTGTCGTCAGTCGAGCCGTTGTCGACCACCACGACCGGCGGCCGCTCGGGCATCGCCGCCAGATGGTCGAGGGTGGTGGCCAGTGACTGGCACCGGTTGCGGGTCATGATGACCACGCTCACGTCGCTGCCGCTCACGTGGCGCGCTGGCGCGCCGGCGGCCTGGATCCCCGCCTCCCTCACTGGTACCTCATCCGGCTCCGTCCGGTCGTTGGTCGGGTGGAGTCCTCCCCCGCCGGCGCCGACTCCTACCTCGGGCCGCCCAAACCGGCATCGGGCGCTGGGCCGGCGACGCTTGGGTAGGACATCGGCGCCGCCGCCATTCCAACGTCGTCCGAGGCGAGCAGAAGGACATCCGTGGCCGATCCCAGAGTGGCCGTCGTGGTCATGACCCACAACCGCGTGGACGAGTTGCTGACGACGCTCGCCCGCCTGAGCCGGCTTCCGGAGGAGCCACCGATCGTCGTCGTCGACAACGGCTCCGACGACGGCACCGCCAAGGCCGTCCGGGCCCGCTTCCCGGCGGTGGAGCTGGTGGCGCTGGAGGCCAACGTGGGCGCAGCCGCCCGGAACCTCGGCGTCGCCCGGGTGGACCAGCCCTACGTCGCCTTCTGCGACGACGACACCTGGTGGGACCCCGGGTCGCTGTCCCGGGCAGCGGACGTCTTCGACGCCGACGGGCGAGTGGGGGTGGTGACCGGCACCATCGTGGTGGAGCCGGGAGGCGAGGAGGACCCTGTGGTCGACGAGCTCCGCCACTCCCCCGTCCCGTCGCCCGACGGGTGCCCGGGCCCGGTCCTGCTGAGCTTTCTCGCCGGTGCCTCCATGGTACGGGCCGACGCCTACCGGGCCGCCGGCGGCTTCGAGCCCCGCCTCCAGGTCGGAGGCGAGGAGGCCCTGCTGGCGGTCGACCTGGCCGCCTCCGGCTGGCTCATGGTGCACATCGCCGAGGTCGTGGTGCATCACCTCCCCTCCCCCACCCGTGACCCCCACCTCCGGCGTCGCCAAGGGATCCGCAACGCCCTGTGGTTCTTCTGGTTGCGTCGTCCCGCCGGCGCCGCCCTGCGCCGGTCGTCCCACCTCATGGCCACCATGGCCCGGGACCGCCACAGTGCCGCCGCTGTCGTCGCTGCCGTACGGGGACTCCCGTGGGTGCTGCGCAACCGGCGGGTGGTCCCGCCCGACGTGGAGGCCGGCCTCCGGCTGCTCGACGAACCGCAGATGCACTCCCGGGCCCGCCAGTACGTCTCCTGAGACAGAGGACCCGCCGGCCCGGGTCAGTTGGCGGGCCCCGCCCGGCGGGCGCCGGCACCCTCGGCGAACCGATCGGCCAGCTCGACCAGCAACGGAGCGGCCTCGGTGCGCTCCCGCCACCGTGCCGGGACGGCGTCCTCACCGAGGCGGGCACCGGCCACCGCCGCGGCCATGGAGGCGATGGTGTCGGTGTCTCCGCCCAGCGAGATGGCGTAGCGGACGGTCCCGACGAACGAATCCGGCCAGGCGAGGGAGGCGGCGATGGCGGCGGGGACCGACTCGGAGGCGGCGACTCCCGTGCCGGTGCGTGCAGCGACGGCGGTGGGGCTCGGGCGCTCGTCACTCTCCACCAGGTCGCTCACCGACCGCAGGGCATCGGCCATCTCGCCGTCGCCCACGGCGGCCACGACCGCGGCCAGGAAGGCACTGCGATCGAGCGGCCCGGCGGCGGGTGCCCGCAAGGCCAGGGCGATCGCCGTCGCCTGGGCCACGGCGCCGTCGACCGCGGCCGGATGGGTGTGGGTCACCACGGCGCTGCGCCGGGCGAGGTCGCCCACGCGGGACAGGTCGCCGCCGGCGTGCAGCGCGACCGGCGCCACCCGCATGGCTGCTCCGTTGCCGAACGATCCCTGGCCGCCGAACTGCGAGGCGGCCGCCGGTCCCCAGGCAGCGCCGCCGGCGAGCTCGCTGAGGAGACGAGCGGTGCCCGGGCCATAGCCCCGGTCCGGCTGCCGGCGGTAGTGGGCGACGAAGCACGTGGCCAGGTGGTCTTGGTCGAGCTCCCCGCGCTCGAGCAGGGACTCGGCCAGGGCGATGGTCATCGCTGTGTCGTCGGTGTAGAGGAGGTCGACGTGGTCCTCTTCCAGGGCCCTCACCCGCTCGGCCGGGACGAGGCCGGGATGGCCCTCCAAGGGCGCCCCGAGGGCGTCGCCGACGACCACGCCGAGGAGCGCGCCGCGGAACCGGCTCCGCTGATCCGGGGACGAGCCCATCTCACTCACTCTGCCGGCGCCGGCCGCTGCACGACTGATTCCTCCCCCCTGTAGACGTCACCCGGCCTCTCGGCTGAGGGGCCCCGTCATACGAGGGGCCCTCCGCACCGAAGAGGAAGGGACCCAGATCGCGTTACGTAAGAGGTTCCCATGCGACGTCAGCACCGTACGCCCGCCACGGTCATGGATCACCGAGGCAACACCGTCGTCAGCGGCGGCCGTGAGGACCTGTCCCCCGCCCAGCGCCCGGTACTCATCGGATCGCTGGAAGCCAGTGACCGCTTCCACCGTGACACCGGCCTGGGGAAGATCTTCCACCCGGGAAAGATCTCCTTCCGGGAGGTGTCGGAGGTGGACAGCCTGCACATCCTCATCGACGGCAACCGCATCTCCGCCCACGTGGACGACATCTCCCCGTTGCGACGGAGGCCCGACGGTTCCATCGGCTACTCCCTGTTCCGGGTCCTGGCCCACAACCTGTCGGGCTTCTGCGCCGATGTGGCCCGCTTCGTCCGTGGCCAGAACGGGGAGCAACGCTGCAACCTCGAGTGCGAGGTCGTGTGGATCGACGACGACCACGCCCACCCGCTCCTGCCCGAGGCGACTGACGGCTAGCTCCGCCGGCGGCGGGCGCTCGCTCGACTCGATCGCTGAACGCGCTGCGGCCTCTTCCACCTGGCATCCTCCATGGCGCGACCGATCGCAGAGTCGCGAACGGGGGGGTAGTACGTGCAGCAGGCGCAGCCGACGCCGCATCGAGTGGTCGTGATCGGCTCCGGCTTCGGAGGTCTGTTCGCCGCCAAGGCGCTCCGTGAGGCGCCGGTCGAGATCACCTTGGTCGCCAAGACGTCGCACCACCTGTTCCAGCCGCTGCTCTACCAGGTGGCCACGGGGATCCTGGCCGCCGGCGAGGTCGCACCCGCGACGAGAGGCATCCTCCGGGCCCAGCGCAACGCCCGCGTGCTCCTCGGCGAGGTGACCAGCGTGGACCTGGAGGCCAGAACCGTGACCTCGGTGGCTCCCAACGGCACCACGACCATCCCCTACGACAGCCTGGTCGTCGCCGCCGGCGCCAGCCAGTCGTACTTCGGCAACGACCACTTCGCCGAGCACGCCCCCGGGTTGAAGACCATCGAGAACGCCCTGGATCTCCGGGCCCGCATCTTCGGTGCCTTCGAGCTGGCCGAGCTGGAGGACGATCCCGCGCTGGTGGAGCGTTGGCTCACCTTCGTGGTCGTCGGTGCCGGCGCCACCGGGGTGGAGATGGCCGGGCAGATCGCCGAACTGGCTCACCGGACACTGAAGGACAACTTCCGGCGGATCGATCCCACCCGCAGCCGCATCGTGCTCCTCGATGCCGCCCCGTCGGTGCTCGCTTCGTTCGGCGAGCGCCTCTCCACCATCGCCACCCGTCAGCTCGCGGCCATCGGCGTCGAGGTGCGGTTGGGCCTGAAGGTCGTCGGGATCGACGACACCGGCATCGACGTGGTCGACCAGGAAGGACGTGGCCACCGCATCGAGTCCATGTGCAAGATGTGGGCCGCCGGCGTGACCGCCAACCCGCTCGGCGGCCAGCTGGCCGCCGCCTCCGGTGCCGGGACCGACCGTGTGGGCAGGGTCGAGGTCAACCCCGACTGCACGCTTCCTGGCCATCCCGAGGTGTTCGTCATCGGCGACCTCATGGCCCTCGACGACCTCCCCGGCGTGGCCCAGGTCGCCATCCAGAGCGCCGAGCACGCTGCCGGTCAGATCGTCCGACGGATCCAGGGCGAGGAGACCGGTCAGCCCTTCCGTTACAAGGACAAGGGATCGATGGCCACCGTCGCCCGCTTCCGCGCCGTGGCCAGCGTCGGTCGCATCCGCGTCGCCGGCTTCCCGGCGTGGGTCATGTGGCTGGCGGTGCACCTCGCCTATCTCGTCGGCTACAAGAACCGCCTCACCACGTTGCTCCACTGGGCGCACAGCTTCATCGGCCGGGGCCGAGCCGAGCGGGTGGTCATCCGGCGAGACTGATGCGGCCGGCGCCATGCTGGTTCAGTTCAGCCGCCTCCTCCCGCCCGAGACCGCACCAGGTCGGCGAGGTCGCCGACGGTGGTCACGGCCGACAGGTCGGCCTGGGAGAAGATCACGTCGTAGTCGTCCTGGAGCTCGATGGCCATCTCCACCAGTCGGTAGCTGTCGGAGACGAGGTCGGCCAGGGGAACGTCCGCCCGGACCCGGCCCTCGGACACGCCGAGGACGTCGGTGATGCGCCCGATGATCTCGTCCTGGCTGGGTGCGGTCATCGTCGATCCTCCGGTTCGTTGGGGCTGGGCGCCAGCAGGAAGCCGAGCCGGGCCTCGTGCTCGGCGAGGGTGTGGGCGTAGACCTCCCGGTCCGCCTCCTTGTACCGGCGGAGGGTGTCGGTGATGTGTTCCTTGCCGAACCGCTCCTCCATGCCCGTCAACGCATCACGCACCCACTGCACGTGCCAGCGCTCGTCCTCCATGATCCGACCGATCGTCTCCTTCACCTCGACGCGCACGTCCGCCACGGAGAGGTGCTTGGCGTACTGGTTGATGACCCGGCGCTCGAACACCAGGGTGATGGCCATGATCTCCATGAGGTTGGCGGGCAGGCCCGCCGCCTCCAGGTACTGGTCCTGGTAGGCCTCGGACAGCTTGATGGGACGAGTGCCCAGCCGGTCGAGGCAGTCTGTCCAGTACCAGGCGTGCTGCGCCTCGTCGGCGAAGTGCTTGGTCAGGTCGTGCTGGATGGGGCTGGGCTTGAGGGCGCGGGCCAGGCGCCCGAAGAACAGCGAGCCGTTGATCTCCGACGTGCGGTAGTAGCTCAGGAGCCACCGCTCGTCATCAGCCAGGGCCATGGCACACCGCCACCGTCAGCCAGCCGGACCCGACCGGGGCGCTGGCGTACCGGAAGGCTCGCCCCACTCGGTCGACCGCCGCACCGGTCAGGACCTCTGGACTCAGAGTCCCGTAATCGAGGAACGTCACCTGGCCGTTGTCGGGCGTGGCCTTGTAGAGCGCCTCCTTGACGGTCCACAGCCTCAGCAGGTCGGTACCGTCACGCTCCTCGTGCTCCTGCAGGAAGTACCGCGCCGTGCGAGGATCGACGGTGTGCCAGCCCTCGTAGTCGACGCCGAGCCCGGCCTGGTCACCACGACACGAGGCGGCCACCGCCCGGCCGGCGGCGTGGGTGAGTGAGAGGCACCGGTTGGGGAAGCGGACGCCCGACGTGTCCCCGCCGTCCATCAGCTTCTTCAGGGCGGCCCGGCCCAACAGCCACTCCTGCTGCCGACGATCAGCCCTGGGGAGCTGGGCCCGTTCACCCGTCGACAGGTCGGCCACCGCCACCGGTCGGCTGACGGTGTGCACCTGCACGGCGACCCCCAACCCGATCGACAGGTGGCGCCCAGCGTCACGCCACCGCATGGCGTCCCCACTTGGTGGCCACCAGCCACTCGCACGTCCGATGCACGAGTGTCGCCGGGTCGGGCGGGCGGTACGTGTCGCCGAGCACCTTCCGCAGTGCGGTGTTGTCGACCTCCTTGTCGACGAACAGCTGCCGGGCGAAGGGAACCACCGATCGCAGCGACTGGCGCACGAGCCCGCCCCCGAAGGCGTCGACGCCGCTGGCCAGCATGGCGAACGTCTCCCGGTCGCCGAGCAGGGGACGGGGCACGCGCCGGCGCCGGTAGACCTCGACCGTTTCGAAAGCGTCGGAGACCACGTCGAGGGCTTCCCCCAGAGTGAGCGAGTCGGGTGCGGCGTGCGCCAGGTGGTACACCCCGGTGGGAACGCCCCGCTCCAGCACGCGGACGACGGCGTCGGCAACGAAGTCTCCGGTCACCAGGTACAGCCGGGCCCCGGCATCGCCCGGCACCAGGGGCAGCAACCCGTTGAACCACAGCTTGAGCGTCTCGTGGAACGCGTTGTGCTGGGTGACCGAGCCAGACTCGTCGTCGGCGACGACGGTGGCGACCCGCAGGATCCGCCACGGCAGGTCACGGCCAACCTCGGCCACCCGCTGCTCGGCCGCCCACTTCGACCACTCGTAATCGTTGGCGAACCCTGCGTCCCCGTCGTAGAGCTGCTCGGTGATGGGCCCGCCCCGCAGCCCCGTGGAGTACACGGTGCTGAGGATCCCCAGACTCTGGAGCCGGGGGCAGCCGCGGGCCAGGCCCATCACCTTCTCGACGCCCCCGACGTTGACGGCCTGGGCCGCCTCCCGGCCCACGTCGAAGCGGGTGATCGCCGCCGAGTGGACGATGTGGGTGATGCGCCGGCGCTGCTCGTCGGTGACGCCGGAGAACGGGTCGGGACTCGACAGGTCGCCCGCCTCCCGGCCGTGGGCCAGCACTTCGTGGCCCGCCTCCCGGTACCGCCGGGCCACCAGGCCGCCGACGTAGCCACCAGCGCCCGTCACCAGGGCTACAGCGCCGGCCACGGTCCCTCGGTCCCGTAGTGGTGCAGGAAGGCCGCCACCCAGCGCTCGATCCCGAAGGCGATGCACGCGGTGCGTACCGGCTCCCCGTCCCGGCGGATGTCGAAGGCCCGCCCGAAGTGGTCGTGGTGCAGGTTGGTGGAGGCGATGGCCAGGCGATCGTCGAACAGCAGCTCCTCCTTGGTGGGATCGACCTGCTGCATCAGGTACTGGGGGTTCTCGGAGGGTCGGAAGAACGGGTCGCTGGCGTGCGCCCACCGCACCGGGAGTCCGATGGCGGCCACCAGGCGATCGACGTCGGCCGTGGCCTGGTCGATGAAGGCACGGGTCTCGCCCGCTGTTCCCATGCAGACGATCTCCCGCATGGCGAAGCTCCACTGTCGCTCCAGCGGGACGTAGTGGTCCTCGCGACGGAAGCAGGTGTTGCGGGTGGTGAAGTAGCGGGGCCGGTCGAAGGCCCGGCCCTGGTGATGGTCGTACAGGTGATAGCACGCGGCCGGCGTGAGCACGTCGTGGATGGGAGCGAAGCTCGTGGGTCGCACCCGGCCCTCGCCGTCCACGGGCTGGCCCGCCGTGAAGGAGGTGAGGTTGGCCTCGTCGGGGTCCAGCGAGACGGGAAAGGTGGCGAGCTGGGGGAAGGACCGGAACCAGTCGATGCGCTCCAGGACGGTGGCGGCGAGGAAGGTCGGGAAGCGGTGATCGGCGGCGTCCCACCGGGCAGCCAGGGACAGGAACCGGTGGTCGAGCCCTTCGGTCAGCCCCAGGAGCGGGCCAGAGAGCACCGACTGGCCGTTGGGCAGCCACCGGAGCCCGGGCGCGTCGATCACGAGAAGAACGCCGCGTGGATGGCGTCGATGCTGCGGAAGACGCCGGGCCGCAGGGATGCGGGATCGATCGGCTCCTGGCGAAGCTCCTCCACGAACAGGAGCAGATCGGCCACCTGGAGGGAGGTCAGATAGCGGAGCTCGATCAGGCGCGTGTCGTCAGCGGGCTCCCCCGGGGGGAGCTCCGGGTTGCGCTCGGCGATCCACGACCGCAGCGCCTCGCGCACGTCCGGCTCGGTCACGTCCGGGTCGGGCACGGTGCCCGTCGCCGGATCGGCCGCCGAGGGCCGCGCAGCCGGGGCGGGGTCCAGATCGTCGTCGGTCGACAGGGCAACACGGTCAGCCATCGCTGGCACCTCTTCCTCGCCTGGATGATCCGCCGGCGCGGACGCGGCGGCGGAGGATGCGGCTCGTCACGATCAGCAGGCCCACGACCGCCAGCGCCAGGACGGTCAGCAGCGGCGGGTCCACCTCGCGGTGGGTGCTGGTCGGCAGGGCGGCCTGCACCGGCGCTGCGCCGTCGTCCACCGCCAGCGCCTCGGGCCCGGCGGTACCGACCGCACCGGGCGCGGCGGCCGCCAGCTGGCGGTCGTTCTCGGGTCGGATGACCCGGCCGTCAGGGGCGGCCAGCCGGTGGTCGGCCTGCACGGCACTGCCGGCACCGGGTCCGAAGACGGATTCGCAGGCTCCGCCTGGCAGGGTCGCGGGGATGGGACGCGGTGGCGTGTACAGCGCGGCGGGCGGCGCCGGCTCGAGCGTGACGTCAAGCTCCACTTTCACGCGGACGAACGCGTAGCGCCCGTCGGTCGTGCGCTGGGTCACCTCGCCGCGGGCGTCCGCGCTCCCGCGCACCTCGATCCCCCCGCG
>JAHWKL010000006.1 GCA_019347915.1 Actinomycetota bacterium
GCCGCTCGGTGGGGGTCAGCAGGT
The DNA here is from genome assembly GCA_019347915.1 of Actinomycetota bacterium. GTDB lineage: Bacteria > Actinomycetota > Acidimicrobiia > Acidimicrobiales > CADCSY01 > JAHWJR01. Next base: position 25 of record JAHWKL010000006.1, read on the forward strand.
CGGTGCGGACGTCGTCGAGGGGGAAGTACCACACCGGGGCCAGGCCGGTCTCGTGCAGCAGCTTGGCCTGGCGGCTGTCGGCCACCGCCTCGCCGGCGAACATGGCCCGCACCCGCTTGGGCGACGGGTCCCAGAACAACACGTGGGCAGGCCCGGTGCGGGAGAAGTTGAAGTGGCCGGCGGGGTCGGGACCGAAGGGCCCCCGTCCTCTCATGAGCGTCATGGTGGTGTCTCCGTCTCGTGGCGATCAGCGTCTTGGGGACAGCCTGCCGGGAACGGGCGCGTGTCGCTCCTGCAGCTCGATGTCCTCGCCAGGAGGGCGGGAGGGCGCGAGCATGGTCGCCGGTGAGCGCGCTTACCCCCCTTGTTCGGTCCGAGCACCGGTGATCGATCCGGCGCCGGGCGGAGGCCGGCCCAGGGACGACTTCTTCCTGGCTCCGCTCCCGGTTGCCGACGAGGTGCCCGAGCCGGCGCCGGAGGACCCGCCGCCCGGGCCCGTCGGGGCGACGACGGTCGAGCCGGCCCGGGCCCGGGCCCGGGGAGCCGCGCCGCTCGCCGGTGCCGTCGCCCTCGTGGCCGCGGTCCTCCTCCTCGGGGATCGGGACGAAGGCGGCAACGGGGAACGTGAGGCCATGGCCACCACGACCACTGCCCGGCGGCCGGCGACCACGACGACCACGCCACTCGGCGAGCGGCCGGCCACGGGGCCGCTCCTGCCCGAGCCCACCGGTGCTGCGCTGGTGGTGGTGACCTCCTCACAGGTCCTGGTCGTCGAGTTGGACACCGGCGCCGTGCGCTCGGTGGCGGTGGCGGGTCGGGAGAACTACCACGGTGCCTGGGCGGCGGATGACGCCGTCTTCGTGCTTGGCCCCGAAGGCCCGTTCGCCGTGCCGGTGGCACCCGGCAAGGATCCCGTCGTCCTCCCCGAGGGCCGTGCATCTGACTGGGTGACTCCCTCCGACCGTGCCGGGCACGCCTGGCTCATCGCCCACGTCGTCGGGGACAGGGTGGAGGGGCGGGAGGTGGACGCCGGCGGTCAGGAGACGGGACGGCAGTTCGTCCTGCCGGCACTGCTCAGCTCCGCCATGGTGGCCGTCGACGGTGGGCTCGTCATCGAGGCGTTGGGGAGTCTCACCTTCTACGACCCCGATACGGGCGAGGCCCGGCCCATCGGACACGGGTTCCCGCTGGCCGGCTCCGGTCACACACTGGCCCGGCTCTCGTGTGAGGCCCTGCGCTGTGGGCTCCACCTGACCGATGTCCGCACCGGCGGCGACGTGGAGGTACCGCCGGCGGCGGAGACCACCTTCGCCCCGTTCTCGCCGGCGGCGTTCTCACCCGATGGCCGGTGGTTGGCCGCTGCCGTGGGGATGGTGACCGGGGGGCGCGACCGCGTGGCCCTGGTCGACGTGGCCGAGGGCGAGGTCGTTGCCTTTCACCCCTTTGTCATCGGCCACGGTACCCCCTTCGCCTTCTCGCCCGACAGCCGCTGGCTGTTCCTGCTCGACGCCGACGACGTCGTGGCCCACCGGCTGGGCACGGAGGAGACATTGACCCTCGAGGGCCTCCACCCGGGAGGGGCGGTCGCCCTGGCCGTGGTCGCCATCGGCGAGTGACCCCGGGGGCTCAGATGCGGTGACAGCGGGCGGAGACGAGACAGAAGGCGCCGTAGAGGGCCAGGCCGGCGGCGACGACACCGAGCATCCAGCTGCCGTACGGCTCCTGCAACAACTCACGCAGGGCGGCGTCGAGGCCGTTGGCCTGGCGGGGGTCGTTGCCCACGGCGGCGGCGACCACGAACCAGCCCACCAGGCAGAACACCAGGGCGCGCCCGGCGTTGCCGGCCATGGCGAGGAGGTCGACCAGCCGGCGCTGGCAGCGCGACATCCCGTCGAGCTCGAGCTCCTCGCGGTGACCACCGTGCAGGACGTGCCAGGCGATGCCCAGCCCGGTGGCGAACACGGCCACGCCCACGGCGCCGACGAGCAGGGCGCCCCCGGGCCACGACAGCACCCCGGCGGTGATGCCCTGTTGCTGTCCGCCGGCGCCTTGACCGTTGGGCGACCGCAGCGTGCCCAACGCCATGACCGACAGCGCCAGGTAGGCGGCGGCGTGGGCCAGGTGCTTCACCCGTGCCGTCCAGCCGGAGCCCTGGGAGCGGTTCAGGAAGGTCTCGACGAGCCGCCAACCGGCGTAGGCCAGCAGGCCGACGGCCAGGATCAACAGGAGCGCCTTGCCGAACGGCTTCTGGGCCACCTCCTCCATGGCTCCCTGGCTGCTGGTCTCCTCCCGGCGCTGCCCCAGGGCCAGTTGGAGAGCGAGCACCGCGGTCACGATGAACAACAGGCCCCGGGCCAGCCACCCGCCGCGGGCTGCCGCCTGGTACCAGGGCTGGTCGGTGGCCCGCTCGAGCCGGCCCTCCTCGTTCCGGGCCTCGCTCACCTCGGTGGTCACCGGCGGTGTGTCCCCGTCTCTTTGCCTTTCGAACCCGCACGGCGTGGCCCGCCTGACGGCCCCCGGCCGGCGGCGCGGTAGGCCCACAGCTCGTGCCAGACGTGGGGGTAGACGCCCCTCTCGAAGTACGCCGCCACGCTGTCGATGGTGTAGCCGGCCCGGTCGGGGAAGAGGAGCCAGTAGGGGACGAGGGTGGCGACGACGAAGTTGGCCACCACCAGCGGGAGGTAGAGCGGCCCGAACAGCCGGGCCTGGAGGACGTGGATCTCCTCGTGGCGGTCGATGCGCTCGTTGCTGCCCGCCTTGACGGTGCCGATCGTGGTGGCGTACCGAGGCACGACGCCGTTCACCAGCCAGATGGACCCGGTGCCCCGGGTGCGGTCCACGTCCAACGGGTTCCCTCTGAGGCGGAGGGCTCCGTAGAAGAGCGCGCCGGCCCACGTGTTGGGCGCGCTCCAGGTGGCGTCGACGATGCACCGCCGCAGCCCGCCGGGCCCCTGGTACGGCTCTCCTCGGCGCACCGCACGCCCGAAGGGAATGGCGAAGATGCCGGAGAGTGCGCCGCCGACGGCAGCACCGACCCGGCCGCCGGCGAGCAAGCCCATCACCGCCCCGACCCCGGTCGTGGCCGTGCCCTGCACCCAGCCGGCGATGGCTGCTGTCACATCCGCTGAACGAGTTCCGATATGCGCCCCCGGTAGGATTCGAACCTACGCACCCGGCTCCGGAGGCCGGTGCTCTATCCCCTGAGCTACGGGGGCGGCTCGGGTGATCCTACCGGCCGCCGGGCGGGGTGGGCCGCCGGTAGCATCGGTCGGTGGCGCAGGCTGGTCGACGCGTGCTGGTGGTCGACGACGATCCCGTGATCCTCAGGTTGCTGCAGGTCAACTTCGAGATGGCGGGCTTCACCGTGAGCACGGCCGCCGATGGGGTCGAAGCCCTGGCTGCGGCCACGTCGGAGCCCCCGGACCTGGTGGTGTCCGACGTGATGATGCCGGGGATGAACGGGCTGGAGCTGGTGTCGGCCCTCGACGCCGACGACCGGACCCGGCGGATCCCCGTCGTCCTGCTCTCCGCCCGAGCCCAGACCGACGACGTGATCGAGGGGTTCCGGGCCGGCGCCGACGACTACGTGACCAAGCCCTTCGAGCCGCTGGACCTGGTCGACCGGGTCAACCGGCTCCTCGGTGCGCCGTGACCCCGCTCCCTCCGCACCTGTTGCCGCTCACCGCCGAGGTCGACGACCGTGGCCGGCTGGCCGTGGGCGGCTGCGACGTGCTCGAGTTGGCGCGCCAGCACGGCACTCCCGTGTTCGTCTACGACGAAGCCCACCTGCGGGCCCGGTGCCGGGAGGCCGTTGCCGCCTTCGGTGACGGTGCCATCTACGCGGCCAAGGCCTTCCTGTGCCGGGCCATGGCCGCGCTGGTCCACGAGGAGGGCATGGGCATCGACGTGGCCAGCGGCGGCGAGCTGCACGTCGCCCTGGCCGCCGGCGTGCCTCCCGCCCGCCTGGTGCTGCACGGCAACAACAAGTCCGAGGCCGAGCTGGCCCGTGCCCTCGAGGTCGGCGTCGGGCGAGTGGTGGTCGACAGCCACGACGAGGTCGACCGCATCGAAGCGCTGGTGGCCGGCGGCGCCCGCCCGCCCCGCGTGCTGGTTCGGGTGACGCCCGGGGTCGAGGCCCACACCCACGTGTACGTGCAGACGGGACAGGCCGACTCCAAGTTCGGGTTCGGCCTGGCCTCTGGTGCTGCCGCCGCCGCCGTCGAGCGGGTGGCGGCGTCGCCGGCGATGGAGCTGGTCGGCATCCACGCCCACATCGGCAGCAACGTCTTCCTGCTGGCCTCGTTCGACCAGGCCGTCGAGTTGCTGGCCGACTTCGTGGTCCCGCTGGGACTGCCCGAGCTGTCCCTGGGCGGTGGCCTCGGGGTGGCCTACGTCGAGGGCGAGGAGGCGCCGTCGCTCAGCGAGTGGGGGGCGGCGCTCGAGAAGGCGTGCACGGAGGCCGGCATCACGTCCCGGCTCTCGGTCGAGCCGGGCCGGGCCATCGCCGCCGGCGCCGCCCTCACCCTCTACACCGTGGGCACCGTCAAGGAGCTGGTGGGGGTGCGCACCTACGTCTCGGTCGACGGGGGCATGAGCGACAACCCTCGTCCCGTCCTCTACGGCAGCGGCTACGAGGTCTTTCTCCCTCGCGCCACCGGGGCCCCACGTCCTCGGCACGTGCGCGTGGTGGGCAAGCACTGCGAGTCGGGTGACGTCATCGTCCACGACGCCAAGGTCCCGTCCGACCTCGCCGTCGGCGACGTGCTCGCCACCCCGGTCACCGGGGCCTACGGGCACTCGATGGCCTCCACCTACAACAAGGTGTCCCGCCCACCGGTGCTGTTCGTGGCCGACGGCAAGGCCCGGGTGGTCGTGCGCCGGGAGACGCTCGACGACCTGTTGCTGCTGGACCAGTAAGGCCCATCGCTCGTTCTTTGTCGGCTGGCCCACCGCCAGGGTGGGCGATCCGACAAAGAACCAGGGGCGGGGGTGGCAGGTAGCGTGGCCGACGTGGCTGGGACGAGCTCGTCGGTGGTGCGCATCGGCCTGCTGGGCTGCGGCAACGTCGGTGCCGCCCTGATCGGCCTGATCGCCGAGCAGGCCGACGCCGTGGAGCTGCGGACGGGGCTGCGCCTCGAGGTCACCCGGGTGGCGGTGCGCAACCTGGCCAAGGCCCGCCCGGTGGAGCTGCCCGAGGGCTGCCTCACCCACGACGCCGGCGGGGTGGTGGACGATCCCGAGGTCGACGTGGTGGTGGAGCTGATCGGGGGGATCGAGCCGGCCCGGAGCCTGATCCTCGACGCCGTCAAGTCGGGCAAGCCCGTGGTCACCGCCAACAAGGAGCTGCTGGCCAACGTGGGGGAGGAGCTCTTTGCTGCCGCCGACGCCGCCGGCGTCGACCTGCTGTTCGAGGCGTCGGTCGGCGGCGCCATCCCGGTCATCCGCCCGCTACGGGAGTCGCTGGCCGGCACCCGTGTGCGCCGGGTGACCGGCATCGTCAACGGCACGACGAACTACATCCTCACCCGCATGAGCGAGGAGGGAGCCACCTACGGCGAGGCTCTGGCCGAGGCCCAGGGCCTGGGCTACGCCGAGCGGGACCCGACCGCCGACGTCGACGGCTACGACGCCGGCGCCAAGGCGGCGATCCTGGCCACCATCGCCTTCGGCGCCTCGGTGGTGGCGGGTGACGTGTACCACGAGGGCATCTCGGCGGTGACGCCGGCCGACATCGGTTTCGCCCACCGGCTGGGCTATGAGATCAAGCTGCTCGCCGTGGCCGAGGCGCACTATGACGACGCCGGCGGCGGCGGCGTTCCCGAGGTGGCCGTGCGGGTCCACCCGGCCATGGTCCCGGCCGACCACCCCCTGGCCAGCGTGCGAGGCAGCTTCAACGCGGTGTTCATCGAAGGCGAGGCGGTGGGCGAGCTCATGCTCTACGGGCGTGGTGCCGGGGGACGGCCCACGGCCAGCGCCGTGCTGGGTGACGTGGTCGACGCCGCCGGCAACCTGCGTCGGGGCACGCACGCCCCGCTCGGCCTCCTGCCCCGGGCGGTGATCCGTCCCATCGACGAGATGCGCTCGGAGTACTACCTCCACCTCGAAGTCGTCGACCGCCCGGGAGTGCTCCACGCCGTCTCCGGCGTGTTCGCCGAGCACGGGGTCTCCATCCGCTCCATGGAGCAGGAGGGGCTGGGCGACGAGGCCCGGCTGATCTTCATCACCCACGACGCCGCCGAGTCGGCCGTGCAGGCCACGTTGGCGGCGCTGCGGGGCCTGGACGTGGTCGACCGGGTCACGAGCGTGCTCAGGGTCGTGTCAGGGTGAGCGGGTGAACTACGTCAGCACTCGCGGGAAGGCCCCGGTGCTCGGCTTCGCCGACGTCCTCCTGGCCGGGTTGGCGCGCGACGGCGGGCTCTACATGCCCGAGACGTGGCCCGAGCTGCCGCACGCCACCCTGGCCAGCTTCGCCGGGGCGCCCTACGCCGAGGTGGCCACCCGGATCATGGCGCCCTTCCTGAGTGGCAACATCGACGAAGGCGACCTGGCCGCGGCGGTCGACGGGGCCTATGCCGGGTTCCGGCACCCGGCGGTGGTGCCGCTGCGCCAGGTGGCCGACAACGACTGGGTGCTCGAGCTGTTCCACGGCCCCACACTGGCGTTCAAGGACGTCGCCCTCCAGGTGGTGGGCCGGTTGTTCGACCTGGAGCTGCGCCGGCGGGGGGAGCGGCTGACCATCCTCGGGGCCACCTCGGGCGATACGGGGCCGGCTGCCGTCGCCGCCTGTCGTGACCGCGACAGCCTCGACGTGTTCATCCTCCATCCCGCCGACCGCATCTCCGAGGTGCAGCGGCGGCAGATGACCACGGTCGACGCGCCCAACGTCCACAACCTGGCCGTGGAGGGCACCTTCGACGACTGCCAGGACCTGGTGAAGGCCATCTTCAGCGACCTGGCCCTGCGGGAGCAGCTGCGGCTCTCGGCCGTCAACTCCATCAACTGGGCCCGGGTGCTGCCCCAGGCCGTGTACTACGTCACCGCCGCCGTCGCCCTCGGCGCGCCCCACCGCCGTGTGGCCTTCTCCGTGCCCACCGGCAACTTCGGCAACGCCCTCGCCGGCTGGATCGCCTGGCGGATGGGCGCCCCCATCTCCCAGCTCGTGGTGGCCAGCAACCGCAACGACATCGCCACGCGGTTCCTGAGCACGGGCGTGATGGAGGTGCAGACCGTGCACCCCACCATCAGCCCGGCGATGGACATCCAGGTGTCGAGCAACCTGGAGCGCCTGCTGTTCGAGCTGCTCGACCGCGATGCCCCGGCGGTGACCGAGCACATGGCCCGCTTCTCCTCCGAGGGGCGCATGGAGATCCCCGTCGGGCGGCTGGAACAGGTCCGGAGGCTCTTCGATGCCACCACCGTCGACGACGACACGGCCAGCCGGGCCATGGCCAGGCTCCACGCCGCCGGGGGGCCTCTCGTCGACCCCCACACCGCAGTGGGGTTGGTGGCGGGGCAGGCGTGCCGGCGGGACGCCGATGTCCCCCTGGTCGCCCTTTCCACCGCCCACCCGGCCAAGTTCCCCGACACGGTGGAGGCGGCCACCGGGGTGCGCCCCGCTCTGCCCGCCCACCTCGACCACCTGTTCGAGCTGCCCGAGCGCTACGCCACCCTGCCGTGCGACCTGGCCGCCGTGCGCGACTACGTCGTCGCCCACGCCCGGGCTTGAGACCGACGGCGGGCCCGCCGGCCGTCCACCAGTAGCGTCGCCGAGATGAAGTACGTGGTCTGCGTCCCCGACGGCTGCGCCGACGAGCCCGTCCCCGAGCTCGATGGCCGCACACCGCTGGAGGCGGCCTCCATGCCCACGCTGACGGGGCTGGCCCGCCGGGGAGAGGTGGGGCGGGCGGCGGTCATCCCCGCCGGCATGGCCCCCGGCAGCGACGTGGGCAACATGAGCATCCTCGGCTACGACCCGGCTCGCTACCACACCGGTCGGGCCCCCATTGAGGCCGCCGGACGCGGTGTGCGCCTGGGCCCGGAAGAGGTCGCCTACCGCTGCAACCTGGTGACCGTCGGCGACGACGGGACCATGGCCGACTTCGCCGGAGGCCATCCGAGCACCGAGCAGGCGGCCGAGGTGGTGGCCGCCCTCCAAGCCGAGCTGGGCTCCGACGAGGTGCGCTTCCACCCCGGGGTGCAGTACCGGCACCTGCTGGTGGTCCCCTCGACCTGGGCCGAGGCCGACTGCGTCCCGCCCCACGACCTGTCGGGCCGGACGGCGGTGTGGCCCACGGGGCCGGCGTCCTCGTCGTTGCGCGCCCTCATGGAGGGCTCCCGGTCGGTGGTCAGCCGCTTCGGCCTGCCGGCCAACCAGGTGTGGCTCTGGGGCCAAGGCCACCAGCCGCAGCTCCCCGCCTTCCGCGACCGCCACGGCCTGGAGGCGGCACTGACCACCGCGGTCGACCTGGTTCGGGGACTGGGCGCCCTCACCGGCATGGAGGTGGTCGAGGTCGAGGGCGCCACCGGCTGGTACGACACCGACTACGAGGGCAAGCGGGACGCGTGCCTGGCCACCCTGGAGGCCGGCGCCGACCTGTTCGTCATCCACGTCGAGGCCACCGACGAGGCGGGCCACGCCGGCGACCTCGAGGAGAAGGTGCGAGCGCTGGAGCACTGGGACCGGCGCATCCTCGGCCCGCTGGTCGAAGGGCTGGGCGACCTGGGCCCGTGGCGCCTGCTCCTCCTGCCCGACCACCCGACCCCCGTGGCGTTGCGCACCCACACCCTCGACCCCGTGCCGTGGCTGCTGGTCGACAGCGAGCACGACGGGCCGGGGGGTACGTACAGCGAGGCCGGCACCGTCGGTTCGCCTCCGGTGCCGGGGCACGAGCTGATGGGCCGGCTCACCGCCCGCCGCTGAGGGCCCGGCGCAAACTACTTGCCCGATCTGTGAAGAACCTCGCAGGTGGAAGGGCCTGCGGACGCGCAAGTAGTTCTGCGTCGGGTCCTGAGCACGGCCGCCCGCCGGCGACGGCCGGGCCCCCCGGGGCCGCCGGTAGCCTGACGGGGCCATGTCGGCCCCTCCCCCCGAGCCCGCACCCGCCGGCGGTGAATCAGCGCGCGTCGTCTGGGCCTGCTACCGGCACCCGGGGCGCGAGAGCGGCGTGCGCTGCCGGCGCTGCGAGCGGCCCATCTGCCCCGACTGCATGATCACCGCACCCGTGGGGTTCCAGTGCCCCGAGTGTGTGCGCCAGGCGCCGCCGGTGCGGAGCCTGCGCTCGCTCGCTTCCCGGCCGGTGGTGTCCTACGCCCTCATCGCCGCCAGCGTGGCGGCGTTCGTGCCCTCCCTCGGCCCCGGCGCCGGGCCCGGCGGGAACCCCTTGGCGGTCGACTTCGCCCTCTACGGCCCGGCGGTGGCGGCCGGCGAGTGGTGGCGCCTCATCACCTCGGGCTTCCTGCACTACGGGATGATCCACCTCGCGTTCAACATGATCATCCTCGTACAGCTCGGTGCCATGCTCGAGCCCACCCTGGGTCGGCTGCGCTTCGGGGTGCTGTACGGCACCGCCCTGCTGGGGGGGTCCTTCGGCGCCCTGCTGCTCCAGCCCGGGGCCCGCACCGCCGGCGCCTCGGGCGCCGTCTTCGGACTCATGGGCGCCGCCGTGGTGGGCATGCGCCGGCGGGGCGTCGACCCCATGCAGTCCGGCATCGGCGGGCTCCTGGCCATCAACCTTGTGCTCACCTTCCTCATCCCCGGCATCTCCATCGGCGGGCACCTCGGGGGCCTGGCCGGCGGAGCGGCGGCCGGCGCCCTGCTCTTCGCCACTGACGACGGCGACCGGGGCCTCCGCTCGGCCGGCGTGGCCGGCTGCGTGGTGCTGGCCTCGGTCGTGTTCGCCGGCTCAGTCCTCCTGGTCTGATCAGCGCAGACGCACGGCTTGGAGCTGGCGCACCTCGAGGGGGATGGAGGCCTCCGTCTGCAGGCCCGGCACCGTGCCCGAGTCGCCCCCCAGGCGCCAGTCGGCGCTCCACGCCTCGCGCACGGTGACGGTGTAGGTGCCGGTGTCGCGGTAGGTGTGCACGATGCGCCCGCTGGGATAGGGCTCGCCCTCGAAGGGGAACGGCCCCTCTTCGGGGCTGCCGTCACCCCAGTCGACGTAGTAGGCGCCGGTGGCGTGGACCTCGATGGGCCCCAGCTCGGTGGGCGCCGGCCCCACCCGGTGACTGAGGCTGCCCCGGGTCTCGAGGTACGCCGGCAGCCCGGTGATGGCGTGACCCGGGTTGGATCCGGGGGCGGGGCGCGGGGAGCGGGATGGTGCGCACGAAGGGCTCGGCCACCTGGGCGGGGGTGAGCGCCGCCGGCGTGCCGGGCTCGTCGGGGCAGGGGTCGGCCTGCAAGCGACTGGCGAAGAGCAACAAGTCGTCGTTGATCGACATCTCGTCTCTGGTCATGGGCGTGTCCCGCCGAGTCCTGACCTCTTCCAGGCAGTGCTCGCCGGCGGGGTTGGTACGGAGGTGGTAGCGGGTGACCACGTGCTCGGGCAGGCGCTTGCCGGAGGCGGCTCGCTTCTGCGGGGGGTGGATTCGAGCTGGTCGTCCAGGGTGCTTTCGCGTAGGTTCTCGAGCTCGAGGTTGTCATTGTTGTCCCCTGCCCTCGCGGTTGTCTTCTTCGGGTGGGCTTCGGCAACCGCAGACGCCGACGACAGCGACATGAGGACGAGAACCATCAATACTCGTCACACGGGTCCTCCGGCCGAGAACCATCGGGGTTGAATCCGTCCATAAACAGCATCCACGGTGTCGGATTGAGTCCCTCCGGATCGTCGCCCGGTCGTTTAGGTGTTAGCCCGAGGAACACTGTTCTACTTCCCACATCTCGTGTGGTCGTCTGGGAGTAGTCCCTGAGTACCTCTACGTAGATACAGTCGCCTGTGGCCGTAATAATGTGTTGCACGTCATTTCTCAGGGGACCAGACAATAGGTTCTCTGATCGTGAGCCGAGAGCGTGAAACCAGCTATTGACCTCTCGCTCCACCTCCTCCTCGGTGTAGATGGCGCGCAGGTACTCTTTCCCTCGCTCGTCGAGCGTCTTGGTGGTCACGAAGATCTCCGTCGCCTTGGCGTCCACGGCGAACAGCTCGTCGACCACCGCCTGCACGTACTCCTCGTCGATCTCCGCCGGGTCGTCGGGGATGACCGCGGGGTCGGGCGCCGGCGCCGTCGACGAGGTCGGCACCTCGGAGGGCACGGTGGCAGCTGGCGGGGGCGGCTCCCCGCCGTCGGAGCAGCCGCCGACCAGCAGGAGTGCGGAGAGCAAGGCAAGGGTCCGGCGCACTGGCCGGGACACTAACCATGCATTTCATGGCCGTCCAGGCCTAACTGGCTGAAGGGCAACTGCCTTGGTTCTGGCCCCAGAGGAGCGACAGAAGGGCACCGTTCCTGGGGCCAGAACGTGGGTCCGCCGGTGCGGGTGCTCCTCGACGGCCACCCCGGGCAGAGGTTTTCCGTGGGGGGCTCAGGGTACGGGCGCCCTGTCGGGTCCGGAGGAAAGGAGCGCACATGTCTTTGGCTTCCGCAGTGCTGGCACAGGCCGCCACCGGGGTGAGCACCGGCCTGTTGCTGATCGGCATCATCGCCGTCGCCGCCGGCATCTTGATCCTGGTCGTCCCCCGGGTGCTCAACTACGTCGTGGCCATCTACCTTCTGGCCTCCGGCGTGCTGCTGATCATCGAGGCCCTCTAGCCGCCGGCGCGCTCCAGGACTGCTTCTGGCGACAGGAGTGGTCGAAAGGGCAGCCACTGGTGCTGCCAGAACGGTTCGGGCTACTCGTGACCGGTGGCGGCGAGCGCTTTGGTCGTGGCGGCGGCGACGCCGGGGCCGTCGAGCCCGAGCTCGGCCAGGATGCGGTCGGCGTTGCCATGAGGTAGGTGCTCGGAGGGAACGCCGAGGACCAGCACGGGCGGACCGATGCGGCTCTCGGCCCGGTCGGCGACTCCCTCGGCAATCTGGGAGCCGATGCCGCCGACGCTGATGCCGTCCTCGACGGTCACCACCAGGGAGTGGCGGGCGGCATCGGCCAGCATGAGCGAGTCGAGGGGCTTGGCCACCCGCACGTCCCACACCGTGGCCGAGATCCCGTCGTCGGCCAGAAGGCCGGCGGCGTCCTTGGCGGCGGCCAGCATCTTGCCCACGGCCAGGATGGCGACCTCACCGTCACCCTCACGTGCCCGCCGAGCCCGCAGGCCGTGGCCGACCTCGTCGGGCGACACCTGCGGCGCCGCCGTCTTGGGCCAGCGCAGGGCGGAGGGCCCGGTGGTGATCGACAGCGCCTCGTCGAGCATGACCTCGAGCTCCTGGTACGACGAGGGGGCGAACATCGTCATCCCCGGCACCTTGGAGAGCAGGGCCATGTCGAGCACGCCGTGGTGGGACGGCCCGTCGTCGCCGGTGATGCCAGCCCGGTCGATGCAGAACACGACCGGTTGGCGGTGGAGGCCGACGTCGAGGTTGACCTGGTCGAACGCCCGGCTCAGGAAGGTGGAGTAGATGGCGACCACCGGGCGCAGCCCACCCATGGCCATCCCCGCCGCCGAGGTGACGGCGTGCTGCTCGGCGATGCCCACGTCGAAGAGACGGTCGGGGAAGCGGTCGCCGAAGGGCAGGAGCCCGGTGGAGTCGGGCATGGCGGCGGTGATGGCCACCACCGAGGGGTCGCGCTCGGCGGCGGCGATGACGGCGTCGCCGAACGCCGCGGTGTAGGAGCCGGGCTTGCACACCGACGTGTCGTGGAGGCACTTGACCGTGTCGTCCTCGGCCGGCTTGTAGCCACGTCCCTTCTGGGTCACGACGTGCACCACGATGGGCTCGTCGAACTCGGCGGCCTGGCGCAGGGCGGTCTCGACGCCGTGGATGTCGTGGCCGTCGATGGGCCCGACGTAGCGCACGCCCAGGGTCTCGAAGAACGCCGTGGGCTCGAGCATCTCCCGCACCGCCGCCTTGAACCCGTCCATCCCCCGCTCCAGGTGCTCACCCACCACGGGGACGTCGCGCAGCAGTTGCTCGAGCCGCCGCTGCCGGCGCATGTAGGTGGGGTTGAGCCGGATGCGGGTGAGGCTCTGCGACAGGTGGGAGATGGTGGGGGCGTAGGAGCGACCGTTGTCGTTGAGCACGATGATGACGTTGCGGCCGCTGTGGCCCAGGTTGTTGAGGCCCTCGTAGGCCATGCCCCCGGTCAGCGACCCGTCACCGATGACCGCCACCACCCGGCGCTGCTCACGCTTGCGCTCGACGGCGGTGGCGATGCCGTGGGCGTAGCTGAGGATGGTGGAGGCGTGGCTGTTCTCCACCCAGTCGTGCTCGGACTCGTCCCGGCTGGGGTAGCCCGACAGGCCGCCGGCCTGGCGCAGCGAGGTGAACGCCCCCCGCCGGCCGGTGACCAGCTTGTGGACGTAGCTCTGGTGCCCGGTGTCCCACAGGAGGATGTCCCGGGGAGAGTCGAACACCCGGTGCAGGGCCAGGGTCAGCTCGACCGCTCCGAGGTTGGACCCCAGGTGACCGCCGTGGGCGGACACCGCGTCGACGATGAACTGGCGGATCTCGGCCGCCAGGCGGTCGAGCTCCGGATAGTCGAGCCGGCGAAGGTCAGCCGGGCTGAAGATGGTGTCGAGCAGCATTCCGGGCCGTCCTCACGGTTCGGGTTGCCCACGACGCTATCGGCGCGAGCGCCCAGCAACGACCTCGAGCGGCGTGCCGGACGCTGCCGAGGAGACGCCAGGACCGGTCACTCCCGACCGGGGCGACCGGGTCCGGGTGGTGGCGGGCACAATGACCACATGGACGTCGCCCACACCCGACGCCTGCCCGCTGGGGGGGTGGAGTTGGAGGTGGTCGAGGCGGGCACGGGCGGTCGGCCGCTGCTGCTGGTCCACGGCTTCGGCGGCGCCAAGGAGGACTTCGTCGAGCACGTGCCGGCGCTGGCCGAGGCCGGTTGGCACACCGTGGCCCCCGACCTCCGGGGGCACGGCACCAGCGACGCCCCCGCCGAGGAGGAGGCCTACGCACTCGAGGTGCTGGCGTCCGACCTGGTGGCGCTGGCCGATGCCCTCGGATGGGACCGCTTCGCTCTCCTCGGTCACTCGATGGGGGGCATGGCCGCCCAGCTGGCGGCCCTGGCTGCTCCTGAGCGCATCGGGGCCCTGGTGCTCATGGGCACCTCCCACGGTCCGGTCGAGGTCGACCGTTCCCTGGCCCTGGCTTCCATCGAGATCGTGCGGAGCGGGGGCATGCCGGCGCTGGCGGAGGCCATCGCCGCGCTGCCGGGCGGCAGTCCCTTCTCCACCCCGGAGGGCCAGCAGGCCCGCAAGTCCCGCCCCAGCCCGCTCGGGGGCGACGACATCGAGGCCAGCTGGGCGACCTTTGCCGACGCCAAGCTGCTTGCCTCGTCACCGGCGATGTACACGGCGATGGTGCCGGCCATGCTCGACCAGCCCGACCGCCTGCCCGCGCTGGAGCGGTTGCGGGTGCCCACGTTGGTGGTGGTCGGCGAGCACGACGCCTCGTTCTCCCAGGCGTGTCGCCGGCTGGCGGCCACCATCCCGGGCGCCCGCCTCGTCGTGGTGGCAGGCGCCGGCCACAGTCCCCAGCACGAGGCTCCGCAGGCCTGGCGGCACGCGGTGCTGTCGTTCCTCGAGGAGGCGGTGCCCCAGGCCGGCTGATGCCGGCACCGGCGCCGGACCGTTACCGCCGGCGGCGGCCCCTGGTCTCCTGGAGCTCGTCCCGGACCCGGCGCACGCCGCTGCTGGTGGTGGCCACGTCGATGGCGGCGTCGTGGGCCTCGGGCGAGACGACGCCGTGGAGGACGGCGACGCCGTCGATCACCTCGGCTCGGACCTGGTCGCTGTCGCCGAGGCGGCGGTCGGTGGTCAAGGCGGCCTTGAGCCGGCCCTCGGCCACCACGTCACGGGTGTCGCCGGCGACGATGCGGGGGACGGCCCTGGTCATCCACCCCGCCCAGCCGGCGATCTGTTGGCGATGGCGCCAGGCCCACAGGACGGCCCCCAGCCGGCTGAAGGGCATGACGTGGCGGAACGAGCGGCGAAGGAGACCCACGGCGCCAACTGTGCCCCCCGAGGCCCTGGCGTCAACGTCGGCGGTGTGGCCGCCGAGCAGTAGCGTGCGCCGCCGTGACCGGCACCGACGTCAGGGTGGGGTGACACCCTGCCTCTCCTGCACGCCATCGTGCTCGGCATCGTCCAGGGGCTGTCGGAGTTCCTGCCCATCTCGTCGAGCGGCCACCTCGCCCTCGTGCCCTGGCTGTTCGGCTGGGAGGACTTCGTCGGCCAGCCCGAGCTGGAGACGACGTTCGACGTCGCTCTCCATCTCGGCACCTTCGCCGGGGCGGTGGCGTACTTCCGGTCCGACCTCGTCGGGCTGGCGCGTGGGGGCGTGGCCGCGCTGCGGGTGCGGCGCCAGCCGGCGGACGCCGGTACGACGGAGGTGTCAGGGGCGCCAGCGGACCGGTCCTGGCGCCGGGCCCCGGTCTCCGACGACGGACGGCTGGCCTGGCTGCTGGTCGTCTCCGCCCTGCCCGCCGCCGCCGCCGGAGCCCTGTTCGAGGACACGTTCCGGGGTGTCGCCGACGTCGAGTGGCTGATCGGCCTGCTCCTGATCGTCTTCGGGCTGGTGCTGTTGTGGGCCGACCGCCTCCGTGGTCGGCGCCCGGCCGACGACTTCCGCCTTCGCGACGCGCTGATCATGGGCGTGGCCCAGGCCCTGGCGCTGCAGCCGGGCGTGTCACGCTCGGGGGTCACCATCACCGCTGCCCGCTGGGTCGGCTTCGGGCGGGCCGACGCCGCCCGCCTGTCGTTCCTGATGAGCCTGCCGGTCATCGCCGGCGCCGGGTTGTACAAGGGCCTGGACGTGGTGGCCGCCGGCGGCATCCCCGCCAGCTTCCTCCCCGCCTTCGCCTGGGGCATGGCGGCGTCGGCGCTCACCGGTTGGCTGGCGGTGTGGGGCACCCTCCGGCTGGTGCGGACCCGCACCTTCACGCCCTTCGTGGTCTACCGGGTGGTGGTCGGGCTGGCGGTGATCGGCCTGGTCGTCAGCGGCTTCCGGGGCTGAGCACCAGCGTCACCACGCCGGCGGTGAGGGCGAAGGCCAGCCGGTCGGCGTCACCCCGGTCGACGGCCAGGGTCACCGCCTCGTCGCCGACGTGCACCACCAGGGCCGATCGGGCCACGGGGAAGGTGGGCTGCCCGTCGCCGGCGGTGGTGGGGTCGACGGTGAGGAGGGCCTCCACCACGTCGCCGGTCTGCAGGGGCAGCGCCCCCGGACCGGTGGGCACGGCCATGCCGACCGTGCCCGCCGGGAGCACGGCGGCGGTGGGGGACAGTCCGGCAGGAGCCAGACGGGCGGCCAGCACCGGCTCGCCCCGGTGGACGGTGGCGGTGACGACCCGGCCCTCGGCGGCATCTTCCAGGGCGCCGTCGGGCACCAGGGCGGTGGGCCGATGCTCGATCTCGACGTCGCCCGGGCCGACGGTGGTGCCGGCCTCGAGGTCGACGGTGGCGACCGCAGTGGGCCGGACGTCGCCCCAGCGCGCCGCCTCGGCGGAGGCGTGACCCACCAGGCGGGCGACAGCGAGGCCGGTGAGCAGGGCCAGGGCGACGGCAGCCAACCAGAACGGGACCGGCCGGCGGGGGAGCCGCAGGCCTCGGGTGGGGCCGCGCAGGGGTGGACGGGGCAAGGACGGGGCGGGCACGGGCGCTCCTCGAGGCAGGACGGCTGCAGGGGGAAGCGCCGGCGGCCAGCCTAGGCCCGGCCGGCAGCCAGGGGAAGGGCCCGGTGCTAGGCGCTCTTGGCCGGCGAGTCGCTCTTGGCGGGAGACGACGACGATGCCGATGCCGAGTCGGCCGAGCTCTTCGAGCCCGAACCGTCCTTGCCGCCGGCGTCCTTGCCGCCGGCGGTGGACCCGTCGCCCTTCTTGTCGCCGCCGCCCTTGTCGCCGCCGCCCTTGTCGGAGCTGCCCTTCTCGGAGGCGCCGGCCTTGTCGGCGCCGGCCTTGTCCCTCTTGGCTGACGACCGGCTGTCGGTCTTGTAGAACCCGCTGCCCTTGAAGGAGATCCCGATGGAGCCGAACACCTTGCGCAGGGCCCCGCCGCACGAGGGGCAGCTCGACAGGGGCTCGTCGTCGAACCGCTGCACGATCTCCAGATGTGCGTCGCAAGTCCTGCAGGCGTACTCGTAGGTCGGCAACGTGCTCCTCTGGGAGGCCGGCCCGGTCGCCGGCAGGTACGGGCGGCGGTCAGTGTACCGGCCTCCCCCCTCGTACCATGGTTGTCGTGGGACCCGAGGCCCTGGCCGCCCTGCCCCGGCGCCCACCCGTGCCCTGAACATCTGGGGGCGTCTCCGGCTGGTGGCGGCAGCCGTCGTCGTGGTGCCGGCGGTGGCGCTCGTGGCGGCACTGGTCGGCGGCCTCGACCGTGCCTGGTGGCCGGGGTTGGCGGTCGCCACCGTCGCTGCCGGCTTCGTGGCCGTGGTCACCTGGCGGGTGGCCAGCCAGGTCGGCGGCTACGTCGACGAGCTGGAGCGCAGCCGGGTGGAGTTCCGCCGGGCGCTGGGTCGGCTGGGCCAGGTGCTGGAGGCGTCCGACGACCGCCGGGCGCTGGTGGACGTCCTGGTGGAGAGCACCCAGGCCATCCTCGGTGCCGAGGCCGCCGTGTTCTTCGCCGACGCCGGGAACCGGACCGTGGCCAAGGTGGCGAGGGGAGCGCCGGGGGTGATCGAGCAGCGTCTCGAGCACGGTCGGGGCCTGGTCGGCTGGGTGGCCGAGCACGGTCAGGCCGCCCGCTGGCCCCCGGGCCCGGCGGCGCCCGTGCCCCCCGAGCCCGACGGCGGCACCGCCCTCGCCGTCCCCCTCTACGCCGCCGGCCACCTCTTCGGCGTGCTCGGGCTCTACGGGCGGACGCAGCCGTTCAGTCTCGACGATCTCGATGACGTCGCCGACTTCGCCCGCCAGGCGCAGACCTCCATCGACCGGACCTTCCTGCACGAGGAGGCCCGCCGCCTGGCCGTCACCGACGGCCTCACCGGACTGTGGAACCGCCGGCACCTCGACCTGCGCTGCTCCGAGGAGCTCGACCGGGCGGCCCGCTTCGGAGAGCAGTTCGCCCTGGTGATGTGCGACCTCGACGGGTTCAACGAGGTGAACAACCGGTTCGGGCACCAGGTCGGCGACGCCCTGCTGGTCGAGGTGGCCGGCCGCCTGACCGGCTCCACCCGCCAGGTCGACCTGGTGGCCCGCTACGGCGGCGAGGAGTTCCTCCTGCTCCTGCCCCACACCGATCTGGCCGGCGCCGTGGAGGTGGCCGAGAAGGTCCGGTCGGCGGTGTGCTGCCAGCCGGTCGCCACTGAAGCCGGTGAGGTCACCATCACCCTCTCTCTGGGCGTTGCCTGCCACCCCGAGCACGGCACCACGGTGCGGGCCCTGATCGGTGCCGCCGACGCAGCGATGTACGAGGCGAAGCGAGCAGGCAAGAATCGGGTCTGCGTGGCCGGGCACGAGCCCGGGGCGCACCTCGACCCCGACATCGGAGGCACCTGAACATGGACCCACGCGTGCGCACGGCCGTCATACCCGCAGCCGGCCTCGGCACCCGCTTCCTGCCCGCGACCAAGGCTCAGCCCAAGGAGATGCTGACCGTGGTCGACCGCCCGGCCATCCAGTACGTGGTCGAGGAGGCGGCCGCCGCCGGCATCGACAACGTCCTGGTGGTGACCAGCCGGGGGAAGTCCTCGATGGAGGACCACTTCGATCGCATGCCGGAGCTCGAGGCGGCGCTGGAGGGCAAGGGCAAGACCGAGGCGCTCGACGCCGTGGTCGCCCTGGCCTCCTTGGTCCGGATGCACTACGCCCGCCAGGCCGAGCCGCTGGGGTTGGGTCACGCCGTGGCGGTGGCCCGCGACCACGTGCGGGACGAGCCCTTCGCCGTCCTGCTGCCCGACGAGATCATGGCCGATGGCGCCACCGTGCTGAGAGGGATGCTCGAGACCTACTCCGAGCGGGGCGGGGCCGTCGTCGCCCTCAAGCGGGTGCCGCCGGCGGAGATCTCCGCCTACGGCTGCCCGCGCGTCGACCCGGTCGAGGAGGGGCTGGTGCGCATCCACGAGGTGGTCGAGAAGCCCGAGCCCGACCAGGCGCCGTCCGACCTGGCGGTGACCGGTCGCTACGTGTTCCCTCCCGGGATCTTCGACGCCCTCGATCAGGTGGAGCCGGGCCAGGGCGGCGAGATCCAGCTGACCGACGGCATCGCCCTGCTGGGCCAGTCCGAGCCGGTGTACGGCTGGGTGTTCGAGGAGGGCCGCTACGACGTGGGCACGCCCTCCGACCACCTGCGGGCCACGGTCGAGCTGGCGCTGGCCCGCGACGACCTCGGTCCCGAGTTCGGCGCCTTCCTGGCCGACGTGGTGGCCCGTCACCAGCTGGGCTGATGCCGCTGGTCCCCCTGGCCGAGGCCCGGGACCACGTCCTGGCCTCGTGCCACCTCCTGGCGCCGGTGACCGTCGCCCTGGCTGACGCCCTGGATCGGGCGGCGGCGGCGGCGATCACCGCCGACGCGTGCGTCCCCCCGTTCGACAACAGCGCCATGGACGGGTTCGCGGTGCGCTCGACCGACACGGTCGGGGGGCCGGTGACGCTCGAGGTGGTGGGCACCCTGGCCGCCGGCCAGGCGCCCGGGGTCGAGGTGGGACCGGGCCAGGCCGTGCGCATCATGACCGGTGCGCCGGTGCCGGCCGGCGCCGACGCCGTGGTGATGGTCGAGCGGACGGCGGCGTTGGACGGGGGCCGCCGGGTGCAGGTGGATGCCGAGGTGGCGGTGGGCACCGCGGTGCGCCGGGCCGGCGAGGACCTGCGCCCCGGGGACGGGGCCCTGGCCGCCGGCGACGTGCTCACTCCCGGCCTGCTCGGGGTGCTGGCCAGCCTGGGCGTGGCCGAGGTGGCGGTGTTCCCCCGGGCCCGGGTGGGGGTGCTGTCCACCGGGGACGAGTTGGTGGAGCCGCCGGCGCCGCTGCGTCCCGGCCAGATCCGCGACTCCAACCGCCCGACCCTGCTGGCCCTGGTCGCCTCGGCCGGCTGCCAGGCCGTCGACCTGGGCCTGGTGGCTGACGACGAGGCGGTGCTCACCGAGGCGTTCCGCCATGGCGTGGCGTCGTGCGACGCCGTGGTCACGAGCGGCGGGGTGAGCATGGGCGACCTCGACCTGGTGAAGGTGGTCCTCGACCGCCTCGGCGACATGCGGTGGATGCAGGTGGCGATCAAGCCGGCCAAGCCGCTGGCCTTCGGCACGGTGGGCCGCACCCCGGTGTTCGGCCTGCCGGGCAACCCGGTGTCGTCGATGGTCAGCTTCGAGCTGTTCGCCCGTCCCGCCCTGCGGCGGATGATGGGCTTCCCGCTGGCGGTGGCCGACCGCCCCGTCGTCCCCGCCGTCGCCGGCGAGGCGCTCCGCCGCCGGGCCGACGGCAAGACCCACTTCGTCCGCGTGGTCGCCTCCATGGGCGACGACGGCCGTTACCGGGTGCGCTCGGCGGGGGGGCAGGGCTCGCACCAGCTGCGGGCCATGGCCGCCGCCAACGCCCTGGCCGTGCTGCCCGACGGCGACGGCGCCGAGGCGGGGGACGTGGTGGACGCCATGCTGCTCGGCGCCGGCGCCGTAGGCTGACTCGATGGCGGTCCCGCTGGTCGACTCCTACGGCCGGGTGCACCGTGACCTGCGCATCTCGGTCACCGACCGCTGCAACTTCCGCTGCACCTACTGCATGCCCGAGGACGGGCTGGCCTGGGTGCCGCGTGAGGAGATCCTCACCTTCGAGGAGATCGAGCGGGTGGCCCGGCTGCACGTCGAGCGCTTCGGGTTCGACAGCATCCGCCTCACCGGCGGAGAGCCGACCGTGCGGGCGCACCTGCCGGTGCTGGTGGCCAAGCTGGCCGCCCTCGGGGTGGACCTGGCCATGACCACCAACGGTTCGACCCTGCGGACCTCGGCCGGCGACCTGCGGGCCGCCGGCCTGCGCCGGGTCAACGTGTCCTGCGACTCCCTGCGCCCCGAGCGCTTCGCCGAGCTCACCCGGCGGGACGGGTTGGCCGCGGTGCTCGATGGCATCGACGCCGCCGTGGAGGCCGGCTTCGACCCGGTGAAGGTCAACGTGGTGTGCATGGAGGGGGTCAACGAGGACGAGGTGGTCCACTTCGCCACCTTCGGGCGGGAGCGAGGGGTGGAGGTGCGCTTCATCGAGTTCATGCCGCTCGACGCCGACCACGCCTGGTCAGCGGTGCGGGTGGTCCCCGGTGACCGGATCCTCGCCGCCATCGCCGACGTGTACCCATTGCGGCCCCTGGTCCGGGGCGACGAGCCCGCTGAGGTCTTCGAGTACCTCGACGGCCGGGGACGGGTGGGAGTCATCTCCAGCGTGACCGCGCCGTTCTGCGCCC
Source organism: Actinomycetota bacterium (assembly GCA_019347915.1). Lineage (GTDB taxonomy): Bacteria > Actinomycetota > Acidimicrobiia > Acidimicrobiales > CADCSY01 > JAHWJR01. Next base: position 21,512 of record JAHWKL010000006.1, read on the forward strand.
GCTGCGACCGGGTGCGCCTCACCGCCGAGGGGCGCCTGCGCAACTGCCTGTTCTCCATGGACGAGATCGACCTGCGGTCGTTGCTCAGGGGTGGTGCCACCGACGACCACCTGGCCGCAGCGGTCACCGCCTGTGTGGCGGCCAAGGGCCCGGGCCACCAGATCGGCTCGGTGACGTTCGTGCAGCCGCCCCGCACCATGTCGCAGATCGGCGGCTGAGGCGCCGTCCGGCAACCGGGCCCGCCTGCCACCACGGTGCGGGCGAGCGGGGCGACGGGCGCGCCTACACTTCCGGACGTGTCTGGGCGGGAGCTGACGCATCTTGATCCGCTGGGCCGTGCCCGCATGATCGACGTCAGCCCCAAGGAGGCCAGCCAGCGCCGGGCCCTGGCTCGCTGCCGGGTGTTCATGCAGCCTGAGACGACGAGCCTCGTGGCCCGGGGGGCGGTGAGCAAGGGGGACGTGCTGGCGGTGGCCCGGGTGGCGGGCATCCAGGCGGCCAAGCGCACGGCTGACCTCATCCCTCTGTGCCACCCGCTGCTCGTGGGATCGGTGTTCGTCAACTTCACCATCGACGACGCCTGGATCGAGATCGAGGCCCAGGTCGAGACCGTCGACCGGACCGGGGTCGAGATGGAGGCGCTCACCGCCTGCTCCGTGGCGGCGCTGACCATCTACGACATGTGCAAGTCGGCCGACCGCAGCATGACCATCGGGGACCTCACGCTGTGGGAGAAGACCGGTGGTCGCTCGGGTGTCTACCGCCGCCCGCCGGAGCCCGACGGGCCCCGCTCCGACGCCTGAGACGGGCCTCGGGGTTGTGACCCGCTGGTCGCCGTAGTAGAACCGCAACGCGAACGTCATCGGGGGGCGGCACTCACAGCATCCACCCGGAGCCGGAACGGTCCGGGTACGGTCAACGAAGAAAGCAGAGGGCGGAGCGTGTCACTGGTGGTTCTGGTCATCCTTGCCATCGTTTGGGCGGTTTTCCTCCTCCCGCAGCTCTTCCGGGCGCGGGCGGAGCGCTCGAGCGACTCCATCGGCAACTTCCGCCACCAGCTGTCGGTGCTCGAGCGCACCACCCCCGCCGGCTCACGGTCGGTGACCCAGTTGCGCCCGGTCTCCGGGCCCCGGTCCCCCGTCACCGGCAGCAGCCCTGCCCGTGGTCGTCACGTGGCGCCCGAGCGCCGTCGGGCTGCTCCTGCGCCTCGCCCGGCGGCCCCTCGCCCCGGCACCGCCTCAGGTCGGGCGCTGGTCCGCAAGCGCCGGCGCGACGTCTTCTGCGGGCTCCTCGTGGCCATGGGCGCCACCCTGGTCCTGAGCCTCATCCCGTCGCTGCGGATGATGCTCCTGCTCCACGTGGTGGTCGACCTGCTGTTCGCCGGCTACATCGCCCTGCTCATCCGGGCCCGCAACGTCGCCGCCGAGCGCGAGCTCAAGGTCCGCTTCCTCCCCGGCATGGTCACTCCCCAGCCGGCCCTGCTGCTGCGCCGCTCGGCCAACTGATCCGTCGGCAGGAGGCCGCTGGCGCCGAGCCGGCGCCACCTGAGGCGGGGCGACCATGAGCGCGGCCGCCGCCATGGCCGATGCTGCCCAGCGGCTCCTCGACGGGCTCGGAGCGGAGCAGCGAGCGGAGGCCACGTTCCCCTTCCCGGCCGAGGCGGAGCGCCGGGACTGGCACTACCTGCCCAGGAACCGGCCCGGTCTGGCGGTGTCGCGCATGAACAGCATCCAGCGCTGGTCGGCCTACCGCCTGCTGGCCGCCGGCACGAGCCCGACGGCGTTCGCCTCCGTCGCGGTCATCGTGGCCCTGGAGGACGTGCTCGACGAGGAGGAGCGGCACCGGCGCCGGCGCCACGCCCTGGACTACAGCGTCAGCATCTTCGGCCAACCCGGTGGGGCGGCCTGGGGCTGGCGCTTCGAGGGCCACCACCTCTCGTTGCACCACAGCGTGGTCGATGGCGAGGTCCGGTCGGCGCCACAGTTCCTCGGCGCCCGCCCGGCTCGTGTCCTGGTCGCCGGGCACCCGGTGGTCCAGCCCCTGCGGGCCGAGGAGGAGCTGGCCCGGACGCTGGTGGGCGCCCTCGACCGCTCGGAGCGGGCGGCGGCCATCGTCGCAGACGAGGCACCGCCCGACATCGTCACCGGCAACGCTCCCACGGTGACGGGGTGGCTGGAGCCCCGCGGCGTGGCCGGCTCCGAGCTGGGCAGCCAGGCCGCCGGCGCCCTCGGTGCGCTGGTGCAGGTGTACCTCGGCCGGCTCCCGGCCGAGGTGGCCGAGACCGAGCGACGGGCCTGGGGCGACGGCGATGTCCACTTCGCCTGGGCGGGCACCACCGAACCCGGGGGCCCGCACTACTACCGGCTCCAGTCCCCGACCTTCCTCGTCGAGTACGACAACACCCAGGACGGGGCCAACCACGCCCACACCGTCTGGCGCTCGCGTGCCGGCGACTTCGGCGCCGACCTGCTCCGTCGTCACCACGAGGAGCACCACCCTCCCCGTTAGCATGAGCACCCCGCGGGGGTGTAGCTCAGTTGGCAGAGCGCTACGTTCGCAACGTAGAAGTCGGCGGTTCGAATCCGCTCACCTCCACCCGCCTCCGACCGCACCACCTGACAAAGCAACCTTGTCACCACACACACCGACCTTGTAGCCTCCGGGTGTGGCACTTCACACGTTCAAGGTCTCCGAGCGGGGCCAGATGGCGCTACCGGCCGAGGCACGGCGGCGCTGGGACCTCGTGCAGGGCGGCGCAGTCGAGATCGCTGACCTCGGCGACGCCTTGGTGATCGTCCCGGCCGGGCGAGGCGGACTGCGGGCGCTGCTGCTCGAGGCGGTCGAGGCGGCCGGCGGCTACGAAGCCCTCGCCGCCAACGTCGCTGCCGACGATCCCGACCTGGCTTGAGCGCCGGTGTCGTCCTCGTCGACGACCACCTGCTGCTGCGCCTCCTGCTCGACGACGAGCCGCCCGAGCTGCGGCCGGAGGGCGCGGCGATGTTCACCACGGGGCTCTGGTACCACCGCCTCTGCCGAGCGCTCCGAGATCAGACCGTGACCGGCGCCATGTCGAAGTCCCTCGGCAACGTCGACGCCCACATCGCCAGCGAAGTCGTGCGCTCGGCCGTCGAGCTGCCGCCGTCGATCGGGCTGACGTCGCTGCGGTCCCTCGGTTGGCGAATGGCCGATCTGGTGGCGAGCGGCGCCCGCCTCAACCTGCTCTCGCTCGAGGCACTCGCAGCCGCCGAGCACCTGGGGGCGGAGATCTGCCTGGCGACCGGGGACGACAACCCGCCACTCCGCCAGGCGGCTGACCACCGGGGATTGGCGCTTCGGTTGGTCAGCGGCTGAGACGACGTTGCTTCGGACCCTCCAGTTCCCGGAGGTCATTCGGGACCGGCCGACCAGGGCGTAGGGACGGCGACGACAATGGTGGCAATGACCTGGAGACCGGAAGGTGGTCGCCATGCCCTCGCCTGACGAACAGCCCCTCGACCCGATCGGCGATGCCGTCGCCCAAGCCCTCGCCGAGGTGCTGTTCGGAGCGACGGTGTCGATCACCCACGCAGGGAGCGGGTCGGAGCCCTCCGATGCCGGCGTCAAGGAGGCATCGGCGTCAGCGACCGGTCCGGGCCCGGCGGGGTGGGCCACCACCATCACCATCGGTCTGAGGCCCCAGGTCGCCCGCTTGCTGCACGGCGGGCCGACGGCGCTCGAGGAGCTGATCGGCGTGCTCCCCGGTGCCGGGCTGCGCGCTGCCGCCCAGCTCCGTAGCACCGTGGGCGGCAGGGAACGGTCGACTTCCACTGTGCGCCGAGCGGTGCGTGACACCCTGGCGGCGGAGATCCTCGCCGTCTACTTCACGTCCCGCCTGGGCCGCGCATCTCCGGGTCACCTCATCGAAGAGACCCTCGACTACCTCATCGAGCTGAGTGGCACGAGGGTGGAGGCGCACGAGGTGACCCACGGAGTCGTCGTCACCGACGTGCTGCACGACCGCCCCCGCCTCGAGCTGCGATACCCCGACGACCTGCGGCCGGCCAAGCGAGCGCCGCTGCTGTTCGACGGGAAGCAATCGGTGCTGATCGTGGACCCGTTCGGTCGCGCCCGCACCGAGCTGCAACGCCATCGCTTCCACCGCTTCAGCGACACGCCGGCGCCACCTCGGGCGACCGAAGGGTCACTCGACAGCGGCTCCCTGGTCGCCCTCGCCACCAGAGCACTCGGCGGCATCGGCTTCTACGCGCGGGGTGATCGCAGCATCTGGACCTTCGTGGACGGCCGACCGCTGCTGGTTCGTCGCAGCGAGCATTGGACGGCATTCCCGGTGGAGCTGGCGGTTGCCATCTCCAACATGATCGGTGGTGGCCCGGCGGCAGAAGTGGTGGCCCACGCCGCCTCCATGATCTCGGCCCGCCCCCAGGGCGCCATCCTCGCCATCGTCGAGGATCCAACCGCGCTCGACGGCATGGTCTCGCCCAAGGATCGTTACGACCTGCGCGACGGGATCGACCCGACGGCGATGCGCCCGGAGACGCGGCTGCATCACCTCGTCGATGGCGAGGACCTCGACGAGCGCACCGTCGCTCGGCTGGCGGCGCTCGACGGCGCAACCGTGCTCGACCGTGCGGGCCGCCTCATCGCCTACGGCGCCATCGTCACGACCGCCGACAGCGAACACGAGGGGGCGCGCACGTCCGCAGCGCGGACGCTGTCGCAGGTGGCCTTGGTGGTGCTGAAGATCTCGGTCGACGGTGACATCACGATCTTCCGGGACGGCGACGCGGTCACGACGCTGCTCGGCCATCCGACACACTCGGTGCCGGCGGGATGAGCACGTCGGGCGCAGCCGCTGCCGACCAAAGCGCACCTGGCGGTCACACCGCCAGCAGGAGTGCGGCGTAGCCCCCGGCGCCGGCCAGGAACGGCAGGAAGCGGCTCCGCCGCTCGCTCGGCAGCTCCTCTTTCAACACGTTGAGGATCACTCCTCCGCCGAGGAAGGCGAGGGGGACGGCGATGGCGGCGGGGGACAGTTCCACGGCCAGCCCCACCGCCCACCCAGCGAGTAGCCCCAGAGAGACGACCCAGCGCCCCGTGTGGGCGTACGCACGCTTGTGGTGCTCCTGCAACGAGAAGTCCGTGACGAGGAAGTGCACGGCCATGGCGAAGGCGAAGGTGACGACGGCCACCACACCGGTGTCTTCTCGGTGCACGAGGAGGTAACCGATGAGGGCGTTGTAGAGGAGGAAGGAACCGATGCTCACCCGGAAGGCGGCAGGAGTGGTGGCGTCCTCTCCGCTCTGGTCCCGCCGCTGCTGGCGCGACGAGAGGGCCAGGTGCTCGAGACCGTAGAAAAGAGCGAGGCCGGCCAGGGCGATCAACCACACGTGGCGCTCCAACACCGGCAGCCATGCCTCTTCCTCGAAGGCTGCCTGGCCCTCCTGCAGTTCCGGGAGGAGGTGGACGAAGACGTAGGCGACGGAGATCCCTCCGGCCAGCGACAGCCAGCGGCTACGAGGTATGCCCTCGAGGAAGCGCAGCTTGCCCGCCGTCAGGTGGACCAGCGTCAGGGCCAGGGCGGCGGTGAGGGCGAGCAGTTCCACGGACGACATGCCTCCACCATCCCCAATCCGACGGCGTTACGGGGCCGCCAGGGGAGTGGCGAAGGTGAAGCCGCGTTCCCGGAGTTGCTGGATGAGCGGGCGGAGCGCCGCCACGGTCCGCGAGCGGTCGCCGTCCCCGTCGTGGAGCAGGATGACCGCACCGGGCGCGGCGGCATCGAGAACCCGGGTGAGCAGCTCCTCCGGCGGCGGCTTGGTGAAGTCGCGGCTGTCGACCGTCCAGTGGAGCACCCGCATGCCGCCCTCGTGGGCGACGTCGATCACGTTCGGGCTGAGGCTGCCCGCGGGGGGGCGGTACAGCTGCGGAGCCGTGCCGAGGAGCGACTCGAGGAGCTCGGAGCCGCCTTGGATCTCCTCGACCACCGTGTCGCGATCGGCTCGGTCGAGGCCCACGGCGTGGCTCTCGGTGTGGTTGCACAAGGCGTGGCCGGCGTCCCGCACCGCCCGCACCAGATCGGGGTGTCGTCGACCCAGCGTGCCCACCACGCAGAACGTCGCCTTGACCCCTTCGGAGGCGAGGATCTCGAGGATCTGCGGCGTCCATTCCGGGTGTGGTCCGTCGTCGAAAGTGAGCGCCACCACGTTGCCCCGCTCCTCCCGTGGGGGGCGGGGCGCCCTCACCTGCGAGCGGGAGACGACCTCGCCGCTCAGGAGCCCGTAGACCTGGTCCTCGACCCCGTCGGCACCCGGGTACCACAGCGTGAACTCGACCTCGGGCAGCGGCGGAGGGGGCACCAACACTCGGCGGCTGTCGGTCGGCTCCACGACGTCGGCTGACGCCGCCACGTCGACGTCTGCTCCCTCTCCGAGCTTGGCGTCCGGCGAGGAGGGGAAGCCGTCGACGAGGACAGTCGCCGGAGCGAAGTGGGAATCGATCACCGTCCGTGTCCCCGCGGAGAGAAGGGCCCCGTTGGCCGACGCCACGCCGGCGGCGTCCATGGCGTTGGCCACGGTGGGCTGGGACCGCGAGATGCGCACGGGCTCGCCGTTGACGGTGACGCTCATGACCGGGCCACTGTCGGGGGCGACGGTGAAGAGACCCAGCACCAGGGTGACCACCACGAACCTGGCCAGCCGGGGCCGTGCCCACTCGAGCAGTCGCCGCGCCGCCGCCGCCTTGCGAACGGCGCCTCGGCCACCCGCTACCAGCGGACGGACCAGGAGGTGGGCGACGTGCGGCTTCAGCCGTTCGAACAGGCGCCGTTCCGCTGCCGCCTCCTTGCGGAGGACGGTCAACAGCGCCACCACGGCGAGGAGGGGAAAGCGAACCAGCCGAGGAACTACCCGCTCGAACAGTCGCTTGCCGCCGAGCGCCCCCCGGCGAGCGGCACGGCGCAGGCGTTCGACCGAGGCTCCATCCCTACCGTGCACCGGCGGCACGGTGGTGGCCGGCTGCGGCAGTGCCAGGCGCTGGGGGACCGGGGACGTGAGGATGACCTGACTGTCACGGACCCGGTTGCGTACCACCCAGGGCTGGGCCTCCACCTCGGCGGGGGTCAGGTCGCGCCGCGCGCCGACGCCCCGGGACGAGATCTTCACCGCCTGGAGGGCGGACACCTCCACCGAAGCGGCGGTCGCACCGGTGATGTGGACCGTGCCTTCCACCACCACGAGCACCCACCCGGCTCCGGCCCGGCGGATGGCGGTGAAAGCAGCGTCGTCGGTGGACACCACGGCGTCGGAGAGGTGAAGCTCGTACCCGTTGCCGCCGGTGGGGCCGGGCACGGCACGGTGCCAGATCCTCCCCTCGTCCTGGCGGATGACCACGGAGGTCGAGCCGTCGGCCCGGATGTTCGTCAGGACGTTGCACTGCCCACCGGCGTCGACGCGGGTGACCGATCCGCCGGGGTGCACACGTTCGGCCAGGCCTCCGGGCGCGGCGCTGAGCTCTTCGGCGTGGCCCGAGGCGACCGAGCCCTTCACCGTGGCGCCGCCGCCCGGTGCCTGCTGCATGGTCTTACGGTGCCACGCGCCGTCGCCGGCAGCGTGGACCCCACAGGGGGAGATGACCGCCCGGACCGCGCCGGGTGAGCGCCGTTGCTCACGGCGAGGGCCCGCTGCGGGGGGGCCGGCGCGGCGGGGGCAGGCGAAGCGAGCCGAGGTCCTGGGTCTGCGCCAACCACCGATCGAAGCCGGGGAGATCGAAGGCCAGGTGGCCGTAGCGCGGGGTGTGCACCACGTGGTGCTCGTTGAGCAGCGCGTGGCGCGCCACCGAGAGCTGGGACGGGGTGCGCCCCACGGCGGTGGCGATGTCCCTGGTGGCCACCATGGTGCCCCCGAGGGCGGCGATGGCCTTCACCATGGCCCGCTCGGTGGTGTCCAGGCGGTCCCAGCGGGGCTCGTAGAGGTTGACCGCCAGCCACCGATCGGCATCCTCGACGGCGATCATCGCCTCGGCCAGGGTGAGCCGGCCCCCTTCGCCCACGCGTTCCCAGGCCCGATGGCCGTAGAGCTGGATGGCGAAGGGGTAGCCCTGCGAGCGGGCGACGAGCAGCTCGAGCGCCTCGGTGTCGATGGCGATGCCCCCCGTGGCCAGGGGTTCCAGGTACGCCACCCGGGTGGCGTCAGGACCGAGGTCAGTGACCTGGACCTTGTCCTGGCGTTCGAAGAAGGTGCAGGCCCGGGCGAGATGGCGGGGCGTGTTGTGCAGCCCGGCCATGGCCATGCTCACCGGGAGCCCTCGGCGGCGCTCGAGCTGCTGCACGGTGTTGCCGAGCAGCTCCAGGTCGGGTTGCGCCCGGGCTCGTTGGACCTCGTCCACCACGAACAGCAGGCCTGCCCCCCGTTTCTGGGCGAGCTCGGCGAGCCGTTGGAGCAGGGGCAGGAACTGGCTGGCGTCGACTCCGGGAAGCTCGACCGACGCCCGCAGGGGGCGACCGGGCACGGGAGCCGCTGCTTCGACACGGCGAGGCAGGCCCTGGGCCGACGCCCGGCGACCGCCGAGCTGGCGAAGCAGGGCCGGCGCGGCCTCGGCCAGCGCCTGGCGGGGGCCGTACTCGGGGGTGCCGCTGTAGTCGACGACGGCCCATTCCCACTCCCGATGCACATGCTCGGCGATCTCGGTCAGCAGCACCGTCTTGCCCACGCCCCGGGGCCCGTAGAAGACGTGGTGGTAGTTGGCGTGCCCGGGACCGGCGGCGAGATCCTCGAACACCGCCTGCAGGATCTCCTGGCGACCGGCCAGCACGGGCGGGCGGGTCCCCCACGACGGATTGAAGGGATTTCTAGACATGGGTAGAACCACGGTCGACGGTCGGCGTCAGCTCGGTGTGAGCGCATCCAGCCACAGGTGTAGAAGCAACTATATCTTTGGACGTGGCCGCCACCGAACGCCGGAGTCCCTTCGGGCGGGGGGACCGTTTGGCTCAGCGGTCGTGGGCGTCCCGGTGCCAGTCGTCGGCGACGGTCCGTATGGACGAGGGGGCCAGCAGATCGCTCACCGCCGCCTGCGTGAGCGGGTGGACGTCGCCTTCCGGAAGGGTGAGTACCAGTGGCGTTCCGGGAGGCATTCGTGCCGCCTGCAGCTCCGCTGCCATCGGGACGAAGGTGGGGTCGAACCCGACGGAGCAGGCAACGAGGAGCGCGGCTCCGTCGTCGCTCTGGCCCACCGCCGGCGCCAGCAGGGGGAGCCGCAGGTCACGCAGAGGCCGGGGCGGGGCGATGGGGTCGAGTCCCGTTGCACCGACGAGCCCGGGCTGCCGGCAGAGGTGGTGGCGGAGCCAGCGCTCCCTACCCAGTTGGTTCAGAGGATGGAAACGATCACCGGACCGGCGCGCCTGGCGGGCTGCCTCCACCACGGGCACGAGCGCGTCTGCCGGACGACGGGTGCCCCACGCCAGCTGGTTGACGAGCCGGTCGTGCTTGCCGATCCCCACCTCGAGCGTGGCGCCGTCCTCGGCGGTGCGCACCCGAGCGACCTGCACGCCGAGGACCTCGGCGCTGAGCATGCCCCACTCGACGACCGGGTCCGCACCGGCGGAGCGGATGGGATCACGGAACGGCTCGGCCCGTGGATCGAGCGGCGGTTCCGGTGGGAGAGGCTCGGCGTGGACGACGGCCAGGTCGGCGCCCACCACCTCCCACACGGTGATGGGGGTCCGGAAGCAGGCGGCCTGGCGGGTGGCGGCCGGCACGTCGGCGTTGGGGTCCATCAGCACGTGCAGCTCGCTGACCCGCCGGTGCAGGCCCCACAGCAGCGCTCGTGCGAAGCCGTGGGCGGCGTCGGTGCCGTCGACCAGGACCCAGGCTCGCCCGTCGAGATCGACGGCCACACCACCGGCCGCCGGTGTGGGCTCGGCCGCCCCCACCTCCGACCATCCCCGCTTCACGAGCGCCCGCAGCTTGGCAGCCAGCAGCATGGCCCGCCGTTCGGGATCGAGTGCCGGCGGCGTGGTCATGAGCTCCGTTGGGCGTCGCCATCGGTCACGACGTGACGGTACCGCTCGGGTGCGGCGGGCTGAGCACCCTCCGTTCGAGCGTGGGGGGATGGGGACATCATGGGGCCGTGGGTCGGGTGGTGGCGGTGGCCGGGGCACTCGGGGTCCTGGTGGCGTCGTTCCTCCCCTGGGGACGCAGCGGCGGTGCCAGTCGCACCAGCTACGAGCTGGTCGCCGCCGCCGGGCGTCTCGAGGTGGTGAGCGGCGCTGTGGCGGTCGGCGTGCGGGGCTGGTACCTCGTGCCCTTCCTGGTGGCGTGCACCTGGCTGGCAGCCGCCCGCCGCCGTCTCCTGGTGACGGCTACCCTGAGCGCGCTCGTCGGGTCAGCGGCAGTCGCGCTGGCGGTAGCGGTCAAGGCATCCCCTGTCGGCGCCGAAACAGGGACGAGCGTGGCCCTGGTCGCAGGCGCCACGGCGCTGATCGGCGCCGCCCGGTCGGCATGGGAGCACAGGAGGCAGTCATGACCGACACCCCCCCGGGTGGCCCACAGGAGTCGTCACCCGTGGAGGGGCAGTCGCCTTCCCCGTACGTCAGGTGGGAGACCGGTGGTTCGGGCCGCGGGGTCGGGGCCTCGCGCTCGCGCCTGGTCGGGATGGGCGTGGGCCTGGTCGCCCTGGTCGGTGCCGGGGTGTTCTCCGTGACCATGCTGAGCGCCGCCAGCGGCAGCGCCACCGCAGAGGCAGCGGTCGAGCGGCTGTTCGGCGCCGTCGGAGAGGAGGACGTCATCGGCGTGCTCGAGGCCCTGGCTCCCGGCGAGCGTTCAGCCCTGCGGCCCGTCGAGGACCTGGCCGACGAGCTGCGGCGCCTGGGGATCGTCTCGGACGACTTCGACCTCGGGGCCGTGGGTGGGGTCGACCTCCAGTTCGACGACCTGACCTTCGAGACCGAGGAGTTGGGCCCGGGCGTGGCCGCCGTCCACATCACCGGCGGCACCGTCACCTCCTCCACCGATCCCCAGCAGCTGCCCATCGGCCCGACGCTGAGAAAGCTGCTCGGCCATTTCGATGCCGAGCCCGACTTCGAGGCGACCACCACCACCGAGGACCTGGCCGCCGACGCACCGATGATCGTGGCGCTCGACGAGGGCGACGGCTGGCACGCCAGCTGGTCCTACACAGTCGCCGAGGGAATGCGGCGAGAGGCGGGGGAGCCGGTGCCGGCCTTCGGGGACGGTGTCGAGGCCGCCGGCGCCGACTCGCCCGAGGCGGCGGTCCGCCAGGCGGTGGAGGCCGCCGTCGACCTCGACGCCCGCCGGCTGATCGGCCTGGTGTCGCCCTCCGAGGCGGCAGCCCTGCACGACTACGCCCCGTTGTTCCTCGACGACGCCGAGGCGGCGGTGGCCGAGCTGCGGGCCGAAGTGCCCTACGAGGTCGACGTCACCCACCTCGATCTCAGCTCCGAGACCGATGGCGACGTGGCCCAGGTGCGCCTGGGTGGTTTCGAGGCGTCCGGCACCGTGCCCGGTCTGGGCCGGTTCTCGGTGTCCTACGACGGGGACTGCTTCACCTTCGAGGCCGACGTCGAGGCCGACACCATTTGTGCCGGCGACCTCCCGCAGTCGGGGTTCGGCGGGGCCGACACCCAGATGGTGGTGACCACCGTGCGCGATGACGGCCAGTGGTACCTCAGCCCCACCCGAACGCTCTTCCAACAGGTGCTGGGCGCACTACGGGCGCTCGATCGTGACGATCTCGAAGACCCCGAGTCGCTGTTCGGGCCCTTCTTCGGCCCCGGCTTGGGCTCGGCGTTCGCCGAAGGCGGGGACTTCGTGGAGGGACCGGGGAACGGCACCTCGCTCTTCGAAGGCACCCCGGCCCCGGACGCCGCCGTTCCCGGTGACGCCGAGCTGCTGGGCGAGGAGTGCTTCGGTGTCTTCGAGGACCTCCCGCCCACCGCGGGGCCGGAGGACTACGAGCGGGCCGAGAAGGAGGTCGACGACTGCCTCGACGACCTGTGGGACGACTGAGCTCGCCCGCGGGGCCTGATGGTCGTCTCAGGTGCGGGCCGAACGGCCCCGGGGCGACATCGCCTCTTCACGGAGTGAGATCAACCGGCTACAGTGTGTGGTGAGTTACCGCTCGGGGGCGTGCATCTCGATGACGTAGATCGGCGACCAGACCCGGGACCCACGACATGACGTCACCAGCGCCTTCGTACACCGTGACTCGCCGGCACGGCGTCGTGGTGGTGACCGTCCACGCCGACTTCGACCTGGCCTGCTCGAGCCGCCTCGGCGCGGCGCTCGGCGATCTGATCGATGGCCAGGGGAACCTGAACGTGGGCGTCGATCTGAGCCGGGCGGCCACCATCGACCCCGCTGCGCTCGGCGTGCTCGCCGCTGGTGAGAAGCTCGCCCGTCACCACGGCGCGACATTGACGGTCAGGGGCCTGCCGCCCGGTGACTCGCCTCGGCTCTCCACTCCGGCCGCCACCGCCGGCGCCCCCGCCCACCACCTGTTGGAGCTCTACGAGGGAGACGAGGTTCTCGCCGATTCGGTGCGGGCCCACCTCAGTGCGGGGCTGCGGGGAGGCGAGACGGCCATCGTCGTCGCCACCGAGGCGCACCGCCGGCTGTTCGCCGCGGCACTCTCGCGCCGCGGTGTCGACGTGGGGGCGGCCCAGGCGGCCGGGCGTTACCTCGCTCTCGATGCAGGCGAGACGCTCTCGCGGTTCATGGTCGACGGCGCCCCTGACCCCACCCGCTTCTGGACCGCCATGGGAGGCCTCGTCGACGCTGCGACGGGCGCCGGCCGCCGGGCGCGGATCTACGGTGAGATGGTGGCGCTGCTCTGGGCCGAGGGCAACGTCGCCGCCGCCATCGCCCTGGAGGACCTGTGGAACGAGCTCAGCGGCGCCCGACCGTTCTCGCTCCTGTGCGCCTACCCGACCGCCGCCTTCGACCCCGTCGAGAGCACGGCGCTGTTCCGGGTCCTGTGTGAACAGCACTCGCGCGTGGACGTCAGCGGGGGCCAGGTGGGAGCGGATCGGTGACCCGGTCGATCATGGCGAGGAAGCGCTCGGCGTCGAGGCTGCCGCGGGTGGCACCCACACCGTCGAGGACGTCGAGTCGGGCGAACTGGCCGACGTTCTCGTCGGCGACGGTGCCCCCGTAGAGCACCTCGGGCCGGCTCGATCCCAGCCGGCGAAGCTCAGCCTTCAGGTGCTCCACCATCCCGCCCACGTAGGCGGCGTCTGCCGGCCGCTCGGCGCCGATCGCCCAGGTGGGCTCGTAGACCACCAGCACGGGCCGGCGGGCCAGGTCCACCCCTCGCACCCCGTGCCGTAGCCGGCGCTCGGTCTGGGCGAGGGCATGGTCACCCTGCTCGTCCTCCCCGACGAAGAGGATGGGGACGAGGCCGGCGCCGGCGACCGCCGCCACCTTGTCGGCGACCTGGTCGTCGGTCTCCCCGGCGGCACGCCGTTCGCTGTGGCCCACCATCACGTAGTCGACGAGGCCCCGCAGCATGGGCGGGGAGATCTCACCGGTATGAGGGCCCTCGGCCTCCCAGTGGCAGTTCTGGGCACCGAGCCGCACCAGCCGCTCGTCGGCCTCCGCTCTCAGGGGAACCAACGAGACGAAGGGCGAGCACACGATCACCAGCGGAAGGTGGCGGTCGGACTGCTGCCGGCGGCGTAGGCCTTCCTGGATGGCCCGGAGCAGTGTCAACGCCTCGTCGACCGTCGGGTACATCTTCCAGTTGGCGAGCACGTACCTCATCGCAGGTCGTCGGCTGCCGGTGGGCGAGGGTCAGCGGGACGCGACGGCCTCGGGCCGGACCCAGCGCCGCTCGGCGTCAGCCACCCGAGCGGCGTCGAACACCGCTTGCACCCGCAAGCCCTCCTCGAGCGACGGCTCGGCCACCCCACCTTCCCTGATGGCCGACCAGAAGCTCTTGGCCACCCGGGCGAAGGCGGCGGTGGAGCTGGCGTCGAGCGGTCCCTCGCACTGGAGCTCCTCGCCGGCGCGTCCCCACCACAGCCGGCGGTCAGCGTCGAGGCGCACGGTGCCCTCGTCACCGTGGACCTCGATGACGTCGCCCCGGTCGTGACGGGCGGTCGCCGCCATGCTCACGGTGCCGAGGCCGCCCCCCCGGAAGCGCAGGAGCACGACGTAGGTGTCCTCGGCGGTGACCGGGCGCAGCTGGTCGTCGTCGCCTGCCGTCCGCAGCGGCACGCCCACCTCGGTGGCGGCGGCGACGGCCTCCACCTCGGGGAAGATCTCGAGCACCAGGTCGAGGTCATGGACCCCGTAGCCCTGCAGCCGGCCGCCGCCGAGGCTGGCGTCGTGGACCCAGGTGTGCGGCCGGGTGTAGGGGTCGGCATGGTCGGAGCGGATGAGGGAGACCGAGACCATCCGGGGCCGGCCCACCACCTCGCGGGCGCACTCGATCAGCCGCCGGCGCACGTCCTTCAGCCGCAGCTCGTAGTCGACGGCACCGACCACGCCGGCGGCGCGGATGGCGTCCACGATCCGTCGCGCCTCGGCCAGGTCGTTGGCCAGCGGCTTCTCGCACAGCACGTGCAGCCCCCGCTCCACGGCGGCCATGGCGAACTGGGCGTGGGTGGTCACCGGCGTGGCCACGTGCACGGCGTCCAGCCCCGGCACCGACAGCAGCTCGTCGAAGTCGGACGTGCCCACCGGCACGCCGGCGTCGTCAGCCAGCTCCCGGGCCCGCTCCGGCCGGCGGGACCACACCGCCACCGGCTCGAACTCCTCGAGCTCCTGGTAGACGGGCAGGGCCACCTTGCGGCCGAAACCACTGCCGGCGACGGCGATCTTCACGGGCTGGTCCACGTCACCCCCCTCTCGTTGCGGGACCACGGCTACTGGCTGGCGAGGGCGTGCAGGAGGGCCTTCATCCACGGGCCCAAGTCGGCCGGCGTGCGGGCCGAGATGAGGTTGCCGTCGACCACGCACTCCTCGTCGACCCAATGGGCGCCGGCGTTCACCATGTCGTCACGGATGGCACCGACGCTCGTGGCCTGCCGCCCCTTGACGATCCCGGCGGAGATGGCCACCCAGCCGGCGTGGCAGATGAAGGCGATGGGCTTGCTGTCGGCGTTGAACGCCTCCACCAACGACAGGACGGCCGGCGACTGGCGCAGCTTGTCGGGGGCGTAACCGCCGGGCACCACCAGGGCGTCGAAGTCGGAGGCGTCCACGTCCTCGACCGTGGTGTCCACCGGGACGGGGCCGTGGCCCTTCTTGCCGGTGACCGGGTCGGGGGTCAGGCCGGCGAGGGTCACCTCGACGCCCTCCTCCCGCAGGCGGTACACCGGGTACAGCAGCTCGAGGTCCTCGAAGAGGTCGGCGGCCAGTACGAGCACTCGTCGTTCGTTCAGCATGGCAACGGCCTACCCGCCACCCCCGGTTGTTTCACTCCTGCCGGGATGGATGCCGGTGCGGCAGGGGCCCAGATGGGCCACCATGCCCTCATGGCCACGAGTGGGCCCAGGAACATGTGGAACCAGGGACCGCCGCCGGCACTCAGGAGGGGTGTGAGGTCGCTCGCCCTTTCTCCCCGGGACCAGGACCGGCAGCCGGCGGCGGACGGCGGCGTCGAGGTGCTGTTCCGCTCGTCGTACGTCCAGATGGTGCGCCTGGCCACGTTCCTGGTGGGACGTAGCGAGGTCGCCGAGGAACTGGTCCAGGACGCGTTCGTGAGGGTGGCGCCCAAGCTGTCCTACGTGGAGGCGCCGGCGGCCTACCTGCGGGTGGCGGTGGTCAACGCCTGCCGGTCGTGGCAGCGCAAGCAGGGCCGGGAGCGCAGTGCCCTCTCGGTGCTGGCCGGGGACCGGGACCAGGCGGTGAGCGACCGGCCCTGCGAGCTCAGCGACGCCCTGGCCCGGCTCCGCCAGCGCCAACGGGAGGCCATCGTCCTGCGCTACTGGGAGGACCTGCCCGAGGTCGAGATCGCCGCCCTGCTCGGGTGCCGCCCGGGCACGGTGAAGTCGCTGCTCAGCCGAGGGCTGGCGGCGCTGCGTGAAGAGTTGGGAGATGACGATGCCTGAGCTCGAGAACGAGCTGCGCACCCGGCTGCGGCAGGACGCCGAGCGGGTCCGCCCCGACGTGGACGCCGCCTGGTCGGACGTGAGCCGGCGCCTGGGTGCCGCTCCTCCTGCACGGAGCCGAACGCCGGCATGGCAGCGGCCGTGGTTGACCGCTTCGGTCGCCGCTGCCCTCCTGGCCGTCTTCGCCGCGGTCGTCCTCGTCCCCGGCGACGGGCCCACCACCGTGGCCGTGGGCCCAGAGTCCGACTCGGCCGACGAGGCCGGCGACGCCCCCGACCAGGCGGCCCGCATGAGTGCCGACAGCCCCGAGGCGGCCACGCCTCGACCGACGACCACCTCGGCGCAGCAGGACGGAGAGGCGCCGCCCGAGCGCAGCAGCTACGTCGGCCCCTTCGAGGGCATGTTCCCGGCCGTCACCTGGGAGACCTACGACCGCCTCCGCCACGAGATGGCCACGGGAAGCCGGGCATGGACCGCCGACCCCGAGCAGGTGGCCACCAGGTTCCTGCAGGAGGTGATCGGCGCCGAGCCCGACGGCCAGCTCCGCCCGATCGGTGATCAGGTGGCCGAGTACGAGTGGTCGGGCGGGCGCCTGGTCCTCCGGCGCTACGGGCCGCCGGGCGACCCCTGGGTCGTCACCGCCGCCGACGCCGCCGGCGTCCAGGTCGGCATCGGCGGCTACCGCGGGATGGAGCTGTCCGTCGCCGTCCGCCTGGAGCGGGCCGGCACGGTCACCGTCAGAACCGGTGCCTTCGACTCCGAGTGGGTGGCGGCCCACACCGACGAGGTCCCCGCCGGCGGCACGACCGAAGCCCGCCTCCAGGTGGGTCGGGAGGACGCTCCCGGTCCGGACGCCCTGCTCGTGGAGGTCCGGGTGGACTTCGCCGACGGCTCCACCGCCCACGCCCGGTACCGGGCCGACGCCATCGGCCCCCCGTCCGGCGACTAGCGCCGGCGGAGGCACCCGCCGGCCCCCGTGCGCCGGGGAGGAGGACCGGGTAGGCCGGGGCCATGGCATCCCCACCCCAGATCGTCGTCTGGAGCGACTACATCTGACCGTTCTGCTACGTCGCCCTCGAGCGGGCCACGTGGCTGGAGCGCCGGTACGGCGCCGAGATGATCTGGCTCCCCTTCGACCTCCATCCCGAGTACCCGCCCGAGGGCATCCCCCGGCAGCGCCTCGAAGCGCGTTACGGGGAGGGGTTCTCCGAGCACGTGCGACGGATGATCGAGGGCGTGGGATTCGACCACCGGCCGCCTCCACGGGTCCCCCGGTCTTTGGGCTCCCTCCAGCTGGCCGAGCTGGCGAGGGACGAGGGCCGCCACGAGGCGGTCCACGCCGGGCTGTTCGCCGCCTACTGGTCACACGGACGGGACATCGGTGACCTGGACGTGCTGGCGGAGGTGGCCGCCGGCGCCGGCCTCGACCCCGACAAGGCCCGGGAGGTGCTGGAGCAGGGTGCCTTCGCGGATCGCGTCCGGGAGTCGACTGAGGCGGCGCACCGGGTGGGCGTCGACGCCGTTCCCGCCTGGTTGATCGACCGCTCGCAGCTCATCCTCGGCGCCCAGCCCCACCAGGTCTTCGCCGAGGTCCTCGAGCAGCTCGGTCACGCCCCGCTGGAGGGTGGTGAGCCGGAGAGGGGCGAGGAGGACCGCCTGGGCCCCCCAGGGCTCTGAGGGTCGCGGAGCGGCCGCCGGCCCGGGAAGGGGTCAGTCGATGGGCAGACGGGCGAGGAGCTCGGCCTTCTTCTCGTCGTACTGCTCCTGATCGATCTGTTTCGCCTGGAACTGGCGGTGGACCTGCTCGATCTGCTCGAGCAGCTCGCCGGCCGACAGCTCGCCGCCCGAGTCGGCCGGCGCCGTCGGCGCCGCCGTGATCTCCTCGTCGGTCTCCTCCTGCTTGGACTGGCGACGCTCCCGCTTGGCGGCGGCGTTGGCCTTCTTCGCCCGGTCTCGCTGCAGCTTGGCAAAGCTCGTTCGTTGGGCGCCCATCGACCTTCTCTTCTCGTCGTCGTGCGTCGGTCGCCGGCCCTGACGACCGGTTTCTCCCGCCGACTGTAGGGGCACAGGTCCCGGTTGACTCACTCCGTCCCCGACTCGCTACCGTCGGCGTCGTCGTGGAGGTCCTGTCCAGCCGTGTCCTGCTCCGGCCCGTCGACCTCGAGCGGTCGCTGGCCTTCTACGGCGAGACGCTGGGCCTGGCCACCTACCGGGAGTTCGGCGCCGGCGAGGGGCGGGGAGTGGTGTTCTTCACCGGCGGCGGGTTCCTGGAGGTCTCCGGACGGGCCTCCGGCCCGGCAGGGCCCAACGTGGCGCTGTGGCTGCAGGTGCGGGACCTCGACGTGGTGCACCCCGACCTGGTGGGGCGCGGGGTGACCGTTCTCCGGCCTCCGATGCTGGAGCCCTGGGGGCTGCGTGAGGCCTGGATCGCCGACCCTGACGGCGTGCGCATCGCCCTCGTCGAGGTCCCCGAGGAGCACCCGCTGCGTCGCCGTTGAGGCTCGGCCGGTCGGGCCTTCCCGGTTGCGCCGCCGCCGGGGTGGGTAGCTGCGCGCCCGAGCCAACGACCACAGAGGACATGGAGGAGCAGCGACGATGGGGAGCGCACACACGCCGGCCGACGACCTGGTGTACGACCTGGTGAGCATCCAGTACCACGCCCTGAAGGGGGCCCACGTCTACGACCAGTACCTGCAGGACGCCAAGGGGCACGCCCAGGTCGAGGAGTTCATCGCCCAGGTCAGGGACGAGGACGCTTACCGGGCCCAGCGCTGCCACGAGCTGCTCGTCGAGCTCACCAAGGGCGACGGGATCGGATGAGCCGTGGACCGGTCGGCCCTGGCTGGCGACCGGTCGAGCGGAGCCTGCCGGCCGCCGGTGTAGCGTGCCGGCGTGCAGCTGACGGTCGCCCGACTGGCCGTGGCCGCGTCCGTTGTGGTGGTGCTCTCCCTGGCCATCGTCGCCGCCGTGACCACGTCGCCGGCCCCGGAGAGCGAGCCGGAGGCCCCCCTCGCGGCGAGCGAGCCGGCTGAGGCCCCGATCGCCGTGGAGGCGCCCGAGAGCTGCGTGCCGGCGCCCCTCGAGCAACGGGCGGCCCAGGTGCTGGTCGTGGGCCTGCCCGGGGTCATCGGCTCCTCGGACTCCATCGCCGGCGAGGTCCTCGACGTGGGCGTGGGCGGCGTGCTCGTCACCGGGCCCAACGTGGAGTCGAGCGCCCAGGTGGCCCAGCTGACCAGCGACCTCGAGGCCCGGGCCGGACGGCCGCTCGTGGTCGTCACCGGCGAGGAGTCGGGGAGGGTGTCGACGTTCCGCAAGCTCCTCGGTCGCAGCTTGTCGGCTCGCGACCTCGCCGCCTCCCGGTCGCCGGCCGAGGTCCGGGCCGTGGCCGAGCAGGTCGGCTCCGACCTGGCGGCGTTGGGCATCGACGTCGCTCTCGCACCCGTGGTCGACCTCGACGCCGGCCCGGCCGACGGGGTCATCGGCGACCGCTCCTTCTCGGGCGACCCGGCCTCGGCGGCCGCCTACGGCCTGGCGTGGGCCCAGGGCCTGGCCGCCCACGGCGTTCGCCCCACCGCCAAGCACTTCCCCGGGCACGGCCGGGTGAGGGAGGACAGCCACTTGGAGCTCGTCACCGTCGACGCCTCCGTCGAGGAGCTCTCAGGCACCGACCTGCGTCCGTTCGCCAGCCTGATCGACGCCGGCGTGCCCCTGGTGATGCTCGAACACGTCGCCTACACCGCCTTCGACCCCGACCTGCCGGCCAGCCTGGCGCCCGGCGCCTACCAGCTGCTGCGGGACATGGGGTTCGAAGGCGTGGCCATCACCGACTCAGTGGGCATGGGCGCGGTCAACCTGCGTTGGCCGTTCCCCGAAGCGGCGGTGATGGCCGTCGCCGCCGGTGCCGATGCCGTCCTCACCACCGACGGCACCCAGGCCCGGGTGATGCGGGACGCGCTGGTCGACGCCGTGCGCTCGGGTCGTCTGGCCGAGGAACGCCTGGACGAGGCTGCCGGACGGATGATGGCCCTGGCCGGCGGCGACACCGAAGCGCTGATGTGCCGGACGCTCACCATCCCCCAGCTGTCCCCGGCGGCCGGGTGAGGGCGGGGCCATGAAGGGTGTGATCCTCGCCGGCGGGTCCGGCAGCCGGCTCTACCCCCTCACCCGCATCACCAACAAGCACCTGCTGCCGATCTACGACCGGCCCATGGTCACCTACGCCATCGAGGCCATGGTGAACGCCGGCGTGGACGACATCATGCTGGTCACCGGGGGCACCCATGCCGGGGAGTTCTTCCGGCTCCTCGGCAACGGGCACGAGTACGGCATCGAGCGCCTCTTGTACGCCTACCAGGACCGCCCCGGAGGCATCGCCGAGGCGCTGGGGCTGGCCGAGCGCTTCGTGGGCGGCGACCAGGTGCTGGTGATGCTCGCCGACAACATCGTCGAGCGCTCCATCCGGCCGGTGGTCGAGCGCTTCTCCGCCCAGGAACGGGGAGCGCGGGTGGTGCTGTCCAAGGTCCAGGACCCGACCCACCTCCGCCATCTCGGGGTCCCGGAGCTCGACGGTGACGGACGCATCGTGCGCATCCTCGAGAAGCCGGCCGACCCGCCCAGCAGCTTCGCCGTGACCGGGCTGTACTTCTACGACGGCACGGTCTTCGACGTCATCCCCACCCTGACGCCGTCGGGACGGGGCGAGCTGGAGATCACCGACGTGAACAACTGGTTCGTCTCCCAGGGGCAGATGGAGCTCGACGTGCTCGACGGCTTCTGGGGCGACGCCGGCGAGTCGATCGACGCCTACTACGAGGTCAACGACTTCGTCCGGGCCAACGGCGCCAACAAGCCGGAGCCGGCGCCCGGCTAACCGCCCGCGGGTTCGGGCCAGGCGAGGCTGAAGCAGCGCTGGTCGAGCGTGCCCGGGGACCAGTGGCCCCACAGGCGGAAGAAGGAGCGGCGGGTGGAGTCGGTCCAGCGCAGCGCCTGGGGGTCGGCGACGCGCCGGACGACCTGGCGGATGCCGCCCTCGTGCACGACGTAGCCGGCCCACGTGCCCGGGAAGTCCTGGGGCGAGCCCACCTCGACGATGGTGAGGGGCCCCCAGCGGTGGCGGCGGTGGCGGTGGCTGTGGCCGCTCGTCACCAGCGTGGCCGGGTTGGCGGCGGCCAGGGCGCGGAGGAAGGGCCGCGCCTCGGTGCCGGGCACGCCCTGCGGTGGGTGGGTGGCGACGCGCCGGCGCTGCGGGTGGTGGTGGATGGCGACCACGGCCGGCCCACCGGCCCCCGCCACCAGCCTGGCCACCTCGTCGGTGATGCCGGCGAGCGTGCCCCGGTTCTTCCCCGGGATGGTGCTGTCGCCCAGCACCAGCCGCACGCCCGGCAGGTCGCGGGCGACGGC
>JAHWKL010000070.1 GCA_019347915.1 Actinomycetota bacterium
CGGGCCCGAAGTACTGGCCTTCGGCCCCGCTCAGCAGCCCAGCCCCGAATCCGAGCACGAGGGTAGGGGGACTGGGCGCGTCCACCAGCGCGGCCAGATCGGCGAATGAGATCCAGGAGACGTTCTGGGTGTTCGTGAAGAGTCCGCCGGCGGCGAAGTAGAGGCGGTCGCCCACAGGTGCCAACCACGAGCGCTCGGTGAGGTGGCCCAGCGTCTCGTCGAGCACCACTCCCTGGTAGAAGCCCTCGGGGCTGGTGGCGTGGATGCCCCGACTGGCGTCGGCCACGTAGATGGTGCCGTCGGGCCCCACCGCCGCGCCGCCCTGTAGGTAGAAATGGTAGGGCGCCCCGCTCGGCCGATTGGTGGCGTTGTGGGGGTCGCCGAAGACGGCCAGCTCGTCGCCCTGGGGGCCGTAGCGGCGCACGAACGTGCCATCGGTGGCCACCAAGCCGCCGTCGGGGCTGGGGGCGAAGGCGGTGCCGGTCATGGCCGAGGTGCCCGCCGGCGCCCCGGCGGCGTCGAACAGGGTCGAACCCGCCGTCCCCCGTTGCACCACGCCGACCCGTAGCCCCGCCCCGGTGCCGGTCACGAACAGCCCCTCGACGGGAGCGGTCAGATCACGGCTCCAGACCTCGGTCCCCTCGGGGCTGAGCTTGACGAGCGTCGCCGGGGCCCTGACCAGGTAGAGGTTGTCGTCGGCATCGACGGCCAGCACCGAGCCGGCCACCTCCCAGGGCACGCTCACCGAGCGCAACTCGGCGCCGTCGAGGCCCAGGGTACGCACGGTGCGGGCGTTGGCATCGAGCACGTGTACGGCCGAGGCCCCGGCCACCAGCGCCGACACCGACAAGTCAGTGGCCACCACCTGCACCACTCCGGGCGGTGGCGCCTCGGCCGGGCCGGTCATCGAGCCCATGTCGGCCACCCCACAGATCGGCGTGGCCGGGCTGGGTGGTCCCTCCCCACTGGCCCCGCCATGGCCGGGCGTTTCCGCCCCCGTGCTCCTTTCCTGGCCGGGCGAGCACGACAGCCCCGCCAGCACCAGCGTCACTACCGCCCAGGCGCTGAGGAAGCGACGGTGGCCGAAGCCGGGAGAAGCTGGACGCGGTCCCCGAGCCATGGAGGAGCCACTGTAGAGGGGGCCGCCCTCGTCGCCGGCGCGCGCCGCCGTTAGTATCCGCCGGTGGCCGGCGACCTGAGCGTGGAGGCGCAGGAACGGTATCGGTTGATCCGACACCGCGTCGCCGCCGAGGTTCCGTCGCCTGCTCGGGTGGTGGATGTGGATGCCGCTTCCGGGACCGCGTCGCCATGCTGGCCGACCCGGAGGTCGATGCTGTCGATCGGCTTCCACGGAGGCTGGCGCCGGCGATCGTCGTCGGCGACCGTCCCAGGGAGTAGATGACGCCGGCGTGAGGTTGCCCGCCGCGGGCACATGGCGTTTCTGACGCGCCGGGAGCTCCAGGACCGCGCCCTGCGGGGTTCGC
Organism: Actinomycetota bacterium; assembly: GCA_019347915.1. Lineage (GTDB taxonomy): Bacteria > Actinomycetota > Acidimicrobiia > Acidimicrobiales > CADCSY01 > JAHWJR01. The sequence continues at coordinate 1,485 of JAHWKL010000070.1, forward strand.
TGTGGACGCTCATCAGCTTCGGGACGACCCTGCCGCTCAGCATCGTCGCCAACGCCGTCACCGCCCGCATCCTCGGGCCCACGGAGTACGGCCAGCTCGCCTTTTTGCTGGCCGCGTTCAGCATTGCCCTGCCCCTCACCGAGTTCGGGTTTGGGCAGGCCTTGGCGCAGTGGGGCGTCTCCTCGGAGATGAAGGCCGATGTGGCCACGAGGGACTCGCTACTGCGCAGCCGCAACGGCTTCAGCCTCGCCGTGCAGCTGCCGCTGCTGTGGGCCGGCGGCCTGTTCCTGCTGCGAGCCGAGCCCGGCTGGGTCCAGGCGGTGTTCCTCATGACGACCCTCGTCTTGGTGGGCGGCGGCGGGGCGCAGTTCGCCCTGCTCATTCAGAACCGCACCGAGGCCATGGCGAAGATCACCATGCTGGTGGGCATCGCCATCCAGTTCGGCATCGTGCTGGCCGCGGTGGAGACCGAGGATGCCGCCGGGGTGTGGTCTGCCCGCCTGGTGCTGAGCGCCCTCGCCCCCGTGTTCGCCGCTGCCATTCTCTCCAGCCGCTTGCGGCCGGTGGCGTTCCTTCCCCGCCTCCCGAGAGGACTCCCGAGCGGCTTCTGGAGGTTCGCCCTGCTGAGCTGGGTGGCCGGCGCCTCCGCCCTGCTGGTGTACTCACGCTCCGAGGTCTTCATCCTGCGGCTCTACGACCAGGCTGTGGAGCTGGGGCTCTTCGCCGTCGCCTACGGGCTGAGCCAGCAGCTCACCCTGCCCCTGGTCAGCCTCCTCGCCCCCCTCTACCCGGCGGGGGCCGGCCTGGCCTCCGCCCATCCTGAACATGTCCGCGAAGGGTTCCTCCGGGCCACGCGCTACTTCGCCCTGGTATCCGGTGGCCTGCTCTCCCTCGTCCCGGCGGTGTTCCTCGTCACCCCGGTCGCCTTCGGGGAAGACTTCAGCCGGTCGGCGGTGCTGTTCGTGCCGCTGGCGGTCGCCTCCACCCTCCAAGCGGCGGCCAGTCCGTTCACCATTCTGGCCTTCGCCCGCCGCCGTGGTGGTGTCCTGGTCGGTGCCTTTGTCGGCGCCCTCGCCGTGGATGTGGCCGCAGCGGTGGTGCTGGTGGCCTTCTACGGCGCGTGGGGCGCGGTGGTGGCCAACATCCTCGGTCAGCTGACCTCCATCGCCGTCCTCGCCCGGCGGGAGCTCGCCGCCCAGGGCACGCCGACGAAGGAGGTGGTCGCCAACCTCCGGCCGTGGGCGCTCGGCGTCGTGGCGCTGGCGCCCGGCTTCGCCATCGGGGGAATCGTCCAGGCCACGTTCACGCCCCTGGCGGCGGTGGTGGTGGCGGCGATCGTCGGTGTCGCAGCCTTCGGCGTGCTGCTCCGGGTGACCGGCGGCACCCTGACCACCGCCGACGCCGACGCCCTCCTCGGGTTGGTGCCCCGTCGTCTCGCTGGTCTGGGCCAGCTGGTCCTGCGGCCGGCACTGAAGAGCGAGGCGGCCGAGTGAGCCGATTCGGGTCCCGAGACGAACCCCACTTCCGAACGATCTAGAGGTACAGAACCCGGTACCGCACACTGCCCACGATGTGTCCCCAGGCAGTAGCGGCCATGACCAACCAATACCCCCGCCGTCGCGGGGACATCGGCAGGAACGGCAGCCGACTCAGCAGGTAGAAACAGGACCCGGCGATGTCCCGAAGTTCTCTGCGGGCCAGCCCCAGATGCCGGTAGTCCCGGTACAGCCGGACCTCTCCTCGCCCGTAGTTGTACACCTGGCGGGCTGCAGCCGGCAGCGAGTCCCGGTGGCGGTAGTGCATGATGGCTTCCGGCGCGAAGGCGAGCTTCGCACCAGCGATTTGGGCCCGCCAGCAGAAGTCGACGTCGTCGCCACCGTGCTCGTAGTCCTCGTTCCACCCCGCGATAAAGCGCCATACCGCCTTCTTGACAGCAAGGTTGGCCGAGAGGGCGAAAGGCAGGAACCCCACGGGGCCAGGGAGCGCTTCCGCTCCCAAGTCCGCCCCTCGCCACGCGACGACCACGCCGTCATTCAGCAAGGCGTGCTCGAGTGCACCGCCGACGAGGTCGGCATGAGACAACGCCTCGACCAGGCTGGCCAGCCAGTTGGGATGGGCGACATCGTCGGCATCGCAGTAGGCGATCAGGGCGCCGTCTGATGCTTCGGTGCCCACGTTGCGCGCATGGCTTGCGCCGCGCCGATCGGAGGAGTCCACGGCTCGGACAGTGGGACGCCCGTTTGTCCACGCCTCCACAACACGACGGGTGTCGTCGGTGGAGCCGTTGTCGGAGACGACGATCTCGAAAGGGCCGGTGTAGGTCTGGCTGGCGAGCGCGGCCAGTTGGGCACCGATCGTCCTCCCTGCGTTGTGGGCAGGGATGACGACACTCACCAGGTCCGGGCGTCGGCCTTCCTTGCCACCCATCTCCATCGACTGTTCCCCAGGTACGGCACCGGCCGGGTGATGCTCGGTGCTGGTCGGGATCCCTGCCGAGGAAGTTAGCGGGTGGTCCAACGCCCCCGACGTTCCACCGCCGGCCCCTGTTGCAGGGGCCGGCGGTGGAGCCGCTACGGGGATGTCACCGCCGGGGAACGGCGGGGTGGCGCCGGCCCTCTCGGGCGACGATCAGGCCTGGGTGCACTCGACGGTGGCCTGGGCGATCACGATGTTGACGGTCTGGGTCACGTCGCCCAGCAGGTCTGTCACCGTCGCGTTGATGGTGGCCACGGTGGCCTGGCACGGGTTCTCGCTGGTGTCGTTCAGCACGACCGTGCCGCTTACCGTGCCCAGGGCGCCGGCGTCGATGTTGATGTTGAACTCCAGGGGCCCGCAGATCTCGGCCACGGCGCCGGCGAGAACGACCGTCCCCCCGATGGTGAGGATGGCCTCTCCCTGGGTCTGGGTGATGCAGGCGCTCGCCGTACAGCCGGCGCACGTGCAGCTGGCCTCGGCCCGCACCACGTCGGCGTTGAGCTTGACGTCGAGGGCAGCGTTGATGGCGGTGAGGTCGACGGCGAGGTCGGCCAGCTGGACGAAGGCCGAGCACGTCCCCCCGGAGGTGGTGCCGCCCACGCAGTCGGCGTTGGCGGTGAGGAAGGCGGTGAGGGTGTTGGGCGCCGTGACCGAGAGGGGGAGTTCGGCCAGGCAGTCCTCACCGTCCGCACCCTCATCGGGGAAGTTCATGACCGGACCGACGCTGCCGCTGACCAGGCCGGTGAAGGTGGCGGTGACGTCGAAGGACTCGGCGCGGGTGCAGACGCAGTCGCCGGGCTGCGGGCTGGCCGTCTGGGCCGATGCCGAGCTCATGCCGACGGTCTGGACCAACGGCGCCACCCACATGACCGTGCCGCCGACGATGGCGCCCTTCTTGATGGCCTCCCGGCGAGTCACCCCCGACGGGGTCTCGTCTGCCGACGACTCGCCTGCCCCGGGTCCACGTTCGTCGGTGCCCATGTCTCTACCTCCAGAAGGTCGGTTTCCTGTCCGGCAGTGTTATCGCTGGCGGGCCGCTTGCCATCGGGCAGAAGAGTGAGCCTGACTACGCACTTCGCCGGTGGGCGGCCCTTGCTGGGTCCACCCCGTACGCTGTTCGGCGTGCCAGGTGCTGGGGGAGCGGCGATCCCGCCGGATGCGACCGTCCGCAGGAACGCAGATGTCGTCTTCCGCCCCCTGCAGGACGGGGTCGGCCTGATGCGGTTGGCGACCCGCGAGTTCTACCGCCTCAACACCACGGGAGCGCTGATCTGGGAGGCCATGGAGGGCGGCCCGACCCGCAGCGAGTTGCTGGCCACTCTGACCCGCCAGGTCGCCGGCTCGCCGTCGGACCTCTCCGAGCAGCTCGACGCCTTCGTGAGCGCCATGGACGAGCTCGGGCTCATCGAGGTCGTCACGCCTGAGGAGTGACAGCCCCCAGCCGGTCCCACAGCAGCGCCGCCGCTGGCGCGGGGTGGTCGTACTGGAGCTCCCACGCCCGGCTGTGCCGGGCCAGGTCGGTGACGAGCTGGAAGCTCTCCCGCGGTCGCTTGTAGTGGTTGAACGACATGCGCAGCAGCATTCCCACAGCCTCGGAGGCGGGCAGCGGGCGGAGCCGGGATGGCCCGTCGTGACGCACCAGCCGGACGATGTCGCACAGCTCGAGGTCGCCCTCGGTGGTGGCGGCACCCAGCTCCTCGGGCCGGAATCCCGCCTCCGGGTGGTCACCCTCGAGGTGCACGCCAGGCGTGGGGATCCCCAGGAGCGAGCAACTGTGCTCCGACAGCGTCACCGGTTTGGGGTACGGAAGGACCCGGCTGCTGGCGAACTCGACGCACAGCGCTTCGTCCGACACGTAGTCGAAGCCGGCGGCCAGGCAGGCGGCGGTCATCGTGCTCTTCCCCGCTCCTGAGTCGGCGGGAAAGGCGAGCACCCGGTCACCGGCAGCGACCACCCCGGCGTGCACGGCGAACTCGGCGAAGCCGTCGATGGCGTGGCGGTTCAACGCGGCGAGGAGCCCGTCGGCCAATGACGCCCAGGTGAGAGAGCGGGACTGCACGGAGCAGTCGCGGTACAGGCTGTGGTGGTCGCTGGTCCCCGCCCTGGCCGCCACCAGGGAGTAGCGACGTCGACCGGGCACGCCGCAGGACGAACGGCGAAAGGGGGCCAGGAGATGGTCGACCGCCTCTCCCACCTCAGCGACCTGGGCGCGCACGAAGCACCTGGTGCCGAGCAGGTCGTAGTAGCGCTCGGTGGCCCAGACCAGGCCACTCAGGTCCTGGCCTCAACGGGGCTTGGCCCGGATCTTCACCCGGCGTCGCCCCCTGCCAGCAGGCCCTTGCCGTAGAAGGTCTCCACCGTCGCTCTCACCTCGTCGCCTATGGCATCGGGTTTCACGCCGTAGGCCTTGGCCATGAGCTCGATCACCTGGTCGAGCGTCGAGGTGCCGTCGCACAGCCGCCACACGTCACTGGCGGTGTCGTTGAGCAACGACACCTCCTGGCTCTGGGGATCGAAGAGGCTGATGCGCCCGTCGACCTCCGACTCCTCGATGTGGGCAGCGGGTGGTCCGACCTTCGCCGATGGATCTTCCATGGCTGCACGGTAGCGGCGCGCCGGCGACCAGGTCCGGTCGGGACGGGCCCGGCAAGGGTCACACGGGCGTTCAAGGAGGAACCGGGGGCTCCGGTGTCGAAATACTCAGGCGGATGTGCCCGATCCGGGTGCTCATCGTCGATGACCACCTCGCCTTCGCCCGTGCCGTCGCGCTCCGTCTCCAGGCGGAACCGGACCTGGAGGTGGTGGGGTGCAGGCGTTCGGCAGCCGAGGGTGAGGCTTCGGCCCGGAGCATGGACCCCCACGTCGTCCTGGCCGACCTCGAGTTGGGGACCGACGATGGCATCGACATGGTGGCACGGTTGCGGTCCGGCAACCCTCGCCTGCGGGTGCTGGTGCTCGGTTCGGAGGAGGACGCGGTGGTGGCGTGTGCGGCCATCCGCGCCGGTGCATCCGGCTTCTTGACCAAGGCCGTTCCCGTCGACGAGTTGGTCCGGGCGGTGCGAGGAGTGGGGCGTGACGAGACGTGGATCTCGCCCCGACTGCTCACCGACGTGTTGCGCAAGCTGCAGGAACTGCCTCAGGTCAGCGGTGAGCAGGCCCTCGTGGAGGCCCTGAGCCGGCGTGAGCGCGAGGTGCTGTCGTTGATGATGGCTGGGCTCGACCGCAGCGAGATCGCCCGTCGGCTCTTCCTCTCGGCCAACACGGTGCGGACCCACACCCGGAACCTCATGGCCAAGCTCGGCGTGCACTCGAGCGTCGAGGCGGTCAGCTTGGCGCTGCGAGCCGGGTTGCGCCCGCCTCGGCCGGCGGATGCTCAGCCTCAGTAATGGGACGGCACCCTCGGCAGGGGCACGATCTCGTTGCTGACGGCGACGGCGATGGCTTCCAGCTTCGAGTGGACGCCCAACTTGGTGAGCACATTCTGGATGTGGGTCCGAGCGGTGGAGTAGCTGACCGTCATCGCCTGGGCCAACTCCACCGTGCTCGCTCCGTGCACCAGGTGGCCGAGGACCTCCCGCTCCCGGGCGGTGAGGCCGCACGCCACCCCGTTGCCGTTGCGGTTGCCGTTGCCGCTGGTGTTTGGCCCGCTGGTCGCTGACGACCGGCATGCGTCTTCGACCATCTCTCCCGCGTGCACACGCTCGACCGTGCGGATCACCTGGTGGATGTCGTGCTCTTTCACGGCAACCCCGTGGGCGCCGGCGTCGATGGCGGTGGCCAACGTGAGTGGCTCGGAGTTGCCGGTGAGGGCGACCACTCTGGTCCCGGGAGAAGCAGCGAGCACGCGAGCAATTCCCTCGACTCCCGAGCCGGTCGGGAAGTGGAGGTCCATCACGCAGACGTCCACGTCGTTGGCGGTCACCGTCTGGACCGCCTGGTCGGGAGAGGCGACGCAGCCGATGACCTCGTGTCCGCTGGCCGTGAGCACATAGGCGAAGGCCTCGGCAAACAGACGGTGGTCGTCGCAGATGAGTACCTTCATGTCGGATCAGGCGGCCGGCCCGCCGTCGATCGGGGCAAGGTGATGCTGACCGCGGCACCTCGGAGCACGTCGCTGCGTCCGACGACGACCCGTCCTCCGTGTTCCGCCGCGATCCGGCGGGCGATGGCGAGGCCCAGGCCGTCCGACCCGGTCTGCGTACGCCCGAACCCCGGCCCGGAGTCGGCGACGGCCACGACGACGTGGCCTGCGTCGTTGTAGACCTCGACGCTGACCCGACCGGCTGCGCCGGCAGCGCCGATGGCGTTGTCGACGATGTTCCACACGGCTCGGCGCAACGCGGCACGAGTTCCTCCGACCACGCTGGGCTCGGCGTGCATGGTGATGGTGCCCTCACACGTCAACTGCGCTCCTTGCACCACCTCGGCCACCAGCGTGTCGATCCGTACCGGGCCCGACCGTCGGTTCTCACCGAGCACCTGACGGCACAGCTCGGAGATGGCCCGGGTCTCAGCCGCGATCTGCTCCAGCCGCGCCCGCAGGGCGGGTGACACCTCGGCGTCCATCTGAGTGGCGGCCACCACCGCAGCGATGGCAGCCACCGGCTGGCGGAGGTCGTGGCACAGCTCGTGCACGGCGCCGTCTTGCCGGGCCCCGTCGTGGCCGGCGCCCGGCGAACCGTCGACGATGCGTAGGCGCCGGGCCGCGGTGGGTTGCGGTGCGGACAGGCCTGGTCCCGACGTCGACGCCCACCCCGTCATGACGCCACTATGCACCTTGTGACCCTGTTTGAAGGGAGCTCGGCCCAGGATTTCAGCAAAGTTTCAGCAGGCCGGCGCCACGGCCTGTACCGCACTTCCGAAGTCGGGAAGGCGGGATTCGAACCCGCGACCTCAGCGTCCCGAACGCTGCGCGCTAACCAAGCTGCGCTACTTCCCGGCGGGGCGAGCCTACCGGAGCGGGAGGGCGGCGGCGCTGGAGGCGGGGGCGTCGGTGGGATCGAAGTAGGTGCCGCCGGCGAGGATGGCCTGTACCGCCCGGCGCAGCCGGATGGGGTCGAGGGGCTTGACCAGCCATCCCTCGACCGCTGAGCGCTTGGCCAGGAACACGTCGGCCCGCCGGTCGAGGAGCATGAGCACGGGGACGTGACCGAGGCGCCCGGCGCCCTCTTCGAGGCGAAGGTCGAGCGACACCGCCATGGCCCCCATGTTGCCGATCTGGAGGTCGAGCACGGCCAGGTCGGGCAGCCGCTCCTGGACCGCGGGCATGACGTCGAGCCCGCTGACGACGCTGCGCACCTCGGTCTCGGGACCGCCCACGGCGGCGGTCACCTCGTCGATGACCGAGGGGGCGTCACTCGCCACCAGGATGTCGGCCATGGCGGGAGCGTAGCCAGGCCGGTCGTCGGCTGCGCCGGGTCACCACCCCGCGTGGGCTCGTGTGGGCGCTGCGAGGTGCGGGGGTAGGGTTCCTCCCCTGCGGGCCGGCCTGCCGCTCGGATCCTGCTGCTGCTTTCGTCGCCTTACCTGGAGGTCCCGTGCTCGAGATCAAGATCGACCAGAACGGGGAGTACACGGTGTGCCGGCCCGTCGGGGAGCTCGATGCCTTCACGGTGGGGCAGTTCCGTGAGACCCTCACCGACCTGGGTGGCAGCCGCCGCCTCATCATCGACTTGTCGGGTGTCCCCTTCCTCGACTCCGCCGGCCTGGGGGCGCTCATCGGTGGGGTGCGCCGGGCACGGGAGGCCGGCGGCGACGTGGCCGTCTACGGCGCCCGGCCCGCCGTGGCCCGCCTGTTGCACACCACCGGCTTCGACCGGGTGGCATCGGTGTCCGAGAGCGAGAACGACGCCGCCGAGGCCCTCGCCGACTCGCCCTGAGCTCACGTCCTCAGGCGCCGGTCACGACCGGAACAGGTGCTCGCTGATGCGGGCCAGGGAGCCGAGGTCGTGCACGTCGTGGTCGAGGAACGGCACCCGCACCACCGGTGCGGGGGCGACCTTGCCGGCGAGCTCGGCGAGGTGGACCTCCTCGCCGTCGGCGACGGTGCGCAGATCCGCCAGGTTGGCGTAGAGCGCCCCGAGATCGGTGCCGGCGAAGCGCTGGGCCCGCCCCCGATCAGCCTCGGCCCGCCCGGTTCCGAAGCGGGGGTGCATCCGGTTCACGATCAGGGCCGCCACCGAGATCTTCGACTCCTCGAGCTTGGTGGTGAAGAACGACGCCTCGGTCACGGCGTCGGCCCGCGGTGCGGCGACGAGGACGAAAGCGGTTCCCTCGTCGGCCAGAAGCGCCTCCACCCGGGCGGCACGCTCCCGGAAGCCCTCCTCCATCCCCTCGAAGGCCCGAAAGAAGGCCAGGGCGTCGTCGAGCACCTCGCCGCCCACGACCTTCGACACCGTGCGCACGAAGGCCTGGGCCGCCAGGTTGACGGCCCGCAGGTAGGCCCGGGTGGGGCTCATCAGCATGCGGTACAGCCGGTGGTCGAGGAAGTTGGTGAGGCGGCGGGAGGCCCCGATGAAGTCGAGGGCGTTGCGGGTGGGCGGGGTGTCGACCACGACGACGTCGAAATCGCCCCCCTCGTGCAGCTCGTAGAGCTTCTCTCCCGCCATGTACTCCTGGGTGCCGGACAACGCCCCGGAGATGTTGCGGTAGAAGCGGTTGCCGAGGATGCGCCGGGCCTGGTCGTCGTCGGCGGCATGGGCCATGACCAGGTCGTCGAAGGTCGACTTGGTGTCGAGCATGAGGGCCCAAAGCTCACCCGGCCACTCGCCGGCGATGCGGCTGGGCGTGTTGGTCAGCGAGCTGATCCCCAGCGTGTCGGCCAGGCGCTTGGCCGGGTCGATGGTGACCACCACGGCCCGGCGACCCCGCCTGGCGGCTTCGAGGGCGAGGGCGGCTCCCGTGGTGGTCTTGCCCACGCCGCCGGACCCGCAGCACACCAGCACCCGGGCGTGGCCGACCAGGGAGTCGAGGTCGTCGATCGGGTTCATCGTGGCCCCGGTGACGACGGCACCACATCGGGCAGGTCCCGCACCTGGGCCCGCAGGGCATCGGCCAGCAGGTCGACCTCCGGGGGCCCGAGGTCGGCGACGAAGACGTAGGGCAGGCGCAGCTGGGGGAGCGGGAGCCGCTCGCCCACCCGGGCCATCTGGGCCCGCTGCAGGTCCTGACGCCGCCGGCGGAAGCGAGCGGCGCCGGCCAGCGCCTCCATCTCGGCCGGCGTCAGCACTTCGCCGGCGGCCTCGGCCGCCGTCGCCGGCGGCGTGTCCAGGCCCGACAGCGGCGGATAGACGCCGTTGACCACGACGGGGCCCAAGCCGACGCCGACCTGGTCCTCGAGGGTGAAGGCCGTCTCCACCAGCTCGTTCACCGGGGTCTCCTCGGGCAGGGTCACCAGCACCACCGAGCACCGTGCCGGGTCGCTCAGCATGTCGAGCACCTCCCGGGCCTGGGCGTTGATGGGACCGACCCGCACGGCGTCGAGCAGGCCCCGCACCGACAGCAAGAAGGTGATGGCGTGGCCGGCGGCGGGGGCGTCGACGATGACGACGTCGGCGCCGCTGCTGCGCTCCAAGGCCTTGATCTTGCCGAGGATGAGGATGTCCTTGATGCCGGGGGCGGCGGTGGCCACCACGTCCATGGCCCCGGTGGACACCAGCCGCCGGGAGATGCGGCGGAGCCCGTGGTCCTCCAGGTACTCGAGCAGGGCGTCGTCCGGCGTGATGGTGCGGCCCCGCACCTCGGCCTCGGTGCCGGCGGCGGGCGCCAGCGTGGATTCGACGTAGGTGAGCGGCGGCCGGCGGAAGAGACCGGCCAGCCCCGACGCCTGCTCCACTTGCACGAGCAAGGCGCTCAGGCCCTCACGCGCCGCCATGCGGGCCAGGGCGGCGGCGACGGTCGTGTTGCCCACGCCGCCCTTCCCGGCAACGATGATCACTCGCGATGCACGTAGGAACTGGCCCGGGTCCACGGCTTCCTCTCCCGTCGGGACGGGTCCGCAGGCTACTTGCGGCCGGACTGGCCTCCCTGTTCGTGGTGGCCCTCCTCTCCGGCTGGACCGGCGGGCCCGTCGCCGCCCAGCAGGACCGCAGCGGCGAGTCGTCGCCGTCGTTCGTCAACGTGGTGCAGGTCTCGGGTTACCTCGACCCGGTGCTGGTCGACTTCCTGACCGACGCCATCGACGCCAGCGAGCGGGAGGGCGCGGAAGCGCTCGTCGTCCAGCTGGACAGCCCCGGGTCGGTGCTGTCGACCACTGAGCTCGACGCCCTGGTCTTCCGGATCAGCCACGCTCGGGTGCC
>JAHWKL010000071.1 GCA_019347915.1 Actinomycetota bacterium
CGGATGTGCGCCACCGCCGGCCGGTCGAGGGCGGCGTCCGGCTCGAGCTCGCGCCCGGGGCGCCGGTGGGCACCATCGCCCAGCTCGCCGCGGCCGAGCAGTCGTGCTGCCGGTTCTTCGCCTTCGCCCTCACCGTCGACGAGCGGGGCCCGGCCCTGGAGGTCACGGCCCCATCGGGCGCGGCCGACGTGGTCGCCTCCCTCTTCGGTGCCCCGCCTGCGGACCCGCCCGGCGACACCGATGCCGCCACCGACCACGAGGAGCCGGCCCCGGACTAGGGTCACGGGCGGGATCGTGACTGGCGTCGAGGTGGAGCACCACCGGGGAGCGGTCCCGGCTGGCGCTGGCCGGTCGAGCGCCGTGCGCCTGGGCCATGCCGATCCGGTCCAGGGGTCGCAGCTCGTCCGGCCCCGTCCACGAGGAGCGGTCGCCGGCGGCGGCGTGGCGCACGAGATGCAGCGTCATCGGGACCGGGATGGTACGCCCAATGCCGGCCCGGGTGCCCGGGGAGCGGCCGAGCAACCGGCGGGATCGGTCACCATCGGGCCCGCGGGACGGGGACGGAAGGTCGGTCTGGTGGAGGGACGGCGGAATGGGAACAACTGCGGGATGGGCGACGAGCGGTTCACCGTCGGGGTCGAGGAGGAGTACCTCATCGTCGACGCCGAGACCCTGGAACTGCGGCCGGTGGTCGACACCATCCTCCCGCAGGCCCGGCGGCGGCTGGGCGACGACCAGGTGACGTCGGAGATGCTGGCCGCGCTCATCGAGGTGGAGACGCCGGTGTGCGATGGGCTGGACCAGGTCCGCGACGAGGTGGGCAGCCTGCGGACCGAGGTGGTGGCGGCGGCGGCCGAGAAGGGCCGGCGCATCCTGGCCGCCGGCACCCACCCGTTCTCCACCTGGCGGGGCCAGGACGTCACCGACGACGAGCGCTACCACCGGCTGGCCGAGGACTACCAGCAGCTGGCCCGGGAGCAGCTCATCTGCGGATGCCACGTCCACGTCTTCGTGGGGGACCGCGACGTCGCCATCCGGATCATCGACCGCACCCGGCCCTGGCTGCCGGTGCTGCTCGCCCTCACCGCCAACTCTCCGTTCTGGGAGGGTGTGGACACCGGCTACGCCAGCTACCGGACGGCGGTGTTCGACCGCTGGCCCACGTCGGGGGCGCCGGTTCCCCTGGGGTCGCGGGCGGCGTACGACGAGGTGGTCCACGCCCTGGTCGCCACCGGCAGCATCCCTGACGCCAGCCAGCTCTACTGGGACGTCCGCCCGTCGGACCGCTTCGAGACCCTCGAGTTCCGCATCGCCGACGTGTGCGCCACCGTGGACGAGACGGTGATGCTGGCGGGCCTGGCCCGGTCGCTCACCCGCACGTGCCACGGGCAGGCGGTGAGGGACGAGCCCTTCGACCATCCCCGGCCCGAGCTCGTGCGCGCTGCCCGGTGGCGGGCGGCACGCCATGGCCTGGAGGCCGAGCTCGTCGACCTGTCCGAGTGCCGGGCGGTGCCCGCCGGCGACATGGTGGAACACCTGCTGGCCTTCCTGCGCCCCGACCTCGAGGAGCACGGCGAGTGGGACGAGGTCGCCGGCCTGGTGCGCCGGCAGGTGGAGCAGGGCAGTGGTGCCCGTCGCCAGCGGGAGGCGGCCGAGCGGGGTGGGGTCGTGGCCGTGGCCGCCGCCCTGGTGGACCAGACGGTGCCGCCGGCGGTCGCCTCGTCGGCGTAGCGCGCCGACAGCCGGAGTCCCCGGGAACGTTGTCGGATCCTGCACCGCCTCGGTGGTCCAGCCGACAGAGAACAGGGAGGGCAGACCTGCGCCGGCGTCAGCGCTCGCCGAGCGCCAGCAGCTGGTCGAGCACCGGCGGGAGCGCAGCGAGCAGTGCGTCGACGTCGTCGTCGACGGTGGACCAGCCCACCGAGACCCGCAGCGAGCGGGAGGCGTCGACCCCCATGGCCTCGAGCACCGGCGACGGCTCCAGCGACTCCGAGGAGCAGGAGCTGCCCGAGTGCACGGCCAGCCCGCGGCGGTCGAGGCCCAGCAGCACCGGCTCGGCTTCCACCCCCGCCAGGCCCAGGCACACCACGTGGGGCAGCCGCCCGACGGGGTCACCGAGGATGCCCTCGACGCCCGGGCCCAGCTGGCCGGCCACCACCGCGGCCACGATGCGCTCGGTGCGGGCCCGGGCCAGGCCGGCCTCGTGGTCCACGCCGCCGGCGGCCAGGCGCTCGGCCACGGCGCCGAAGCCCACGATGGCGGGCACGTTCTCGTAGCCGGCCCGCCGGCCCCGTTCCTGGTCGCCGCCCACGAGCAGCGGCCGCAGGCGCAGCCCCCGGCGCACGCACAGCGCGCCCACACCGGGAGGGCCACCGAGCTTGTGGGACGACACGCTCATGAGGTCGGCGCCCAGGGCCCGGAAGTCGACGGGCACCTGGCCGGCGGCGGCCACGGCGTCCACGTGGGTCAGCACCCCCCGCTGGCGGCAGCCGGCCACCACCTCGGCCGCCGGCTGCAGGGTGCCGACCTCGTGGTTCCCCCACTGCAGGTGGACCAGGGCGGTGGCGGGCCCCACCGACGCCAGGATCTCCTCGGGGTCGACCCGGCCCTGCCCGTCGACGGCCACCTCGGTCAGGCGGTGGCGGGCCGACGCCTCCCGCACGCAGGAGTGCTCGACGGCGGAGATGACCACGTCGTCGCCCCGCTCGGTGGCCATCCACGTGGCGGTGACGGCCGCCTCGGTGCCGCCGCTGGTGAACACCACCTCCCGGGGGCGGGCCCCGAGCAGGGCCGCCACCTGCTCCCGGGCCTGCTCCACCGCCACCCGGGCGGCGGTGCCCTCGACGTGGATCCGCCCCGGGTCGCCGCCGGCGCCGAACCAGGGGGCCATGGCCTCGACCGCCTCGGGACGGCACGGCGAGGTGGAGGCGTGGTCGAGGTAGTGGCGGCTCACCCAACCCCCGGCGTTCTTTGTCGGATTTTCCACCGTGACGGTGGCTCAGCCGACAAAGAACGGAGGGGCGGGCGCGCGCAAGGGGGTCAGCCGCGGACGGCGGTGACGCAGATGGCGTCGCCCAGGGCCCGGGACGCGGCGGTCTCGGCCGTGCTGTCCCCATAGAGGGTGGCCAGCATCCCCTTGACCATCCCCCGGTCGACGGCGCAGATGACCGGGGAGGCCACCGCCGCACCGCCGAACGGGCAGTGGTCGGACACGATGCGCAGGGCGTCGCCCCGGCCCTCGGTGTGGGCGGCGAAGCCGTGGGCGGTGAGGGCGTCGGCTACGGCGTGGAGCGCCCGCCGGAACGTCCGCTGGCCTTCGCCGTCGCACGCCAGCGACGCCGCCATGGCTCGCCCGTAGGTCTCGCCCACCTCCTCGGCCATGGCCTCGGCCACCGACCGGGGGAGCAGCTCCAGGGCCCGGCCCAGCAGGGCGATCATCAGGTCGTCGTGGCGGACGGGGAACTCCAGCGTCATCTCCCGACCCGTGGCCCGGTAGCGCTTGGAGGGCCGCCCGACCACCCCCGCCGGCGTGCGCCCGGCCTGCACCTCCACGTAGCCGCCGGCGGCCAGCTTGTCGAGGTGGTGGCGGGCCACGTTGGCGTGCAGGTCGAAGTGGTCGGCGACCTCCGAGGCGGTGACCCCCTCGTCGCGCTCGTGCACGAACAGGTAGATCTGACGCCGGGTGGGGTCACCGAAGGCCGACGTGATCGCCGCCACCGCGGCGGAGAAGTCGTCGGCTGACAGCGCCGGCCTGTCGGATGCCGCCGGGCCCGGGTCGGGGAGTTCGGGCGCCACACCGCTACTCTACCCCTCGTCCTCGGCCCGACCGGAGGCGATGCCGTGCCCGTCACCGAACACCAGGTCCGCCAGGCTCTGCGCCCGGTGCACGACCCTCAGCTCCATGGCAGCATCGTGGAGCTGGGCCTGGTGCGGCGCATCGACGTCGGAGCCAGCGGCGACGTCGACGTGGTCGTCGCCCAGGTCTTCCCGGAGTCGCCGGCCGACGAGCTCCGCCGTCGGGTCACCGAGGCGCTCGCCGGGCTCGACGGGGTGGGCCGGCTCGCTGTGGACCTGGTGGTCCTGAGCGACGCCGAGCGCGACGACCTGGCCCGCCACCTCGAGGAGAGCCGCACCTCGCCCATCCCCATGGCCGAGGCCGGCGCCCGCACCCGGGTGCTGTTGATCGCGTCGGGCAAGGGCGGGGTGGGCAAGTCGTCGGTCACCGTCAACCTGGCCGTGGCCCTGGCCCGGCGGGGCAAGCGGGTGTGCGTGGTCGACGCCGACGTCTGGGGCTTCTCCATCCCCGCCATGCTCGGCATCGACCGTCCCCCCGTGATCCTCGGCAACCGGCTGCTGCTCCCACCCGAGGCCCACGGCGTGGCCTGCGCCTCCATCGGGTTCTTCGTGCGCGAGGACCAGGCCGTGGTGTGGCGGGGGCCGATGCTGCACAAGGCGCTCGAGCAGTTCCTCACCGATTTCTGGTGGGGCGAGCCCGACTACCTCCTGGTCGACCTGCCCCCCGGCACCGGCGACATCTCCCTCTCGCTGGCCTCCTTCGTCCCCCGGGCCGAGGCCTACGTGGTCACCACCCCCCAGCCCGCCGCCCAGCGGGTCGCCCAGCGGGCGGGACTGATGTTCCAGAGCGAGAAGATCAACCTCGCCGTGCACGGGGTGATCGAGAACATGAGCTGGTTCACCGGCGACGACGGGACGCGCTACGAGCTGTTCGGCTCGGGTGGAGGCCAGGTCCTGGCCGACCGCCTGGGCGTGCCCCTGGTGGGCCACATCCCGCTGGTGCCCGCCGTCCGGGAGGGCGGCGACAAGGGATGCCCGATCATGGTGGCCGACCCCGAGAGCGAGGCCGCCGCCGCCTTCACCTCGATCGCCCGTCGCATCGACGAGGAGCTGGCGCCCACCCGGCGCTACCGCTCCGAGCTCCGGGTGGTCTAGCCCGGTCTCCCGCCTGTTCCGGCCCCAGGAACGGTTGTTTTTCCCGCCACCTCTGGGGCCAGAACGGTGGGGAGGGCCGGTCCGCCTACGATGTCGTGTCCGACCCGACCACCGGCGGACGGCCCGCCGTGCCAGGCGGTGACGAGGGGAGTGCTCGTGGACGTGCGCATCGGCGTGACTTACTCGCCCAAGGAGATCGACGTGGAGCTCGGCGACGACGCCGACGCCGGCGAGCTCCGGTCGGAGATCGAGACCGTCCTGCGCGACGGGCAGAGCGTGCTGTGGCTGACCGACCGCAAGGGACGCCAGGTGGGGGTGCCGGTGGGCAAGGTGGCCTACGTCGAGATCGGGAGCCCTCACGACGATCGGCGCATCGGCTTCGGCGGCGGCTGACGGGGTGACCGTCGGGCTGCTCGACCGGCGGCTCCTGTTCGTCACCGGCAAGGGCGGGGTGGGCAAGACGACCATCGCCGCCGGCCTCGCCCTGCTGGCTGCCGAGCAGGGGCGGCGCACGCTGGTGTGCGAGGTCGACGCCAAGGGTGATCTGGCCGGCTCCTACGAGTCGGGGGACATCGCCTTCGAGCCCCGCGAGCTCCATCCGGGGTTGTTCGCCATGGCCATGGACACCGAGGCGTCGCTGCGCGAGTACCTCGCCGTCCAGCTCAAGCTTCCCCGCTTCACCCGTCTCGGCGGCCTGGCCCACACCTTCGACTTCCTGGCCAACGCCGCGCCCGGCGTCAAGGAGATCCTCACCGTCGGCAAGCTGGCGTGGGAGGTGCGAGAGCGCCACTACGACCTCGTGGTGGTCGACGCTCCCGCCTCCGGCCACGTGATCGGCCAGCTCCAGGCGCCCCAAGCCATCAACGAGATGCTCTCGGTGGGGCCCATCCGGGAGCAGACGGGGTGGGTGCTCCAGCTGTTGACCGATGCCTCCACGACCGGCGTCGTGGTGGTCGCTGCGCCCGAGGAGATGCCGGTGACCGAGTCGCTCGAGCTCGTCGACCGGCTGGGCCGGACGAACATCGATCTGGCCGCCGTGGTGGTGAACCGGGTGCTGCCCGAGCTGTTCGGCCGGGCCGAGGAGCAGGTCTTCGAGCGCTTGGCCCGGCCCCAGCCGGCCGCCGCCCTCGCTGCCGCCGTGGGCCCCTCGGCGGTCGCCGTGGTCGACGCCGCCCGAGTGGCGGTCACCCTGCGCCGCACTCGTGCCGGTCACCTGGCCCGCCTCCGCGAGGGCCTGGGGCCGTCGCGGCCGGTCCTGTACGTGCCCGAGCTCTTTGCCCGCACCCACGGGCTCCGCGCCACCCGCCAGGTCGCCGGGGCGCTGGACGCCGAGCTGTCGTGACCACGCACGACACCGGCATCCCCCAGCTGCTGGCGGCCAAGGAGATCGTGGTCGTATGCGGCGCCGGCGGGGTGGGCAAGACCACGACCGCCGCCGCCCTCGGGACCATGGCCGCCGTCCACCTGGGCGGCAAGGTGCTGGTGCTGACCGTCGACCCGGCCCGGCGCCTGGCTGGTGCCATGGGCCTGTCCGGGCTGGGGAACGAGGCGACCCGGGTGCCGGCGGAGGCGCTGGCGGCGTCGGGGCCCGAGCCCCGGGGGGAGCTGTGGGCGGCCATGCTCGACACCAAGCGGAGCTGGGACGACCTGGTTCGCCGGCACGCTCCCGATGCCCGGACCCGGGACGCCATCCTGTCCAACCCGCTGTACCGCAACATCACCGGGAAGTTCGTGCACAGCCACGACTACATCGCCATGGAACGGCTCTTCGAGCTGCACGCCTCCGGCGCCTACGACCTCATCGTCGTCGACACCCCGCCCACGCGCCACGCCCTGGACTTCCTGGCCGCCCCCCAGCGCATGGCCGACTTCTTCTCCAGCCGTCTCCTGCGCTGGCTGCTGGCGCCGTACCGGAGCCGGTTGGTCAACGCCGCTTCCCGGCCCTTCTACCAGCTCGCCGACCGGCTGCTCGGCTCGGCCTTCCTCCAGGACATCGCCGAGTTCTTCATCCTCTTCCAGTCGATGTACGACGGGTTCATCGAGCGGGCCCGGGCCGTGGAACGGGTGCTCGGCGACCGCCGGACCACCTTCGTGGTGGTCACCACCCTGGAGGCGGCTCCGGCCGACGAGGCGAGGCGCTTCATCGCCGCGCTGGCCGACCGGCGGCTGCACCTGGGCGCGGTGGTGCTCAACAAGGTCCTGCCCGTCGAGCTGCTCGATCCCGAGGCCACCGCCGCCGCCCGGGAGCTGCGGTCCCGCCCGGACGAGCTGGCCGGCGAGCTGCTGAGCGACGGCGCCGTGGCCGAGGCCGTGCTCGGCGTTCCCTCGGCCGAGCCGGCCGACCGGGCGCTGGTGGCCCGGGTGTTGGGCGAGCTGGGGGAGAGCTTCTTGAACTTCCAGGTGGTGGCCACGCGCGAGGCCGAGCAGCGAGCGGAGCTGGGCGTGGGCGCCGAGGTCGTCACCGCCGTGCCCTCGCTCGAGACCGACGTGTTCGACCTGCCCGGGCTACTGCGGATGGGCCGCCGGCTCTGGAGCCACGAGGGCCCCC
Source organism: Actinomycetota bacterium (assembly GCA_019347915.1). Taxonomy (GTDB): domain Bacteria; phylum Actinomycetota; class Acidimicrobiia; order Acidimicrobiales; family CADCSY01; genus JAHWJR01. The sequence goes on from JAHWKL010000071.1 coordinate 7,499, forward strand.
CCCGGTAGCGCCACGGGCTCGGACGCCACCGGGCCTACCATGGCGCTGGTGCTCGACTACCACCTGCACCTGTGGGAGCACGGCCCTCGTCCCCTCGAGGCCACCGTGGAGCAGGTTGCCGCCTACTGCGAGGCCGCCACCGCCGCCGGGGTGACCGAGATCGCCCTCACCGAGCACCTGTTCCGCTTCCGGCAGGCCGACGCCGCGCTCGGGGGCTGGTGGGACGACCACGGCCCGCCGGCGCTGGCCGGCGCCATGGGCCGGTGGTGGGCCAGCGAGCAGGGCGGCGACCTGGACCAGTATGTCGACGCCGTGCTGGCGGCCAAGGCGGCGGGACTGCCGGTGGTCCTCGGCCTGGAGGTCGACCACTACCCCGGGCGCATGCACCAGGTGGCCGAGCTCCTGGCCGGCTACCCCTTCGACGTGCTGCTGGGCTCGGTGCACTGGCTGGGCCCGTGGGGGTTCGACAACCTCGACGACGAGGCCTTCGCCGCCGAGTGGGACGCCCGCAGCGTGGACTCGGTGTGGGACGCCTACACCACGTCGCTCGAGGAGCTGGCCGACTCGGGCGTGTGCGACGTGCTGGCCCATCCCGACCTGTGCAAGGTCACCGGCCGGCGACCCGAGGTACCCGACGAGTTCCACGCCCGCATGGCCGAGGCGGCGGCCCGCTCGGGCATGGCCGCCGAGGTGTCCTCCGCCGGCTGGCGCAAGCCGGTGGGCGAGGCCTACCCGGCGCCACCGCTGCTGGCCCGCTTCCGCCGCGCCGGGGTGCCGGTGACCACCGCCTCGGACGCCCACGGCCTGTACCGGGTCGCCGAGTGCCGCTCCGAGCTGGCCGGCCTCCTGGCCGGCGCCGGCTACGACGAGCTGGTGGCGTACGCCGGGCGCCGGCCCCGGCAGGTGCCGCTCGCCGGGGCGGCGGTACCGGCGAGCGATGGCGCAGCAGTGACCCCGCCCGCCGGCCGTCCGCCGTCGAGCGCCGTCAGGAGGGCCTGAGGTGGCAGGGATGGCCGAGCTCGCCCGGCTCCATGCCGGGTTCGACGGGCCCAAGCTGGCCCACCTCCAACGGCTCGTGGCCTCATGGGGGCCTCTCGCCGACCTGTGCTTCGCCGACCTGCTGCTGTTCCTGCCGGTCGCCGGTGAGGAAGGGCGCCGGTTCGTGGTGGCCGGGCAGGTGCGGCCCAGCACCAACCAGACGGTGTACCGCCACGACTTCGTGGGGGAGATGGTCGACGAGGCGGAGCGGCCCCTCGTCGCCCGGGCCTGGCGCAGCGGGAAGCTGGCCGAGGGCGAGGCCCACCTGCCCAGCCAGCAGGAACGGGTCCACGTCCTGGCCATCCCCGTGCGGTGGGACGGCGAGGTGATCGCCGTGTGCAGCCGGGAGTCGGCACTCGCCTCGGCCCGCCAGCCCGGCGAGCTGGAGCGCATCTACCTCTCGGTGTTCCAGCGGTTCGCCGGCATGATCGCCGCCGGCTCCTTCCCCTTCGCCGCCGAGGACGCCGAGACCGAGGAGGCGCCCCGGGTGGGCGACGGGGCGTTGGTGCTCGACGCCTCGGGCTGTGTCGAGTACGCCTCACCCAACGCGGTGTCGGCGCTGCACCGGCTGGGCGTCCACCGCAACGCCCAGGGCAAGCAGCTGGGGAAGCTGGGCCTGGAGGAGGTGGCGGTGCGGACCGCCTTCGCCATCGGCGGCCCGGTCACCGAGGAGATCGAGCGCGGCCCCGACGTCACCGTGGTCTTGCGGTGCCTGCCCCTGCTCGAGGGAAGCCGGCCGACGGGGGCCCTTCTGCTGCTGCGGGACATCTCCGAGTTGCGTCGCCGCGATCGTCTGCTGGTCTCCATGGACGCCACCATCCGGGAGATCCACCACCGGGTGAAGAACAACCTGCAGACCATCTCCTCGCTGCTGCGCCTCCAGGGCCGGCGCCTGGCGTCGATCGAGGCCAAGCAGGCCATCGAGGAGTCGGTCCGGCGCATCCGGTCCATCGCCCTGGTGCACGAGACGCTCTCTCAGGAGGGCGGCGGCGAGGTGCCGTTCAACGACATCGTGCGGCCGCTGGTGCGCACGGTGGAGGAGAGCCTGGCGTCACCCGACCGCCAGGTGCGGTTCCGGGTCGAGGGCGACGCCGGGCGCGTTCCCGCCCGGGTGGCGACGCCGCTCGCCGTGGTCGTGACCGAGTTGCTGCAGAACGCTGCCGACCATGCCTTCCCCTTGCCGGAGGCGACGCCCGTCACCGCTCAGGACCCTCCGACGTCGGTGACGGCGGAGCTGCCTCCGGTGGGGTCGGTGCTGGTCCGTCTCCACAACGACGGCGAGGAGCTGGCCGTGGAGGTCGTCGACGACGGGGTGGGGCTGCCTCCCGGCTTCGCCCTCGAGGACGCCAAGGGACTGGGGCTCTCCATCGTGCGCAGCCTGGTGACCACCCAGATCGAGGGGTCCATCTCCATGCGCACCCCGGCCGGCGCCGACATGGGCGACGGTCTCGGTCCGGGGACGGTCGTGGAGCTGCGGGTCCCGCTGGTCGTCCCTCAGTACACGGGACGCTAGAAGCTGAAAGGGGCTCAGGAAGCCCGGCGCTGAGCGTCGAGCCGTTGCTTGCGCAGCGCTCGCCGCTCCTCCTCGGAGGCGGCTCCCCACACGCCGGAGTCCTGGTTGGTGGCCAGGGCGAACTCCAGGCACTCGAACTGGACGGGGCAGGATCGGCACACTGCCTTGGCCGCCTCGATCTGGGAGATGGCGTCTCCGGTGGTGCCCACGGGGAAGAAGAGGTCCGGGTCGGTGCTGCGGCACGAGGCGTCGTGGCGCCATTCGTCCACCGCCCACGACTCGTTCCGGGTCAACGCCAGCGTCACCGCACTCCTCTTCCGAAAGTCGTGATCATGTTCACATGAGGGAGCCCCTCGAACGTGCCGGGAAGCTACTTCGGCCGGCGAGCGCTGCGCAAGAGTCGCCAGCCGTTCCCGCCAGCGCCCTCGTCAGGGCACGACGAGGTCGAGCACCGACTCGGCGTGGCGGAACTCGAGGAGCTCGGCGTCGCCGAGGTAGTCGCCGTCGACCTGGTACGGGAACGGCCCGTGCCCGCGCACCCGCACCTCGTCGAGGTCGGTGCGGTAGTCGGTGTGGCGGTGACGCCGGGCCAGCCGGCCCGAGCGGAGCGCCGAGCCGGCAACGCTGAGGATGGTCGGCAACGACAGCGAGCGAAGCGTGAACATCACCAGGGCCCGCTCGAAGGTGGCGTCCGGCGACACGTGCAGGGCGGCGTTGCCGAAGTAGGTGTAGGGGTTGGTGTTGAAGCACAGGGCGAAGTAGGCGTCATCGACCACCACGCCACCGGGAAGGTGCACGGCGAACCGGGGCCGGCTCCGGTCGTAGTGGCGGAACCACGTGGTCAGGGAGGCGTAGACGTACAGCGGGTGGCCGGCGTAGCGCTTGATCCCCGAGCGGCGCTCCACCTGGCTGACCACGGCGGCGTCGAAACCCACGCCGGTGTGGAACAAGAAGAAGCGGCCGTTGACCGAACCCAGACCCACCCGGCGGAACGACCGCCGGGACAAGGCATCGAGCAGGGTGGCCGTCGCCTCGATGGGGTCGTTGGGGATCTCGAGGGTACGGGCGAAGACGTTGGTCGAGCCGCCCGGCAGCACCCCGAGGGCGGTATCGGTCCCGGCCAGCCCGTTGGCCGCCTCGTTCAACGTCCCGTCGCCTCCGAGCACCACGACAGCGTCGGCGCCCTCCGCGGACGCGCCCTGGGCCAGCCGGCTGGCATGGCCGCGACGGGTCGTCTCGGCCACGGTGACGTCGTGGTCGGCAGCCAGGGCCTTCTGGATGACCACCCGGCCACGTGCGGTCACGGAGGACGCTGCGGGGTTGACGAGGAGGAGGAGGTTCGCGGGCGAGACGGTAGCAGTTGCCCCATCACCGCTGACTCCCCACTGCCGAGCGGCTGGGGTGGCGCCGCCGGCGACCGCCGTCACACTAGGGTCGCCGGCGTGGGCAGCCAGCGGCCCGCACCGCGCCGAACCGGTTCTGTGGACCGTCGCCGGTTGCTGGTGGGGATGGGATTCACGGCCGCCAACGTGGCCCTGGTCCGGGCCCTCCCGCCGCTTCCCTCTGGGGCGGCTGGAAGGCGCCGGCCGACCGGCGTGGTCACCGAACCGGTCGCCGTCGAGGGGGCCATGGGGCCACCCGCCCCCGGGCACGTCCATGACCTGGTGGTGACGGGGGGCCGGGTGATGGACCCGGCATCGGGCTTCGACGCCACGGCCGACCTGGGCATCGACGGCCACACCGTGACCACCATCCGCCCGCGGCCGGAAGAGCCGTTGCTGGGGCGGATCGCCATCGACGCCACCGGGCTGGTCGTGGCCCCCGGCTTCGTCGACATCCTCTCCTACGACCCCAACCCCGTGGGCAGCTGGCTCAAGATTGCCGACGGCGTCACCACCAACCTGGGGATGCACGGCGTCAACGCCGACCCCGAGCCGTGGCTGGGCCGGTGGTCGGCCGAGGGCTGCCTCACCCACTTCGGCGGCGCCTTCGACGACCCCTGGGCCCGGGCCCGCCTCGGCATCGCCCCCCACCGGGCCGCCACCGCCGACCAGGTGCGACAGCTGGCCGGCCAGGCCGAGGTGGCGCTGGCGGCGGGCTGGCTGGGCATCGACGTGGAGCCCGAGTACACCCCC
>JAHWKL010000072.1 GCA_019347915.1 Actinomycetota bacterium
CGTCGAACAGGCTGGCCAGCCCCTCGGTGAACTCCTGCTCGCTGGTTCCCTCGGCCACCTTGGAGAAGTCCAGCTCGAGGTCGGGGTCGGCTGGCGGCTCGACGCCGAGGTTCACGGTGACGACCCCGCCGGGGATGCTGCCTGGAAGCCCGTCCAGGGCATCTTCGGTGACGGTGAGGTCCAGCCTCTGACCACCGGTGTCGCCCGACGCCGTGGTCGTGGTCTCGCCGGCGGTCGTGGTCGTCGTGGTCGCGGCATCCTCGCCGCCGTCAGCACACCCTGCCAGCAGGAGGGTGAGCGCTCCTGCCACCGCCGATACGCGCAGCCGCGCTGGCCTCATCTTGGGTCCTCCTCGGTCGAGCAATTTTTCCAGGGCGCACCGTAGCAGCGCGAATTCCTCGCCGGTCTGCGAGTCCAGCAGGCCATCGGGGTACAGCAGGGCGATGCCCGACAACGAGCCCATGGACGTGCCCGCCGTCTTGGAGCGGCTGCGCACCGCTCTTCCTCTCCAGCAGCGCTCGGTGCTGCAGTACACGCTGGCCAGCGGCGGGATCGTCGGCCTCGCCTTCCAGGGACTGGCCGACCGCATCTTCGACTACGCCCAGCACGAGCTGCGGGACGCCCGCCTCCTGGTGGAGAAGATCATCGGCCTGGGAGGCGAGCCGCCCACTGACGTGGCGCCGCTGCGCTGGAACGCGGACGCCGGCCAGGCGGTGGACTGGCTCATCGAGTCGGAGCAGGAGGCGACCGCCGCCCTGCACGCCGTCATCCCCGAGACCGGGCAGGAAGCCCGCTCCGAGGCCCTCGAGCACCTCATGGAGCACATGATCCTGCGCAAGCAGTCCCAGATCGACTTCCTGCTGAGGGCCCGCCGCCGAGCCGAGTAGCGCACCGCTCACCCGAACCAGTGAGATCTGGACTCGCTCCAGAATCGCAGGTAGGCTCCGAGCGTGTCCCGGGAGACGTCGCAGGCCTTGCTCCGCCGGCACGGTATGCACGTCACCACCCAGCGCCTGGCGGTCCTGGGGGCGGTGTCGGACCGACCGCACAGTACGGCGGACGACATCTACACGGTCGTACGGGCGGAGATCGGTGCCATCTCCCGTCAGACGGTGTACGACGCCCTCGCCGCCCTCACCGACAAGGGCCTCTTCCGCCGCATCCAGCCCGCCGGGTCGTCGGCCCGTTACGAGAGCCGGGTCGGTGACAACCACCATCACCTCATCTGCCGATCCTGCAGACGGATGGTCGACGTCGACTGCGCCGTCGGCGACACGCCGTGCCTCACCGCGGCCGACGGCTCCGGCTACGAGATCGACGAGGCCGAGGTCATCTACTGGGGCCAATGCCCCGGCTGTGCGGCGGCACAGCGAACAAGGTCAGCGCAGTAGCCACCGGAAGCAAACAGCGAGACAGGAGAAGGACCGACGTGTCTGACAGCGGCAGCGAAAGCGAGAACCCAGTAATCCCCGCCCCGACCCCGGCGGCGACTCGGCCCAGGACGAACCGGGACTGGTGGCCCAATCAGCTGGACCTGCAGGTCCTCCACCAGCACTCGCCCCTGTCGAATCCGATGGGCGAGGACTTCAACTACGCGGAAGCGTTCAAGACCCTCGACCTCGACGCGCTGAAGCAGGACATCTTCGAGGTAATGACGACGTCGCAGGACTGGTGGCCGGCCGACTACGGCCACTACGGGGGGCTCTTCATCCGGATGTCGTGGCACGCCGCGGGCACGTACCGCATCGCCGACGGCCGAGGCGGCGGCGGTGACGGCGCGCAGCGCTTCGCCCCTCTCAACAGCTGGCCCGACAACGTGAGCCTCGACAAGGCGCGCCGGTTGCTCTGGCCGGTCAAGCAGAAGTACGGCCGGAAGATCTCCTGGGCCGATCTCATCGTCTTCGCCGGCAACTGCGCCCTGGAGTCGATGGGGTTCGAGACGTTCGGCTTCGCCTTCGGGCGAGAGGACATCTGGGAGCCCGAGGAGATCTTCTGGGGGCCCGAGGACACGTGGCTCGGAGATGAGCGTTACAGCGGCGACGACAGGGAGCTGGGCGGTCCTTTCGGCGCCGTGCAGATGGGCCTGATCTACGTGAACCCGGAGGGGCCCAACGGCAACCCGGATCCGCTCGCCGCCGCCATCGACATTCGAGCGACCTTCACTCGTATGGCGATGAACGACGAGGAGACGGTTGCCCTGATCGCCGGCGGCCACACCTTCGGCAAGTGCCACGGCGCAGTCGACCCGGAATACCTCGGTCCCGAACCCGAGGCTTGTCCCGTCGAGGCGCAAGGCTTCGGCTGGAAGAACACCTTCGGCAGCGGCAAGGGCCCTGACACGCTCACCAGCGGGCTCGAGGGCGCATGGACCAACGAGCCGACGAAGTGGGACAACGGGTTCCTCGACAACCTCTTCAAGTACGACTGGGAGCTCACGACGAGCCCCGCTGGTGCCAAGCAGTGGACCCCCAAGGATCCCTCGGCCCAGGGCACCGTGCCCGATGCCCATGATCCGTCCAAGAGGCACGCTCCGATGATGCTGACGACGGACCTGGCGCTGAAGCTCGATCCGATCTACGGGCCGATCTCCAAGCGCTTCCACGAGAACCCGGACCAGTTCGCAGAAGCGTTCGCCAAGGCCTGGTACAAGCTGTTGCACCGCGACATGGGGCCAGTTTCCCGCTACCTCGGCCCCTGGGTCCCGGCGCCGCAGCTGTGGCAGGACCCGGTGCCCGAGGTCGATCACGAGCTGATCGGGGACCGTGACATCGCCTCCCTCAAGGGCAAGGTCCTGGCGTCGGGACTGTCCATCTCGCAGCTGGCCTCCACCGCGTGGGCGTCGGCGGCGAGCTTCCGCGGCACCGACAAGCGTGGCGGGGCCAACGGGGCACGGATCCGCCTTGCGCCGCAACGGGACTGGGAGCCCAACGAGCCAGCCCAACTGGCCAAGGCGCTGCAGACCCTCGAGCAGATCCAGCAGGACTTCAACAGCTCACAGTCGGGCGGGACCAAGGTCTCGCTCGCCGACCTGATCGTTCTGGGCGGGTGCGCGGCCGTCGAGCAAGCGGCGAAGAACGCCGGCCACGACGTCGTCGTCCCGTTCGCACCGGGACGCACGGATGCCTCGCAGGAGCAGACCGACGTCGAGTCGTTTGCCGTGCTCGAACCGACTGCAGACGGGTTCCGCAACTACCTCCGAGCCGGAGAGAAGTTGCCGGCGGAGACCCTGCTGCTGGACCGGGCCAACCTGTTGACGCTGACCGCTCCGGAGATGACGGTCCTCATCGGGGGCATGCGGGCCCTGAACACCAACTTCGGGCAATCCCAACACGGGGTCTTCACCGACCGGCCGGAGACGTTGACCAACGACTTCTTCGTGAACCTGCTCGACATGGCGACAGAGTGGAAGGCATCCGAGTCAACGGAGAACGTGTACGAGGGTCGCGACCGAGCGACGGGCGAGCTCAGGTGGACGGCCACCGCCGCCGACCTCGTCTTCGGTTCGAACTCCCAGCTCCGAGCCATCGCCGAGGTCCACGCCTGTGACGACTCGAAAGAGAAGTTCGTGCGTGACTTCGTGGCTGCGTGGGACAAGGTCATGAACCTCGATCGCTTCGACCTGGCCTGATCGACGTTCCCCGGTCCGTTCATCGAGAGCGGGGATCAGCCCCAGGCCGGCGCTGATCCCCCGCTCTCGGCACCGATCAGGTGCAGGCTCAGGCGCACCTCTGGCTGGATCGACAGGGTCAGGACCTTGAACGGCTTCACGCCGAAGTCACGGATGTCGACGGTGTGCTCGGCGTCGACCAGCAGGCGCCCCCCGTCGAGGCGGGCGTTGCACGTCTCGGTGAGCTCCCGGGTCTCCCCGTGGAAGGTGAAAACCCCGTTGACCTTGAAGTTGCCGTCGGCGCCCTCGAGGCTGCGGACCTCGTAGCGCACGGTCGGGTGGCGCTTGGCGTCGATCTGCTTGCGCAGGGCCATGTCCTCGAGCCGCTTGCCGGTCTCCAGCTGGGACACGTCCCCCTCGATCCACCCCGTGATACCCGGCCCCGGGACCAGGGCGCCGTCGACGACGTCGCACGTGGCCTCACCCCGCAGCCCACGGATCTCGGCGGTGATCGGGTGCACGCTCGAATCGGCGGCCACCTGCACGGCACTCTCGTTGGTCCACGTGAACGTCGCCATGGTCTGACACCCTCCTGTGGCGGCCGGGTGCCGCGTCGCCCGGACCGTAGAGCGAAGGGCACCTCGGCCGCCAGCTGCAGCCGGGCGTCCACCACATCATCTGCGCTACGGCGGGGCGAGGTGCCCGAGCAGCGCTCGACCCCTGGGCCGGCGGGTCGCCACCGTCGGACAAGTAGAATCAGCGACCGTGATTCCCGACTGGAGGTCCCCTCGTGGCTGAGTCGGTCGTGTGGGTCTACCAGCTGTCATCGTCCGAATGGGACCAGGAGTCCTATCGGCTGAGCGTCTCTGAAGGCGAGCCGGTGGCGTGGCCCCTCGGCGAGAACCAGGCGGCACGACAGCCCGCGCCTGGAGAGCGCATCGTCTGCTGGTGGGCGAAGACGGGTTCCCCCGAGTTCGGGGTCATCGGCTGGGGGGTCGTCGACCGCGAGTCCTACGGGGCAGGGATCCGCTGGCGCCCGAAGCCTCCTTCAGATCGGTGGTCGATGTCGCCACTGACCTCGCCGGAGCTCGAGGCCGCCATTGACACCGTACGCGGACGAATGCGCCAGGCGACCTTGTTCGCCGCAGAAGGAGCCAACGCCCTCAGGCTGATCGCCGCCATACGGGGCGCTGATTCGGATGGCGGGGACCTGCCTGCCGTGGGCGCGGGGTGGCGTTCACGCGTCCCGCGGCCGATCCGCTGACGAAGTCGAATCAAGCCGATCCGTGAGGCGGGAGGGTCTTGTGGCCGCACAGGCTCCGTGGAGCCCCAGCTTTGTCGTCACGCACCCCAGCGGGGTGATCTCACCTGGCGGCGCCATCTGCTTGTGTCAGGTCGACTCGAAGGGCTATGTCCTCGAGTCGAGCATCCGTTACGTCGGCGGAGAGACCGGGCTCGAGGGGAAAGTGGACGATGAGGTGATCGCCGAGATACGCCAGGTCGGCCCCGACACCCTGCCCACCACCGATCTCACGTCGGTCCCCCAGGCGCTGCGCTGGTTGGTCAGCCAGTACGGATCCCACACCCCGGCCGCACTCATCCACGACCGTCTGATCGGTACGGAGTCGCCGGTCGAGGGCGTCACCGACGTGCATGCCGATCGCTATTTCCGGTTCATGCTCCGCGACCTTGGCGTTCGCCTGCTCCGAAGGTGGCTCATGTGGGCGGCCGTCGCTCTCCGCACGCGGTGGAAGGCCGGCGGCGTCAAGTCTGCGAGCGTCTTCATCTGGGGGGTGGCCTCGCTGGGTGGCATCTCGCTCTTCGTCGTGGCGGTGACCAGCCAGAACTGGCAACTGCTGCTCCTTGCCGTCGCCGCCCCCTTCCTGTTCGGTTTCCTGTGGTGGCGGCAATATGGTGCCGGTCTGGTCGCAGCCATCGCAGCTCCCTAGGTTCTCCCGCCCACGATCTTCGGTGCGATCGGCTTCTACCTCTATGCCGCCCTCGAGTGGTTCACTGGCCTGTTCGTCGACAGCGATACTCGCCCCGTGGAGCCGCTTCGGTACAGGAGCTTCTGAAAGGGACCCATGGCCCGAGCGACGACCATCGAGCAGTACGTCCTGCTTCCTCCCCAGGGCCTTCGAGCCAGGGGTCGGGTGGCCACTGCGGGCGTGCAGGCCTTCCTGCGCTCCGTGGAGGCGGGGGCCCAGGAGGTCTCCACGGCGGCTCACCGCCCGGTTCCTTTCCGGGTCGTCGACTCGCTCGGCCCGGACGGAGCCAAACTGATCGAAGCCACGGCGACAGACGCCCTGGCGCTGCGCGCCCTCCAACCGACCATGCGCCTGGCCCCCGTGGTCCACTACCAGCCGGCCATCGTCCCCCGCGCACAGGTCAGGGCGCCGGCGGCGGCGCCCGCCTCGACGACCATCACCGTTCGGGTCGTGTCTGCCACCGATGGCGCTCCCGTCGCCGGCGCCATCGTCGTGGCACTGACCAGTGTGGCCGCCGGCACCGGTGCCCAGGCGATGACCGACGCCCAGGGCCAGGTGGAGCTCCCGCTGGGGGACTCGACTGTCCTCGAACGGCTCTACGTCTATCCCATGAGCGCCTTTTGGACCTTGCGCAAGGACGGCTTGGCGCTCTCCGACGGCGCCCAGGTGGGCCTCCGTCCCCTCGATCTCAGCTACACCGACTGCCTCCGGTATCACTACCCCGACGTCGCCGACGACGCCGGTGGGGGCGTGACCGTGGGCGTGGTCGACACCGGTGTTGCCGGGCATCCGGACCTGGTCATCGACGGCGGGGCCAACACCGCTCCAGGGGAGGATCCCGACGACTTCGGCGACAACGGAACGGGCCACGGCACCCACGTCGCCGGCATCATCGCCGCTCGCGGCGTTCCTCCCGCCGGTGTCCGAGGCATGGCCCCGGGGGTTCGGCTGCGGTCCTACCGGGTGTTCGCCGAGGGCAGCAATGACGCTTCGAACTTCGCGGTGATCAAGGCCGTCGACCAAGCGGTGGCCGACGGGTGCGACCTCGTCAACATGAGCCTGGGCGGAGCCGCCTTCGACCCGGTGCTCAAAGCGGCGGTGGAGGACGCCCGGGCGGGGGGCAGCGTCTGCGTCTGCGCCGCCGGCAACGACGGACGAGCTCCCGTGGCCTACCCGGCCGCCGACGAGATGGCGGTCGCCGTCTCAGCACTGGGCCGCATCGGCACCTTTCCCGACGACGCCGCCGAGGTGGACACGGTGGCCGCTCCCTACGGGAGCGACCCGGCCGACTTCATCGGGGCGTTCTCCAACGTCGGGCCCCAGGTGGACCTCACCGCTCCCGGAGTTGCGACCATCTCCACGGTCCCGGGCAGCTACGCCGAGCTGAGCGGCACCTCGATGGCCTGCCCTGCCGTCACCGGCGTGGCCGCCCGCCTGCTGGCGTCCTCGGAGACGCTCGCCGCCGAGCGGAACGCCGAGCGCTCCGAGGCCATCGTGGCCATGCTCTACGCCTCTGCACGCGATCGAGGCTTCCCCGACCCCTTCGAGGGCCACGGGTTGCCCCAGCCCTGCTGAGAGGCGGCTGTGGCACTCCGCCGATACGTGTTGCGGTACCGGCTGGCGGGGGCCAAGCCAGAGGCCGACGTCGAGCGCATCCGTCGCCTGGAAGGGGTGAGGTTCATCGACGAGTCGTCGCCGAAGATGCTGCTCGTCGAATGCGACGAGGAACCAGGCGCGGCCCTGGCCGAGGCCCTTCCCGACTGGGTGGTGGCTCCTGAGCAGACGATGTCGCTGCCGGAACCTCCCCGCAAGGGCGTCGAGGAGAGCGGCGGCTAGTACTCCCCGGGCGTTGATCCGTCCGCCGGTACCGGTTGCGAGGCAAGGCGGAAAGGGTTCGTCCGGAGTCCCATTGGGAAAGACGAACCTCATGGGACTGATCGAGATTCTTCTCTTGGTGCTGCTCGTGGTCGTGCTCGTCGGGGCCTTGTCCGGGGTCGGGGGTGGCGCCTACCGAGCGCCGGGTATCGGGCTCGGCGTCATCCTGCTCATCATCCTGCTCGTCTTGTTGCTCACCTGACCGACCTGCACCGGCCGCTGAAGGAGGCCGACCACCGGCCTCAGCGAGACAAGCGCCGGCGCCGGACGTGCAGGTGGTACCGCAGCGAGTCGACCGGCGCCACGAACATGAGCAGGAGCGTGAACAGCTCGAGGCGCCCCAGCAGCATGTAGACCACCAGCACGGCCCGCGAGGGACGGTCGAGGTTGAGATACGTGGTCGTCGGGCCCACGTCGCCGAGTGCGGGGCCGTATGCCCCGATGGCCGAGGTGATGGCGCTGGCCGCCGTCACCAGGTCGGCTCCGAGCGCAGCGAGCAGCACGGTGCCCAGCATCGCCAGCACCACGTACAGCACGAAGAAGCCGACGATGCGGCTCACGATGGGGTCGGCGACCACGTGGCCGCTGAGCTTCACGGGGAGCACGGCGCTGGGGTGCAGCAGGTGCCGCATCTCCCGCCGGGCATGGGCGACCATGACCTGGACGCGGAACAGCTTCATGGCACCCGACGTGGATCCGGCCATGCCCCCGCTCACCATCAAGCCGAGCACGACCAGTTGCCCGGCCGCCGGCCACAGGGCGAAGTCCACCGTGGCGTACCCGGTGGTCGACATGGTCGCCACCACGGTGAAGGCGGCCCCGCGGAGGGCGCTGACCACGCCCAGGCCGGTGTCGAGCGCCAGGACCACCGTGACGAAGGCGATGGCCACCGCGATGACGGTCACGAACGTCCGGAGCTCGGACGAGCGCGCCAACGCTCGCGGGCCGGCTCCCCGCAGCACCTGCCACCACAGGGCGAAGCTGACGGCGCCGGCGAACATCGACACGATGAGCACACCCTCGACCACGGCCGAGTCGAAGGCGGCGATCGAGGCGTCGTAGTTGGAGAAGCCCCCTGTGGACACCGTGGTCATGGCATGGGCCACGGCGTCGTAGGGGGACAGCCCGGTGAGGAACAGCGCCACCACGATGAGCACCGTGAGCCCGAGGTAGACCATCCAGAGCCGGCGAGCGGTGTCGCGCACCCGAGGCGCCAGGCGGTCCGAGGTCGGGCCCGGGCTCTCGGCCCGCAGCAGCTCGAAGCCGCCCACGCCGAGCAGGGGCAGTACCGCCACCGCCAGCACGATCACCCCCATGCCGCCGTACCACTGCGTGGCCTGGCGCCACAGCAGCAGGCCGGCGCCGTTGCCCTCGATGGGAGTGAGCACCGTGGCGCCGGTCCCGGTGAAGCCCGAGACCGACTCGAACAGCGCGTCATCGAGTGCGGGCAACATGCCCGACCACCAGAACGGCAGGGCCCCGACGGCCGAGATGGCGATCCAGGTCCACCCGACGGCGGCGAACGCCGAGGCGGCCGAGACCCGGTCCGGGACGCGAGTCCCCTTCCACAGCCCCGTGCCGAGCACGACGCTGAGCAACGCCGGCACCGCCAAGGCCACCACGGCCTCATCGTCGGTGAGCAGCTCGACCGCCGAGCACACCGCCAGACCCGCCGCTGTGAACACGAGGGCGAAGCCCACCACGTTGGCGACGGCGCTCACGGGGCGGCGATCACGGGCTTCGAACGTCCGGGCGGCCGGCGTCCGGCGCCGGGCCACCAAACTGCTCATCGCCGTTTGACCCGGGCCAGCCGCGACTCGCGTCCCGCCCCGGTGAAGATGGTCGCCGCCCCGACCACCACTGGCGAGATCTCGAGCCGTCCCGCCACGGTCAGGGCCGCGAACACGAGCAGCGCCGTACCGGGGAGCCCGCCGGCGCGGGGCACCTGGCCGGCGCCGGGAGCGAAGTCGCCGAGCCCCGGGCCGAAGGTGGCGAGGGCGCTCACGGCCCCGGTCATGGCCCCGTGAAGGTCGACGCCGGCGACGGCCAGGGCCACGGCACCCGCGCCGGCGAGCAGCAGCCATGCCACCTGGTAGCCGACCATCTGTCCCAACAGGCTCTCTTCCACGGTGGTCCGACCGACCTTCACCGCCACCACCGAGCGGGGCCGCAACTGCCGGACCACCTCCCGGCGCACGAACCCCATCAGCACCATGGACCGCACCACCCGGAAGCCCCCACCGGCGGCACCCGACATGGCGCCCATCCCGGCCAGGAACACCAGGAGCACCTGCGACCCCGACGACCAGCCAGCCCAGCCCCCGACCGTGTGGCCCGTGGTCGAGACGGCCGAGGTGGCGGCGAACACCGCATGACGGATGCTCTCGTGGGTCAGTCCCCCGGAGGGCGCCGTCCACCACACCAGCAGGGCGGAGGCCAGCACGATGACGATGCCGTAGACGCGCAACTCGAACGATCGGCGCAGGGGCTCCACCCGGCCCCGCACGGCCGCCAGCACCAGCACCAGGTTGGTGCCCCCGAGAACCATGCCACCGGCAGTCACCCACTCGACCCGGGCGGACTCGAAGAAGTTGATGGAGCCGTCGTGGTTGCCGAAACCGCCGGTCGAGATGGTGGTCATGGCATAGGTGACGGCGTCGAAGGGGCCCATGCCGGCCAGCAGGAACAGCAGGATGCCGGCGGCCGAGAGCACCAGGTAACCGGACGCCAGGCGGCGGGCCACCGCCACGATGCGGGGTGACCGCAGCGCCAGCCGGCGCCGGTCGGAGCCGACGCGCGACTCCTCGAGCCCACCCACACCGAGGGACGGGAGCACCGCCACGACCACCAGCACGGCGGCGAGGCCCCCGAGCCACTGCGTGTAGGCCCGCCACAGCAGCACACCGCGAGGCTGGTCCTCGATGTCGCCGAGCACCGAGAGCGCGGTAGTGGTGAAGCCGGTGGTGGATTCGACGACGGCCAGCTCGAGGCTGTCGAAGGTCCCGCACGCCAGGTAGGTGGCGGCGCCGACGCCGATCAGCAGCATCCAGCCGGTCAGCACCGCAGCGTGCACCGAGGCCGTGCGGAGACTGGCCGGCACCCCACAACGCCGCCACAGCAGCCCGCCGGCGCCCAGGCACGAAGCGGCCGCCGTCGCCAGGGGAACCAGCGCCCGTCCATCGTCGAGCACGGCCAGCACCGACGCCACCGCCAGGCCGGCGCCGCACGCCACCAGCGTCCGGGCCGAGAGGTAGCCCGCAGTGGACGCCACCTGATGACCCGTCGGCTGCAGCGCCCCCGGGCCGTCCGTGGCCGTGGTGGCGGTGACCCGGCGCATCCGGCCGGGCCTAACCGAACACCCGGCGCACCTCGTCGACGGCGTGCGGCATGGCGAACACCACCACGTCGTCGTGGTTCCGCAGGTCGCTGCGTCCCCGAGCGATCGACACCTTCCCGTCGCGCACGATGGCGCCCAGCAGCACGTCCTTGGGAAGCCGGAGCTCGGCCACCATGGAGCCATCGGCGGGGCTGCCCTCGGCCACGCTGAGCTCGAGCACCTCGACATCACCCTCGAGGAAGGTGGTCACCTGGGTCACGCCGCCGCGCACGAAGCGCAGCACGCCGTTGGCGCTGGCGGTACGGGGCGAGAGGGCCACGTCGATGCCCGCCTCGTCGAGCAGCCGCAGCAACGAGAGCCGGTGCACCACGGCGATGGTCTCCCCAGCGCCCTCCAGCTTGGCGAACAGGCAGGCGAGGATGTTGGCGTCGTCCTCCCCGGTGAGCGCCGCCACCACGTCGGTCCGGCCCACGCCGACGTCAGCCAGCAGGTCCGCATCGGTGATCTCGCCTTCGATCACCAAGGCCTTGGTGAGCCGCTCGGCCAGCTCACGCGCCCGTTCGGGATCACGTTCGACGATCGTCACATCGGCGCCCGACTCCACCAACCGGGTGGCCACCAGCTCGGCGGTACGGCCGCCACCCAGCAGCATGACCCGCTTGAGCGAGCGACGCTCGATTCCCAGCACCTCGGTCAGCTGGCGCCCGGCCCGCTTCTTGGTGAGCACCCGCACCAGGTCATTGACCTCCAGCCGGTGGTCGCCTCGCGGGATGATGGTCTGGCCCTGGCGGGTGATGATGCCGAACAGGAAGTCCCACTCGGGCTCGTAGCGGCGGGCGATGTCCGACAGCGTCTGGCCCACCACCGGGCTGTCGGGCGTGAGGCGGGCGCCGATCACCACGACCTCGCCGCCCCCCATCTCGGCCACGTCGATGGCCCCCGGGTACTCGAGCAGCTCGAAGATCTCGTGGGCGGTCTCCTCGTCGGGATCGATGACGAGGTCGATGCCCATGGCGGCGTGGAGGTCCTCGGCATCCTGTTCT
>JAHWKL010000073.1 GCA_019347915.1 Actinomycetota bacterium
AGGTCGCCCGCCGCTCAAGAGCCGGGACGCTCATCCCGGCCTGTCGAAAGGGGAGACCATGCTGGGAATGAGCGCGTTCTTTGACGGCAGCCGACTGCGCCTCGGAGCCGTCGCGGGGCTCGCCGCCGCCGTCGCGGGGCTGGCGAGCCTGCTGTTCGCAGGGACAGCGGCCGCCGATCACGTCGAGTGTGGTGATGTGATCAGCACGGACACCAGGCTGGACAGCGACGTCGGGCCCTGCCCAGGGGACGGCCTGATCGTCAGGGCTGACGGCGTCACGCTCGACCTCGGCGGGCATCGCGTCTTCGCCGCCAGCCCGAACGGGCCGGCGGAGAACGTCGGGATCCGCTTGGCCAACGTGACCGGCGTCACGGTCCAGAAGGGCACGGTCGAGGGCTTCGACGCGGGCGTCTTCATCAACATGGGCGGCAACAACACCACCGAGAAGATCGACGCCATCAACAACATCAACGACATGGCCGAGCCGTTCGCGTTCCAGCCCGGGGCGGGCGTCACGGAGCAGCCCGACGTGGCAGCCGGAGATGTGACACCCCAGCAGTGGATGTCGCAGATGATCTGCACCTTCGGTGACGGCTTCACCACCGAGAGCTCCGACAACAACCGGATCCAGAAGAACAATGTCATCGGCAACGGTCCCTTCGGCGGCATCACCCTGGTGGGCGACTCCGACGGCAACCAGGTCGAGAAGAACACGGTCAATGAGAACAACATCTCCAACTGGACCACCCGGTCCAACGGCGAGCAAGGCAGCGCGCTCTGCGGCGCCACCCTGCCCGGGGCTCCCGGGATGCAGCGTGGCCGTGAGGTCCAGGCCATCGGGATCCGCCTCGAGGGGCCGGGGGCCGACGACAACGTGATCGAGGGCAACCGGGTCGAGGACAACGCCCTCGTCGGCATCTCGATCCACAGCTACGTGTGCATACCTCCCGAGGGCTTCGAGACGGGAGTCCAGGAGCCCAACACCGGGAACCTCATCACCAAGAACGACGTCCGGCGCACCGGGGCGGAGACGTTCGAGATCGATGACTTCGCCGACGGCATCTCCAGCCTGGCCCAGGGCCCGATCGGCAGGGTGACCTGCACCTCTCCCGACAACACCATCGTGAAGAACCGCTCGACGGACAACATGCGTCACGGCATCAGCCTGGGTCGCACCGTCTCGGACACGACGGTGAACGACAACCTGGTGAGGAACAACGCCGGGGACGGCATCCACGTGGAGGGACCCCGCATTAGGGACGGCGAGCTCGTCACCCCTGGAGCGGTGAACAACACCCTGCACGGCAACAAGGGGTTGAAGAACGCCGAGCACGACGGCTACGACGGCAATGAGAACTGCGACAACAACGACTGGAGGGGCAACCGGTTCCTCACCGTCAATCAGCCCTGTGTGGCTGACGGGGGGACCGGGAGCCTGAACGGCCCGGGCCGGTCCGGGGAGGCGCCGGGGCGCCAGGACGACGGCCCCGCCGCCAACCGCGGCCGACCCCAGGGCTAGGTAGTTCTCTCCACTCACGCTGAAGGGCCCGGCCCCGTCCATGACGGGGCCGGGCTCCTTTTTTGGTAGGCACCTGTTGTACGGACGCACCTATCGCTCTACGATGTGCGCTACCTGCGCCAACAGCGGCACGCGTCACTCTTCGGCGGGGTCATCGAACTCGAAACGCTGGCTGATACCAGCACCGGAGTGGGGCCCACCTCGGGCCCGGCCGGGAGACCCAACCCCCTCGGCCCCACGTGGTGCCGTGCGGACAACCGAAAGGACGGAACGTCCATGAGAAGGTTCCTACGTGTCTTCGGAGGCACGTCAGTACTCGCCCTGGTCTTGTCGCTGACGGCCCTGGTCAGCCCGGCCGCGGCCGAGCACGTCCAGTGCGGTGACGTCATCACCGAGAGCGTCACGCTCGACAGCGACGTCGGGCCCTGCCCCGGCGACGGGCTGGTCGTCGTGGCTGACAACGTCACCGTCGACCTGAACGGCTTCCGCGTCTTCGGCCTGAACCGGCCCGAGGAGCAGGTGGGCATTCGCCTGGTCGACGTCAGCGGCGTCACCGTCCAGAACGGGACCGTCACCGACTTCGACGCCGGTGTGGCGATCGAAGGCGGTTCCGGCAACACCGTGCGCACGCTGTTGGTGCGCGACAACATCAACGACCTCATCGGCGAGTGCACCTACGGCGACGGCATCACCGTCTTCGACTCGGACGACAACGTCATCGAGCGCAACGAGGTCGTCCACAACGGTCCGTACTCCGGCATCTCCCTGGTCGGCGACTCCGACCGGAATGTCGTGAGGAACAACGTCGTGGCTGACAACAACGTCCCGAACATCCGTGAGGACGGCACCACCGGCCCGTGCGGGGAGCCGTTCTCCCGCCCCATCCAGGACATCGGCATCCGCATCGAGGGACCCGGCGCCAACGACAACCGCGTCCAGGGCAACACCGTGACCAACAGCGCCATCGTCGGCATCTCCATCCACGGCCACGTCTGCAACCCGCCCGAGGGCTCCCCGTTCCCGGTGCAGGACCCCAACACGGGAAACCTCATCCTCAACAACACGATCACTGAGACGGGCAGGGAGACGCACATGGACGACGAGATGGCCGACGGCATCGGGATCCTGCGTCAGGGGCCGCTGACGGTGGTGTGCTCGGCGTACGGCAACACCATCCGGGCCAACCAGTCCACGGGCAACTTCCGCGACGGCATCAACCTCGGCGCCACCACGACCGACAACGTCATTCAGGCCAACCGCGTCGACGGCAACGCCCGTGACGGCATCCACCTGGCGGGACCCCCCATGAGGGAAGGCCAGCTCGTCATCAACCCGGAGACGGGCGAGCCCTTCCCCGGAGCGGTCAACAACGTGCTCACGGGCAACCGCGGGTTCGGCAACGACAGGTTTGACGGTGCCGACTTCAACCCCGACTGCGACGCCAACGCGTGGCGGGGGAACGTCTTCGGCACGGTGAATCAGCCCTGCGTTGGTTCGCCGAACCCGAACGCGGCGGGCGGCAACCCCAACCGGGGCTGACGCCGGGCACCACGGTTCTGCTCCCCTAGGAAAGAGCCCGGCCCCGTCCATGACGGGGCCGGCCCTTTTTTGCCGTACCTGTTGTACCGCCGCACCTATCCGTCGTACGATCTCGCTGCCTCGGCCAGATGCTGCATCCACCGTCCTATCGCCGGGTGATTCAGGCTCTGTACTGCTGTAGGTGACGACCAACACTGGGCGGCGGTCCAACTCGGTCCCGCCGTGAGACCAGATCCTTCCTGCGGTCGCACGAGGCGATCACGTGGGCCAACCGAAAGGACAACTTGATGATCAGATTCCGACGTGTCCTAGGAGGCACGTCCGTACTCGCCCTCCTGCTGTCGTTGACGACCCTGGCCAGTCCAGCGGCGGCGACGCACGTCGAGTGCGGCGACGTCATCACCGAGAACACCACCCTCGACAGCGACCTCGGGCCCTGCGCGGGTGACGGCTTGGTGATCGCCGCCGACAACGTCACCCTCGACCTGGGTGGACACACGATCGTCGCCGCCAACGGCGAGGGTGACAACGCCGGCGTCCGCCTCGACGGCGTCACCGGCGTCACCGTGCAGAACGGGACCGTCACCGGCTTCGACGCCGGCGTGCTCATCGAGGGCGGCTCCGGCAACACCGTCCAGCGCATCACCGCGGTGGACAACATCAACGACATGCTCTCGCCCCCGTGTGATCTCGGCGAGGGCATCGCCATCCTCGACTCCGACAACAACACCGTCACCCACAACCAGCTGATCCACAACGGCCCGTTCGGCGGCGTCTCCATCATCGGTGACTCCGACGCCAACGTGATCCGCCGCAACGAGTTCCGGGACCACAACGTTCTCTCCATCTCCGGTGGTGGGTGCGGCCGGGGTGACCAGGACGAGGGTGTGCGCATCGAGGGCCCCGGGGCCGACAACAACATCGTCGACCGCAACATCGTCACCAACAGCCTGCTCGCCGGCATCGGCGTCCATGGCTACGTGTGCGAGAGCCCGAACCCGAACGTGCCGGTGGAGGACCCCAACACCGGCAACGTGATCACCCGCAACGTGGTCACGGGGAGCGCCGGCTCGCTCTCGCACGGCATCGCCCTGCTGCAGCAGGGCCCGGCGCAGATCGTCTGCCCGGCTTTCGCCACCACCATCGAGCGCAACACGGTGACCGACAACGAGGGCGACGGCATCTTCGTGGCCGCCAACTCCTTCGACAACCAGATCAACCGCAACCTCGTGGAGCGCAACCAGGGCAGTGGGATCTACCTCCACGGTCCCCGCATGAGCAACCAGTTCACCAACGTAGGCCCCACCGTGTTCGACCTGGTCTCGCCCGACCGGCCTCCGTACGTGGAGTGCACGGCGACGCCGTGCCCGCCGGATACCGACTTCGTGGTGCTTTCCGGTTCCGGGAGCGGTGACGTGACGGGCCGCCTCGTAGCCATCGGGCCCATCAGCATCCCTCCCGGGGACTTCGACACCACCACCAGCGGATGTGACCCGGAGGACTACGCCGCAGCGGGATTCGAGCCCGGCGACATCGCACTCGTCCAGCGGGGTTTCTGCGCCCGGGTGCAGAAGATCCAGAACGCCGTTGATGCCGGGGCCAGCGCGGTGATCTTCTTCAACGAGGGCACGGAGGGCCGCACGGGTGTCCTCACCGCTGGCGTCTCCCCAGTGGACATCCCGGTGATCGGCGCCAGCTTCGCCGTCGGCGAGGAGCTCTACAACCTCACCCAGGCCGGCGACGTGGTCGTCCACGTGGTCACCAACACGACGAACGTCCAGACCGTCGCTGCTCCCGGCGCCTACGACAACGTCCTGCTGAGGAACGTCGGCCAGGGCAACGCCGAGTTCGACGGCTTCGACGGGACCGAGGAGCCGCCCTGCGACAACAACCGCTGGGAAGGGAACAACTTCGGCACCGTCAACCAGCCGTGCGTGGCCGCTGGCGGGCGTGGGAAGACTCCGAGGAGCTCGGCCGGCGCCCCCGGCAACTCGGCCGGCATTCCCGGACGGTCGGGTGACGCCCCCGGCCACGGCGGTGACCTGAACGACCGGGGTCGCGGCAACCGCCCCGCCAGCACGCCCGCCTGATCGCACCGTCACGGGCTCCGGCCATCGGGCCGGGGCCGTGACCTGAGGCATGTCGTCGAGAGCCCGGCTTCGGCCGGGCTCTCGGCGTTCTCTGCTGCGGCCATCGGCCTGGCCGGCGCCGGCTACGCCCTCGCCGCAGCCCTCTGAGCGAGGGGAGTACCTGCGGCTTCAGCCGATCCCGGGTGGGAAGTCGGGTGGCTCAGGGAGCAGGATGCTCTCGACCGCGTTGCGCACCTCAGCCGGGAAGTTCTCGGTGCTCAGCTCCCGTCCGCCGTCCTCGGTGGTCACCGGGCTGCCGAGGGTTCCTTCGTCGATCACCAGCTTGTGCCCGAAGAAGCTCTCGAACCGAGAGCGGGGGGCGCCGATGGAGAAGCTCGAGCGCATCGGGGCGTGGACCTCGAAGGCGGCGTTGGTGAAGTACCCCTTGATCCGAGTGGTGAGGTTGCCCCCTTCGGGGACGGAGATGTCCCCCGGTGCAGCGGTGCGCCGGGAGGCGATGTTGGGCGACGGGCTCCCACCCTCGAGGATCGCCGCTGCCTGGGATGCCACCTGGGGATCCGCCGCCGGCGCCTCCGCGCCACCGTCCCCCTGGTCGGTGCGAAGCGTGACCACTGCCGAGACGTACGGATCGGAGCTCATGAACCCGAGGGTATTGGGTTGCGGCGGTTCCTCGGGAACGTGGTGGACTGCGAAGATGCGCAGGCGACCGGTGTTGCTGGGGCTCGATCTCGGCACGACCAGGCTGAAAGCGGTGCTGGTGGACGAGGAGGGGACAGAGGTGGGTCTGGCCTCGGCGCCCACACCCTTCGCCTCGGGGCCGGCGGGGACCGAGATGGGCGCCGGCGAGCTGCTCGACGGGGTGGGCACGGTCCTCGCCACGCTGGGCGACGACCGGGCCGCGGTGGCCGGCGTTGGCATCGCCGGCATCGCCGAGAGCGGAGCCCCGGTCGACGCCGGGGGGGCGCCCCTTGCCCCGGTCATCGCTTGGCACGACCCGAGGGGTGGCGAGGTGGTGGCCCGGCTGCAGGAGCGCTTCGGCGACGAGCTGGCGCTGTCCATCGGCCAACGGGTGCGCACGGTCACCTCGGTGGCCAAGCTGGGCTGGCTGCTGGACGCCGGCGTGCGGGGGACGCACCGCTGGCTGGGGGTCCCCGAGCTGTGCCTGCACGGGCTCACGGGGGAGCAGGTCACCGAGCACTCCCTTGCCGCCCGTACGGGGTGCTTCGACGTGCGGAGGCGTCGCTGGCTGCCCGAGGTCGCCGAGGCGGCCGGGTTCGACGTGGGTGTGTTCCCTCCCCTCGGGACGGCGGGTTCCATCCTGGGCCGGGTGTCGGCTCGCGGCGGGGCGTGGTCGGGCCTGCCCGAGGGCGTCCCGGTGACCCTGGCCGGCCACGACCACCTGGCCGGGATGGTCGGTTGTGGAGCGGCGACGGCAGACCTGGCCAACTCGGTGGGTACCGCCGAGACCGTGGTCGGTCGCAGCCACCAGTTGCCTGACGTGGAGCTGGCTCTGGCCCGACGGGTGGCGGTGACCCTCGCCCCCGGCGGGGACGGGTGGGCCGTCCTGGCCAGCGCGGCGCGTGCCGGGCGGGTACTGGAGACGGCGGCCGCTGCGCTGGGCCGCTCGCCGGCCGAGCTCGACCGCCTGGCCGAGGACGCCGGGCAGGGCGCAGAGGTCGGCGACCTGCTGGCCGACGTCGACGCCGGCGATGAGCTCCGAGTGCCACCGGAACCCCCGGGCGAGGTGTGGTGGGGACTGCTGCGGGCGCTCTCGGCCCGGACCGGTGAGGCGCTGGACCGGGCCTCGGAGGTCGTGGGACCGGCGCCCCGCCTGGTCGTCTTCGGGGGCGGCAGCCGCAGCCGTCCCTGGCTGCGGGCCAAGGCCGACGCCCTCGCCCTTCCGATCGTGAGATCGACCGCGGCCGAGGCCGCCGCTCGGGGGGCGGCGGTGCAGGCCGGAGTGGCCGCCGGCTGGTGGCCGTCGGCCGAGGCCGCCCCTGCGCCCGTCCTGGAGCCGGTCCCCGGTCAGGAGCGCCCGTAGAACACCCGCTCCACCACCGCCCTCGAGCGCCGGGTGACCCGCCGGTACTGCTCCCGCAGCTCGACGGGAGTGGTGTCGAGGGACCGGGCCAGGCGGGCCAGGTCCTCGGGCGCCTGCGGCAGGGCGTCGCCTCCCGCGCCCAGCAGGTACAGCCGGTTCCGGGTCCGCTCGCAGAAGCGGTAGGCCTCGGCGAGCACCGCCCCGTCGTCGCCGTCGAGGGCGCCGGCGTCCACCAACCGCGACAGCGCCTGCATCGTCCCCGCTGAGGGGATCCCGTGCTCGAGCTGGAGCAGCTGGGCGCAGAACTCGACGTCGGACAGCGAGCCCCGCCCCAGCTTCAGGTGGAACTGCGGATCCTCGCCGGCGGGGATGCGCTCACGCTCGATCCTCGCCTTGCTCCGCCGGATCTCCCGCACGTCCTCGGCCCCTACGGGCCGTTCCCACACGAAGGGGGCGAGGGCGTCGACGAACCGCCGGCCCAGGTCGGCATCGCCGGCGACAGGACGGGCCCGCAGCATGGCCTGGCGCTCCCAGACCTGCGCCCACCGCTCGAAGTAGGCGCGGAAGCCGTCGAGACTGCGGGCGAGCGGGCCCTGGCGGCCTTCGGGGCGCAGGTCGGCGTCGAGCAGGTAGATGCGGGCCGTCGGCGTGGCCCCCTTGAGGTCCCGCAGCAGCGTGGCCGCCAGCCGTTCGGCCTCGGCGAAGTCGGGGGGGCCTTCGCCCTCGTAGACGAAGACCACGTCGAGGTCGCTGGCGTAGGACAGCTCGGCGCCGCCGAAGCGGCCCATGGCCACCACGGTGAAGGGCAGTTCCGGCTCCAGGGCCGCCACGGCGGCCTGCAGCGTGGCCTCGGCCAGCGCGGTCAGGCCGGCCGCCGTGGTCTCGACGTCGGACCGGCCGATCACGTCGCGCACGCCGATCTCGAGCAGCCGTCGCTCCTTGAAGCGCTTGAGGCCGGCGGTCCGGGTGTCGGCGTCGCGCCACGCCAGGGTGCTGCCCGCCTGTTCCACCAGGTCGGGCGCGGTCTGGACCGCCAGGGCGTCGTCGTCGCCGACGGCGGAGATCAGGTCGGGGTTGTGGTGGAGGATCTCGCCGAGGAGCGGGCTGGTACCCAGCACCGTGCACAGGCGCCGGGCGGTCTCGGCCGACTCCCGGAAGGCGCGGGCCAGCTCCGACGAGCGTTGCGAACCCGAAGCCAGGGTGCGCAACCCCAGCAGTCCCCGGTCGGGGTCAGGACTGTCGGAGAGCCAGCCGAACAGCAGGGGCAGGAGCTGGTGCATCATCCGCGACGAGCGGGTGAGACCACGCGTCAGCTCCCGGACCGCCTGGCGGGTGCGCTCGGCGTCGCGGAACCCGAAGGCGGCCAGGCGGGTCTCGGCCGCCTCCGGGCTCAGGCCACCCTCGGCGCCGGCGAACGCTTCGAGCAGGGGGCGGAAGTAGAGCCGCTGGTGGATGGCGCGCACGCTCGCCCGCCGGCGGGCCAGCTCTCGGTCGAACTGGGCCAGGGCGGTGGCGTCGGCGGTGCCGCGGAAGCCGAGGACCCGGGCCAGGAGCTCCCGATCGCCCTCGTCCGAGGGCACGACGTGGACCTGTCGCTGCTCCGCCAGCTGCAGCCGATGCTCGACAGTGCGCAGGAACCGGTAGGCGCCGTCGAGGGTGGCGGCGTCGCCGGCGGCGACGTAGCCCGCCGCACCCAGCTCGGCCAGGGCGTCCAGGGTGGTGGGGGATCGCAGCGCCGAGTCGTGACGGCCGTGGACCAGCTGGAGGAGCTGCACCGAGAACTCGATGTCGCGGATGCCGCCCGAACCCCGCTTGAGCTCCCGGCCCTCCAGCCTCTTGCGCGCCACCTCGTCCTCGGCCCTGACCTTCATGGTCCGCAGAGAGCGGAGATCGTCGGCGTCCCAGGGGCGGTCCCACAGGGCGGCCTCGGTGGCGGCGGTGAAGGTGGCCGCCAGCTCCGGCGAGCCGGTCAGTGGCCGGGCCTTGAGCAGGGCCTGGAACTCCCAGGGCCGAGCCCACCGCTCCCAGTACGCCCGGTACGACGACACCGTGCGCACGAGGGGACCGTCGCGCCCCTCGGGGCGGAGGTTGGCGTCGACGCGGAAGCACCGGCGGGCCACCCGCATGAGCTCTCGCGCCTGCGCTTCGAGCCGGGCCGGCCCGGTGCCCTCGTCTCCCACGAACATCACGTCGATGTCGCTGGCGTAGTTGAGCTCGGTGCCGCCGAGCTTGCCCATCCCCACCACCACCAGGTCTTCGGGGGCGCCGCCGGCGGCGAGGGTGGCTGCAGCCACCAGCACGTCCTGGGCCAGCGCGGCCAGGGCCGCGGCGGTGTCGCCCAGGTCGTCGAGCCCGGTGAGGTCCCGCCCGGCGATGCGGAGGTATTCGTGCGCCTTCCACCGGCGGAGGGTGTCCTCGTCCAGCGCCGAGCCCCCGGGCATGACGGGCCGCGTGCCCAGGTCGCGCAGCACGGCGATGGCGTCGGCGTCGGTCTCCAGGAGCAGGGTGAGCGACCGGCTGGCGGCGAGCACGGCCACCACCGCCCGGCACAGGGCCTCGTCGTCCGGCAACGTCGTGGACAGGCCGCCATGGGCCGCCTCCAGCCGCTCGAGGCCCCGTCGCGCCGCCGAGGGCGCCGCCGAGCGTTCGATCGCCTCCTCGAGCTCGCCCAGCCGGGCGGAGGTTCCCGTCACGTGACCAGTGTGGCGGCTCCGGGACCTGCGCCGGCTCGTCGGTAGGCTCCGCTCATGTCCCTCGTGCGGGTCGCCGCCTGCCAGGTGAACCCCGTGGTCGGCGACCTCGAGGGCAACGTGAAGCGCATCCTGGCCGGAGTGCAGGAGGCCGAGGACGCTGGTTGCGACCTAGCGGTGTTTCCCGAGCTCGTCATCACCGGCTACCCGCCCGAGGACCTGTTGCTCAAGCCCGGCTTCGTTTTCGACAACCGGCGGGCGCTCGACTCCATCGCCGCCGCCACCCGGGGCTGCGCCGCCGTGGTGGGTTTCGTCGACGTCGACCGCGACCTTTACAACGCCGCCGCCGTGTGCGCCGGCGGGGTGGTCGTGGGCACCTACCGCAAGCGCCGGCTGCCCAACTACTCCGTGTTCGACGAGCAGCGCTACTTCCGACCCGGGCGGGGGGCGCCCACGCTGTTCGAGGTGGCCGGCGTCCGCGTCGGGGTGTCCATCTGCGAGGACGCCTGGGACCCGGCGGGGCCCATCGCCGCCGCCGCCGCCGGGGGTGCCGAGGTGGTGGTCAACCTCAACGCCTCGCCGTACCACGCCGGGCGCCTGGCCGAGCGTGAGCGGATGCTCGCCACCCGCGCCGCCGACGCCGGCTGCGCCCTCGTCTACGTGAACCAGGTGGGCGGCCAGGACGAGTTGGTCTTCGACGGCGCCTCCCTCGTGGTGGCCGACGACGGCACCCTGCTGGCCCGTGCGCCGCAGTTCGCCGAGCGCACCCTCGTGGTCGACGTCGAGGTGCAGCCGGCGTTTCGCAAGCGGCTCCTCGGCCCTGGTGGCCGCCCCCGGGCCCGACCGCTGCCGGTGGTGACCGTCAGCCGGGCGCCGGCTGCCGACGGCCCCGGCCGCCACCCGCTCGGGGCCGAGGCGGTGGCCCCCGCCCTCGAGCCGCTGCACGAGATCTACCGGGCGCTGGTGGTGGGCACCCGGGACTACGTGGCCAAGAACGGCTTCACCGACGTGGTGGTGGGCATGTCCGGCGGGGTCGACTCCTCGCTGGTGGCCACGGTGGCGACCGATGCCCTCGGTCCCGAACGGGTGCACGCTGTCGCCATGCCGTCCCGGTTCTCCAGCCCGGCATCCACCGACGACGCCGTGAGCCTGGGCCGGCACCTCGGCATCGACATGCGCACCATCCCCATCGAGCCCGTGCACGCCGCCTTCCTGCAGGTCCTCGGCCCGGTGCTGGGCGAGCGCCCTCCCAACCTGACCGAGGAGAACCTCCAGAGCCGGGCACGGGGAGTGCTGCTCATGGCGCTGTCCAACGAGTTCGGCTGGCTGGTGCTCACCACCGGCAACAAGAGCGAGGCGGCGGTGGGCTTCTCCACCCTCTACGGCGACACCGCCGGCGGGTTCGCGGTGATCAAGGACGTCCCCAAGCACCTGGTCTACGCCCTGTGCCGGGACCGCAACGTGCGGGCGGGGCGGGAGCTCATCAGCGAGTCCGTGCTGGCCAAGCCGCCGTCGGCCGAGCTCCGCCCCGACCAGCGTGACGATCAGTCGCTGCCCCCCTACGAGGTGCTCGACCCGATCCTCGCCGCCTACGTCGAGCACGATCGCACCCGCAGCGAGATGGAGGACGACGGTTTCGACCCTGACCTGGTGCGGCTGGTGATCGACCTGGTCGACAGGGCCGAGTACAAGCGCCGGCAGATGCCCCCGGGCGTGCGGGTGAGTGCCAAG
>JAHWKL010000074.1 GCA_019347915.1 Actinomycetota bacterium
GGCGCCTTCCACAACCGCCAGCGGCACCGACGACCGTAGCCGCCGCCTCGGGACGACCGGGGTGGCGGCGCTGCACAGCGTCGAGCTACCGGGACCGCATCAGCGATCCGCCAACACGAGCGCCTGAAGCCCAAACGCGACAAGCGACAACGCCACGCAGGCGACTGCGGCGGTCACGTACACCCGAGCGCGGCGGTCCGAGAGCGGCGCCGGCAGGCGCTACCCGCCCCGCCCGACCAGCTCGGCCGCCACCGCCTTCTTCATCTGGGTCACCGGGGCCGGGCGCCCGGTCCACAGCTCGAACGCCAACGCCGCCTGGTGGACCAGCATGCCGACCCCGTTGGCCGTGGCCGCGCCCTGGCCCCCGGCGGCCAGCAGCAGGGCCGTGACCCGGGGCTGGTAGACGACGTCGACCACCACCTGGCCCGGCCCCAGGCAGGACGGCTCCAGTCCCAGGGGGAGCTCGTCGGCCACCGGTGTGGTGTTCACCACCAGGTCGGCCGCCTCGGCGTCGGCCACCTCACCCACCCGGCCGGTCCGCCCGGCGAGGGCGGCAGCGGTGGCCGCCTGTTCGCCACGGCGGGCGACCACGACCACCTCGGCGGCGCCGGCCGCGCCCAGGGCGCGCACCACGGCCCGGGCCGTACCGCCGGCGCCCAGCACCAGGCAGCGCCGGCTGGCGGGGTCGAAGCCGTGCTCGGCCCGCAGCGACGCCACCAAGCCGTCGCCGTCGGTGTTGTGGCCGACCAGGGTTGCGCCCTCCCGCACCACGGTGTTGACCGCCCCCAGCTCCGCCGCCACCGGCGAGAGCCGGTCGACCGCCCCGGCCACGCCGGACTTGTGGGGCATGGTGACGTTGAGGCCATCGAGCCCCAGGGCCCGCAGGGCCGCCACCGCTGCCGCCGCCTCACCGGCCGGCACCTCGAAGGCGAGGTACACCCAGTCGAGCCCCGTGGCCCGGAAGGCAGCGTTGTGGATGGCGGGCGACAGCGAGTGGCGCACCGGGTCGCCGATCACTCCGGCCAGGCGGGTGGACGGGCCCGGCCGCCACGTGGTCATCCGGTCGGCGCTGTCGCCCGGCTCACGGGTTCACGCCCCTGGCCTTGGCCTCGGCGATACGCCGGTTGTGCTCCTCGTTGGTGGTGGAGAAGGCATGGGTGCCGTCCTCCTCGTACTTGACGTAGTACAGCCAGTCGCCCGGCTCGGGGTCGAGGGCCGCCTCCAGGGACGCCCGCCCCGGCACGGCGATGGGCGTGGGCGGCAGGCCCGAATTCTTGTAGGTGTTGTAGGGCGAGTCGACCTCGAGGTCGCTGAACAGCACCCGCCCGCCCTCGCGCGGCTCGCCGCCGCGGGCGTAGATGACGGTGGCGTCGATCTGCAGGAGCATGTCCTGCTCGAGCCGGTTGTGGATGACCCGGCTGATCTTGGCCCGGTCCTCGGGCACCCGGGCCTCGGACTCGATGAGCGAGGCCACGATGATGGCCTCGTAGGGGCTGAGGCCGACCTCGGCCTCGGCGTCCTCGTAACCGAGCCCGGTGGCAACCGCGTCGAACTCGGTCACCATGCGGCGCACGAGGGCGGCCTCGTCCTCGTTGGGGCCGACCTGGTAGGTCTCCGGGAAGAGGAGCCCCTCCAGGCTGTCCACGTCGGCGGGCTGGTACTGCGAGCGCACGGAGCCGCCCTCGGCCACCTCCAGGAACCGCTCCGACGAGAACCGCTCGAGCTCCCCCACCCGCTCGCTGATCTCCTCCAGCCTGAGGCCCTCGGGCACGGTCAGGCGCTGGAAGACCAGCTCGGGGCCCTCGTCGAGCGCCGCCACCACCTCGCCCATGGCCGAGTCGCGCCGCAGCGTGTAGTCGCCGGCCTGGAAGGGGCCGCCGCCCCTGAAGCGGACGTAGAACCTGAACACCGAAGCGTCGGACACGACGCCCTCGTCGGCGAGGATCTCGGCGATGCCGGCGGTGCTCGTGCCTTCGGGGATCGACACCGCCACCTCCTCGCCCGGGCCGCCCGACGGGTCGATCTTGCCCCTCAGCCACAGCCCGGCCGCCACCGCCACCACCACCAGGAGGGCGACGACGACGGCGGCCACCGCCAGCAGGCGACCGCCGCGCCGGCGCTCGCCCCGCACCGCCGGCGCCGGCGGCTCGGTTCCGTCGTGCTCCTGGTCGAACAGCAACTTGCTCACGTCTCTCCCTCGTCGCGGTCGCGGCCGTCCAGCCATGATTGCAGGAGGACCGCGGCGGCCACCTTGTCGATCACCGCCCGGCGGGCACTCGCCCGGGTCCCGGCCTCCCGCAGCGTCCGCTCGGCGGTCACGGTCGACAGCCGCTCGTCGTGGCACTCCACCGGCACGGAAAGGGCTGCCCGGAGCTGCTCCACCTCCTCGAGGACCTGGCGGGCCGCCGGCCCGATGCGCCCGTTCAGCGACAGGGGCAGGCCCACCACCACCCGTTCCGCCTCCACCTCGGCGACCAGGTCGGCCACCGCCCGGTGGTCACCGGCGCGGTCGCCGGCCCGGTGCAGCACCGTGTACGGCGAGGCCATCACACCACTGGGGTCGCTCACCGCCACACCGATCCGGCGGGTGCCGATGTCGAGGCCGAGGACCCTCACGACCGCACTACTGCGGGCTCCTTCCGGCGACGCGACGGCACCGGCCGGGCGCCGGCAGCCCGGGCACCTCGCTCACGCCACACCGGCCGCGGCCCGGGCCTCGGCCAGGGCCTCGTCGATCCGCTCGACGTGGCGACCGCCGGCCACGGCCAGGTCGGGGGCGCGCCCGCCGCCGCCGCCGACGGTGCGGGCGGGACCGGCGATGAGCTCGGACGCCACCAGCCCGCTGTCCGGCGTGACCGCCGCCACCAGGGCGACGCCGCCACCGAGGGCTGCGCCCCCGAGCACCACCGCCCGGATGCCGGGCCGGTCGCGCACGGCCACGGCCAGGTCTCTCAGGTCGTCGCGGGACACACCGTCGCGCCGGGCCACCACCACGCCGTCGACGGCGTCGGCGGCGAGGGCGGCAGCGGCGGCCCGGGCCGCCTCCCGGCGGGCGGTGCGGGCCTCGTCCCGCAGCGCCTTCAGCTCCTCCCGCAGCCGCTCCACCCCCGTGCTCACCTCATCGGGGGGCACGGCGAGCAGGGCAGCCGCCCGCGCCAGCTCCTGGTGCTC
Source organism: Actinomycetota bacterium (assembly GCA_019347915.1). Lineage (GTDB taxonomy): Bacteria > Actinomycetota > Acidimicrobiia > Acidimicrobiales > CADCSY01 > JAHWJR01. The sequence continues at coordinate 3,172 of JAHWKL010000074.1, forward strand.
GCGCCGGGCCTCCTGGAGGGCGCCGGTGCCCGTGGTGGCCACGATGCGGCGCTGGTTGGCCCCGATCGAGCCCTCCGAGGTGATGCGGATGGGCCCGATCTCGCCCAGGGCCCCCACGTGGGTGCCGCCGCACAGCTCCACCGAGTGGCGCCCGGCCTCCAGCACCCGCACCACCTCGCCGTACTTCTCGCCGAAGAAGGCGACGGCCCCGGCCTCGGCCGCCTGCTGGCGGGTGGTCTCGTAGTGCCGTACCCGGTCGTTGGCCAGCACCTCCCGGTTGGCCAGGTCCTCGATGGCCGCCAGCTCCTCGGGGGTGACGGCCGCGTAGTGGCTGAAGTCGAAGCGGAGGTAGTCGGGCGCCACCAGCGACCCCTGCTGCTTGACGTGCTCGCCCAGGACCTCGCGCAGGGCCCAGTGGAGGATGTGGGTCCCGGTGTGGTTGCGGCGGATGGCCTGGCGGCGCTCGACGTCGATGCCGGCCAGCGCCGCCTGCCCGGGCCGGAGCTCGCCCTCCACCACCCGAGCGGTGTGGCGGTGGAGCCCGGGCAGGGCGTAGGTGGTGTCGAGCACCTCGCCCCGGCCGGTGTCGGTGGCGACGGTGCCGGTGTCGCCCACCTGCCCGCCGGCCTCGGCGTAGAACGGGCTCCGGTCGAGGAAGAGCTCGACGGTGCCCTCGTCGCGGGGGATGACGGCCAGCACCCTGGCCTTGCTCTCGTTCTCCTCCCGGCCGGTGAACTCGGTGGTGCCGAACTGCTCGAGCAGCTCGCGGTAGGCGTCGATGGGGGCGCCGGCGTCGGTCTCCTTGCGGGCCTCCTTGGCCCGAGCCCGCTGCTCGGCCATGGCGGCGTCGAAGCCGGCCACGTCGACCTCGACCCCCCGCTCGCCGGCCACCTCCTGGGTGACCTCCAGGGGGAAGCCGAAGGTGTCGTGGAGCTTGAACGCCGTGGCCCCCGGGAGCACCCCGCCCGAGGCCCGGGCCAGCTCGTCGTCGAGGATGCTCGACCCCGCCCGCAGCGTGGAGCGGAACCGCTCCTCCTCCCGGGCCACCACGCCCAGGACGAAGTCACGGTCGTCGGCCAGCTCCGGGTAGGCGTCGCCCATGACCTCCACCGTGGCCTCGACCAGCCCGGGCGTGACCAGCTTGTCGACCCCCAGCAGGAAGGCGTGGCGGACGGCCCGGCGGATGATCCGGCGCAGCACGTAGCCCCGGTCCTCGTTGGACGGGAAGACCCCGTCGCTCACCAGGAAGGTCATGGTGCGGCCGTGGTCGGCGAGGATGCGCAGGGCCACGTCGACCTGCTCGTCGCGCCCGGTCGAGCGGCCGGTGGCCGACTGGGCGGCGTCGAGCATGTGGCGCATCACGTCGGTGTCGAAGGCGGTGGGCACGTTCTGGATCAGCATCAGCCAGCGCTCGAGCCCCCCGCCGGTGTCGACGTTGCGCCGGGGCAGGTCGAGCAGCGTGCCGTCGGGCTGGCGGTCGTACTGGGTGAACACCAGGTTCCAGAACTCGATGTAGCGGTCGCCGCCGCCGACGGCGGGGCCGCCGCCCTCCCCCCACTCCGGACCGCAGTCGAGGTGGATCTCCGAGCAGGGCCCGCACGGTCCGCTCTCGCCCATCTCCCAAAAGTTCTCCTTGCCCATGCGCTGGATGCGCTCGAGGGGCAGGCCCACCGCCTCGTGCCAGATGGCCTCGGCCTCGTCGTCGCTCTCGTGCACCGTGACCCAGATGCGGTCACCGTCGAAGCCCACCACCTCGGTCACCAACTCCCACGCCCAGGGGATGGCCTCGGCCTTGAAGTAGTCGCCGAAGCTGAAGTTGCCGAGCATCTCGAAGAAGGTGAGGTGCCGGCGGGTGCGGCCCAGCTCGGCGATGTCGTTGTGCTTGCCGCTCAGGCGCACGCACTTCTGGATCGAGTCGGCCCGGGGCCAGGGCGGCGCCTCCTCACCCAGGAAGTAGGGGACGAACTGCATCATCCCCGAGTTGGTGAACATGGGCGCCGTCGGGTGATGAGGGATCAACCCGGCCGACGCCACCGTGGTGTGGCCCCGCTCCTCGAAGAACGACGTGAAGGCGCGCCGGAGCTCGGAGGCGTTCATGACCCTCTCAGGGTACCGGCGCTTCCCGCCGCGGTCAGCCGGGTAACGCCCGGCGCAGCTCGGCCTCCCGCTCCCGCATGGCCACCCGGCCCTCGTGGACCGCGGCGCGCACGTCGTGGCCCAAGCGGTGCACCGCCCCCACCACCTCGCCGCTCACCCGCTGCGGCTGGTAGCGCTCGACGGTGTGGCGCACCCTCCGGCGGACCCAGAACGAGGCGCCCACGCCCACGCCCATCCAGAACAACCGCTTGAACACCTCCGGCTCCTCAGCGTCGCCGCAGGGCCTTGGCCGCCCGGCTGGTGCCGGTGCCGAGGGCCATGGCCTTGATGAGGGGGTTGGAGATGGCCAGGTAGGCCAGCCGGGAGGCGGAGTCCATCCGGCCCGACACCGTGCGGGCCGACTCGAGCAGGTCGTCGATCTGCTGCAGCCGGGCCTCGTTGCCGGCGACCGTCCGCTGCAGCTCGTGCACCACCGGCAGCGTCTCCGAGCGCAGCTGGTCGACGGTGTCGCGCATGCTCGCCAGCGTGCGGAACAGCGCCACGACGCCGAAGGCGAGCAGCACCACCGCCACCACGCTGCAGATGGAGACGATGAGGGCGGCCAGCTCGCCGGCGGTCATTCGCCGGCCTCCGCCTCGCCACTGCCTCGCGCTGTCATGCGCCTGGCGACCTCCTCCTCGTGGCCGGCGCCGGAGGGCTCGTAGTACACCCGGCCGGCGACCTCGTCGGGCCGGTGCTCCTGGGCCACCCAGCCCCCCGGGTGGTCGTGAGGATAGTCGTAGCCCGCCCCGTGGCCGAGCGACGCCGCGCCCCGGTAGTGGGCGTCGCGCAGGTGGGCGGGCACCTCGCCGGCGGGCCGTTGGGCCACGTCGGCCTCGGCCCGCCCCAGGGCCACGATGACCCGGTTGGACTTGGGGGCGGTGGCCAGGTGGAGCACCGCCTGGGCCAGGTTGAGCCGGGCCTCGGGCAGGCCCACCACCTCGACCGCCCGGGCGGCGGCGTCGGCCACGAGCAGCGACTCGGGATCGGCCATGCCGATGTCCTCGGAGGCGAGCACGACCAGCCGGCGGGCGACGAAGCGGGCGTCCTCCCCGGCGGCCAGCATGCGGGCCAACCAGTACAGGCCGGCGTCGGGGTCGCTGCCCCGGATCGACTTGATGAACGCCGACACCACGTCGTAGTGCTCGTCCCGTCCGTAGCGCAGGGACCGGCTGTCGAGCGCGGCCTCGGCGGCGGCGAGCGTGACCCGGCGGTCGTCGGCCAGGGCCAGGGCCACCTCCAGGGCGCCGAGGGCGGCCCGGGCGTCGCCCCCGGCCCGGTCGGCCAGGTGGGCCAGGGCGTCGTCGTCGGCGGTGGCCCCCTCGGCGCCGAGCGCCCGGCGCAGGAGCACCACCACGGCGTCCGCCGTCAGGGGGTGCAGGCGGAACAGCGTCGAGCGGCTGAGCAGCGGGGCGTTCACCTCGAAGTACGGGTTCTCGGTGGTGGCGCCCACCAGGGTGAGCAGCCCGTCCTCCACCGAGGGCAGGAGGGCGTCCTGCTGCGCCCGGTTGAAGCGGTGCACCTCGTCGAGGAACAAGATCGTGCCCTGCCCTCGCTCCCCCAGCCGCCGGCGGGCGCCCTCCACCACCTCGCGCACGTCCTTCACGCCGGCGGTGACGGCCGAGCGCTGCTCGAACGCCCGGCGGGTGGTGCCGGCCACGAGGCGGGCCAGGGTGGTCTTGCCGGTGCCGGGCGGTCCCCACAGGATCACCGACGACAGGCGGTCCGACTCGATCAGCCGGCGCAGGGGGCGCCCGGGCCCGAGCAGGTGGTCCTGGCCCACCACCTCGTCGAGGGTGCGGGGGCGCAGCCGGGCGGCCAGCGGGGCCGAGGCCGCCGCTCGCTCCTCGGCCGCTGCCCCGAACAGGTCGTCGGCGGCCACCAGCCGACCGTACCGGGTGGCGGCCTCGCCTACGGGCGGAGACGGTCCCGGCCGCGGTGGAGGAAGGTCACGTCCCGCACGTCCCGGCGCCCGAGCAGGCACATGAGCATCCGGGTCAGGCCGAAGCCGAAGCCGCCGTGGGGCGGGCACCCGAAGCGGAAGCAGTCGAGGAAGTAGTCGATGGGCTCGAGCGCCACCCCACGGTCGCGGGCCTGGCCCACCAACCGGTCGTAGCGGTGCTCGCGCTGGGCGCCGGTGGTGACCTCGAGGCCCTTCCACAGCAGGTCGAAGCTGCGGGTCAGGCCCGAGCCGTCCTCGGTGCGCATGTGGTAGAAGGGCCGCGTCGCTGCCGGGTACTCGGTGACGAAGACCAGGTCGTGGCCGTGCTCGCGGGCCACGTGCTCGCCCAGGGCCCGCTCCCCCGCCGGGTCGAGGTCGCCCGGCGGCTGGGCCGGCCCCGCCTTCTCCACGATGGTGCGGGCCGCCTCCAGGGGGATCCGGGGGAACGGCACCTCGGGCACGACGACCTCCACCCCGAAGGTGCGGCGGATGTCGTCGCCGTGCTCGGCCGCCACTTCGGCCACCACTTGGTGCAACCAGCGTTCCTCGAAGGCCATCACCTCTTCGCAGGAGGCGATCCACGACAGCTCGACGTCCACGCTGACGAACTCGGTGTCGTGACGGTCGGTGACGTGGGGGTTGGCCCGGAACACCGGCCCGATCTCGAACACCCGCTCGAAGCCGGCGGCCATGGCCATCTGCTTGTAGAACTGCGGCGACTGGGCCAAGTAGGCGTCGGCCCCGAAGTAGCCGACGGTGAACAGCTCCCGCCCCGAGGCGTTGGGGTGCGAGCGCAGCTTGGGCGAGTGCAACTCGATGAACCCGTCCTCGGCCCACAGCCGGCGCATGGCCCGCTCGGCCGTGGTCTGCACCTCGAAGGTGAGCAGGTTGGGGCGGCGGCGCAGGTCGAGGAAGCGCCAGTCGAGGCGCTGGTGGAGCGGCGAGGAGGCGTCGACGGGCAGCGGGGCCAGGACGGCGCCGACCACTTCGACCGCGTCCACGGCCACGGCCACGCCGCCGTCGTCGCTGGCCACGACGGTGCCGGTGGCGTCGACGGCCGCCTCCTCGGTCATCCCCGGGCTGGGGGCCTCCAACACCAGCCGGCCGACACCGGTGCGGTCGCGCAGCAGGACCAGGCGGCCGTCGTCGTGCACGCCGGCCACCCAGCCACAGACCCGCACCCGCTCCCCGCCCTGATCGGCAAGCCCGGCGAGGGGGACGCGCTCGACGCTCACTGGCCGCCGGGCCCGGGCGGGGGCTGGAACAGCTCGATGGTGACGCCATCGGGGTCGCGCAGGTAGGCGAGCTGCGCGCCCACCAGGGGGCCGGCCTGCACCTCGACGGGCGCCGGGCTCACCGGTTCGGCCCCGCAGGCCACGGCGTGGGGATGGGCGGCGTCCATGTCGTGCACCCGGAGGGACGTGCACGTTGCCGGGGTGGGCGGTCCCCGGCTCGTAGGGGGCCTCGTCGCGGTCGAGGTAGCAGAGCAGCTCGAGCGCCAGCCCGCCCGGCAGGTCGAACCAGCAGGAGTCGATCCGCGCGCCGGGGTAGCCCACCATGGTGGCCACGCCCGGTGCGTCCAGGAGCTGGCGGTCGCCGGCGGTCACGCCCAGCAGCGCCTCCCAGAAGGCGACCGACCGTTCCAGATCGGCGACGGTGACGCCCACGTGGTGCACGGCGGCGAAGGAAGCGCCGGCGGTGCCGGCGTCGGTGCCGGTGTCGGCCCCGGTGGTCACCTCTCCTCGGCCTCCACCTCGCTCACCTCGCTCAGGGCGTCGTCCAGCAGGGCCACGCCCTTGGCCGCCAGCGTCTCGCTCAGCACCAGCGGCGGCGACAGCCGCAGCACCGGGCCGGCGCCGGCGGTCAGCACGCCGCGGCGGGCCAGGGCGAAGAGCAGCCGGCGGGCGGTCTCGGGGGCGATGCGCTCCTTGGTGGTCCGGTCGCGCACCAGCTCGAGGCCGAAGAGCATGCCCCGCCCCCGCACGTCGCCCACCATGGGGTGGCGGGCCTGCAGGTCGCGCAGGCCGGCGAGCATGGAGGCACCCACCCGGCGGGCGTGCTCGAGCACCGTGCCGTCCTCCAGCTGGGCCAGCGTGGCGGCGCCGGCGGCGCAGGCCAGGTTCCCGCTGGCGAAGGTCGAGGCGCCGGCGCCCGGCCGCCCGAAGCGGCCGGCGTCGAGCACCTCCCGCCGGGAGGCGATCAGCGAGATGGGATAGCCGGAGGCCAGGCCCTTGCCGGCGAGCAGCACGTCGGGCACCACGCCGGACTGCTCGAAGGCCCACATGGTGCCCGTCCGCCCCATCCCGGTGAGGATCTCGTCGAAGATCAGCAGGGCGCCGGTGCGGTCGCACAGCTCCCGCAGGTGGGCCAGGAGCTCCGGCGGCTGGGGGATGACACCGCCCACGCCCTGGACCGGCTCGATGATCACCGCCGCCAGCTCGTGCTCGGTCGACTGCTCGTGGACCCGGTCGACGAAGCGGGCACACGCCACCCCGCACGTGTCGCGGTCGAGCCCGAAGGCGCACCGGTAGCAGTAGGCGCTGGGGCTGTGGTGCACGCCGGGGGGGAACGGCCCGTAGCCGTGCTTGAGGGGGAAGCCCCCCATGAGGGCCATGGACCCGATGGTGCGCCCGTGCCAGGCGTGGTGGAAGGAGATGACCTCGTAGCGGCCGGTGAACGACTTGGCCAGCCGCAGCGACGCCTCCACCGCCTCGCTGCCGGTGCTGTACATCTGGAAGGTCTGCAGCTCGGGCGGCAGCGTGCGGGCCAGGGCCTCGAAGAAGGCGGGCCGGGCCGGCGTGGCGAAGTCGAAGTAGTGCAGCAGGCGTTCGGCCTCGCGGCCCAGTGCCGCCGCCACCCCCGGCGGCGAGTGACCGAGGTTGGCCACCACCGCCCCCGACGAGAAGTCGACGAAGACGTTGCCGTCGACGTCGCGGACCAGGGCGCCGGCAGCGTCGCTGATGGCCAGCTGCAACCACTGGGCCGCGGGCGACGAGTTGCCGGCGTGGTGCACGGCGTCGCGGGCCCAGACCTCGGCCGAGCGGGGCCCGGGCAGGGCGGTGCGCACGCGGGGCAGGTCCTCCTCGGCCAGCTCGGAGAGGGGAACGTCGCCGACGTCGAACCCGGTGCTCATCCGGCCGGGTCGCTCTTCTTCGTCCCGTCGTCGCCGGCGCCGACGCCGGTCAGCGGCCTCTGCTCCCGGTGGAGCCGCTCGACCAGCGCCACTCCGTCGTCGGGACCGGGCATGGCCGCCAGCTCGGCCGCCACCGCCTCGGCCGCCCGGCGGTACGAGGCATCCTCCAGGAGCAATCGGACCTCAGCCCGGACCGCCTCGGCCGACACCTCGTCGGGGAGGAGGCGCCGGCCCACGCCGGCGTGCACGCAGGCCTCGGCGTTGTGGAACTGGTTGGCTCCCCGGGGGAGCACCAGGATGGGCAACCCGTGGCCGAGGATGTCCAGGATGGCCGTGCCCCCCTGGTTGAGCACGGCGTCGCAGTGCGGCAGCAGCAAGGCCTGGGGGATGAACCGCTCCACGTGCACGTTGGCCGGCTGGGGGCCGAACGCCTCGGGGTCGTTGTCGTGCCCGACGGTGAGGATCAGGTTGAGGGGCTCGTCCCGCAGCCCCTCGAGCACGGCGGCGAAGACCGTGGCGTCACGGTTGAACAAGGTGCCCAGGCTCACGTAGACGGTGGGCTGCGCCGGCAGGGAGGCGACCCAGGGGGGAAGCTCGCCGCCGGTGCCGGCGCCGCCCAGGTTGCGCATGGGGTGGGCCACCGTCACGTCGCTGATCTCCGGGCTCTGGAGCCGGGGCGGGCACACGTCCAGGTAGAGATAGCGGAAAAGGCCGGCGCACGGGCCCACGTCGACGCCCCATTCCCGGGCCAGCGGGGCCAGGGTGTTCCCGGCGAGCCGGAGCATCTGCAGCGGCCGCAGGATGCCCACGCTGTGGTCGGCCCAGGGGATGCCGGCCACTGCCGCCGCCACCGGCCCGGCCAGCTCGGTCTCGTCGTGCACCACCACGTCGGGCCGCCAGTCGGCGACGATCGGGACCAGGTCGGCGGCCCGGGCCGGCGCCGCCACGCCGGCGAGCATGAGGGGAACGAAGGTCTCGAAGCGCTCCTTGCCCGGGGGCAGCGCGGCGGCGGGGAAGCGGCGGCGGGCCTCCTCCACCTGCTCGAAGTGGCCCAACCCGGCCGGGAAGGCGGCGAAGCCGGCCGCCTCCACCCGGGGGCAGAACTCGCCGGCGGTGGCGAAGGCCACCTCGTGACCGGCCGTGGCGAGGGCG
>JAHWKL010000075.1 GCA_019347915.1 Actinomycetota bacterium
GGCGGCTGGGTCGCCCGCCAGTAGCGCCAGGTGAGGAAGGACAGGGCCAGGGCCACACCCAACAGCCCGCCGATGATGAGCGCCACCAGGCCTTCTGTGCTGACACCGGTGGCCGACGCCGCCCCCTGCAGCGCCACCGTGGACGTGGTGGTCGATCGCTCACTGTCGGACGGGGGCACCGCCTCGATCTGCTGGCGCTCGGTGGTGGTCGAGCGGAGCTCCAGCGGCTCGGTGGTGGTGGTCGGGAGAGCCGTGGCGGGGCTGGTCGCTCGCGTGGTGGCCCGCGACGTCGTCGTCGTGGCCGCCCTGCGCTGTGCGGTCGTGGTGGAGGAACGGCGGGGCGCCACCGTGGTGGTCGGCGCCGCCGTGGTGGTCGTCGCTGGCGCCACGGTCATGGTGGGGCTGGGCGTGGTGGTCGTGGTGGTGTCCGTCGGCAGGGTCACTTGGGCTCCGACCGGTGCTGGCACCAGGACGCCCATCGTCACCACCACGGCGCCGGCAGCCGCCACCACTCTGGCCCGCCGCCCCAGAAGCTCCATCGCAGGCATGGTAGGACGAGCCGTGCTCACCGGCCGCCGGTCAGCGCTGGTGGCGGGGGCACGACCACGAGGTGCGCCCGCCGATGGTCCGCCGGACCAGGGCGGTGCCGTCACGAGGGCAGTGACCGTCCGGACCTCGCTCGGGTTGCAGCGTCCCCGTGTGGGACCCGCCGCCGGCGATCAAGTCGTCCAGCGTCGCCCGGAGGTGGCGGTGGAGGCGGCGAATCTCAGCCGGCGAGAGGGAACCGGCAGGGCGAGCCGGATCGAGCCCGGCCCGGTACAGCACCTCGTCAGCGGTCAGGTTGCCGACTCCGGCCAGCCGGGACTGGTCCATGAGCCGAGCCTTCAGGGGCGCCGTGCTGCCGGCCAGCACCCGCCGGAGGCCGGCAGCGGTGACGGCGCCGGCATCCACCCCGAGACGGGACTCGTCAGGGTCGAGCACCACCCCTCCCAGCCGGCGGGGGTCGCGCACCCGCAGGTCGCCACCGTCGGCGAAACCGATCTGCACCCGGTCCCACGCCGTCCCGTCGCGCACGCTCGAGTACTCCAGGTGGTCGACGCCGGCGGCGCCGTCGACCAGGAGCCGTCCGGTCATGCCGAAGCGCAGGCCCACGGTGGGCCCTCCGTCGGTGTCGAGCAGCAGCAGCTTGCCGATCCGCCGGGCGGCAGTGAAGGTCCGGCCCTCCAGGGCCTGGGCCAGCCGCTCGGCGGTCAGTCCCTCCTTCAGGAACCAGGCGTCGGGGGCATGCACGGCGGTGACGGGGCGGCCCAGGGCCCGGCACGCCAGCCGCCGGTAGTACTCGACCTCGGGGAGCTCGGGCAGGGCCGGCTCAGCGAGCGTCGACGGCGGCCAGGGCGCCGGCGATGTCGGCCACCACGTCGTCGGGGTGCTCCAGGCCGATCGAGAGCCGCACCAGCCCGTCGCCGACACCCATGGCCGCCCGGTCCTCGGCGGTGAGGTTGGCGGCGGTGGTGGAGGCCGGATGGGTGACCAACGTCTCCGGGCCTCCGAGCGACGGTGCCAGATGGGCCAGGCGCACCGCCTCGGCGAAGCGCCGGCCCGCCGCCCACCCCCCGGCCAGGTCGAAGCTGACCAACCCGCCGCCGAGCGCCATCTGCCGCTTGGCCAGGTCTCGCTGAGGGTGAGAGTCCAGACCCGGGTAGTGCACCTGCGCCACCGCCGGATGGTCCTCCAGGAACTCGGCCACCCGCTGGGCGGTGGTGCTCTGGCGCTCGACCCGCACCGCCAGCGTGCGGATCCCCCGCAGGGCGCTGTGGGCGTCGTGGGGCGAGGCCACCGCGCCGTGGATGGTGTGGTAGCTCCAGATCCACTGGAGGAGGTCCTCGGCGCCGGCGACCACCCCCAGGGTGGCGTCGTTGTGCCCGGCCAGGCCCTTGGTGGCGGAGTGGACCACCAGGTCGACGCCGTGCTCCAGCGGGCGCTGGATCACCGGGCCGGCGAAGGTGGAGTCCACCACCCGCAGGGGCCCGCGGATGGCGCCCACGGCGTCGAGGTCCACCAGTTGCATCAGCGGGTTGGTGGGGGTCTCCACGAACACGAGCACGGTGCGGCCCGGCACCACGGCGCCGGCGATGGCCTCGCTGTCGGTCCCGTCGACGAGGGTGACGTCGATGCCGAAGCGGGGGCACACGCCCTGGAACAGCAGGGTGGTCGAGGAATACAGCTGGCGGGTGGCCACCACGTGGTCGCCCTTGGAGCACAGAGCCAGGACCAGCGACGAGATGGCGCCCATGCCGGAGGCGAAGGCCTGGGCCGCCTCGGCGCCCTCGAGTGCGGCCACGGCGTTCTCGAAGCCCCGCACCGTCGGGTTGCCGTAGCGCCCGTAGAAGCGGGACGGCCGAGCGCTGGTGGCTTGGCGCTGCCCCTCGTCGAGCGTGGCCGACTCGAAGGTCGTCGTCGCCCACAGCGGGTGGGCCAGCGACCCTTCGTTGTCGTCGCGGCCGGCCAGGATGGCGCGGGTGTCGAGCCGCGGCTCGGGGACGTCGCCGCTCACCGCTGGGCCTTCTCGACGTCGGTCAGGAAGTCCGACAGGGCGGCACCGACCTGGTCGAGGTCGATGAGGAAGGCGTCGTGGCCGTGAGGACTGTCGATCTCCAGGTACTCGCAGGGTGTGCCCTGGGCCCGGAGGATGTCTCGCACCTGCTGCTGCTGGTAAGGGGGGTAGAGGGTGTCGGAGGAGATGCCCACCATCAAGGTCGGGACGGAGATCCGGGCCAGGGCCTCCTCGAGCCCACCCCGGCCCCGGACCAGGTCGTGGAGGTCCATGGCCTTGCTCAGCAGGAGGTAGGAGTTGGCGTCGAAGCGCCGGGCCAGCTTGGCGCCGTGGTACTCGATGTAGCGCTCGACCTGGAAGCGCTGCCACAGCGAGAAGCCGTCGAGGGGCTCGACCACCTCGCGCCCGAAGCGGTCGGTGAACACGTCGTCGCTGCGATAGGTGATCTGGGCGATGCTCCGGGCGATGGCCAGTCCCTCGGTGGGGCCCTCGCCGGCCTCGGCGTCGTAGTAGTCGCCCCCTCGCCAGCGGGGATCGAGCCGAATGGCCTTGCGCCCGGCGCTGCCGTAGGCGATCTGCTGGGCACTGGCCGCCGCCGCGGTGGCGATGGGCACGAGCGAGCACACCCGCTCGGGGAACATGACGCCCCACTCCAGCACCTGCATGCCGCCCATGGAGCCGCCGACCACGCTCAGCCATCGGGTCACGCCCAGGTCGCGCGCCACCGCCGTCTGGGTGCGGACCATGTCGCGTACCGACACCACGGGGAAGCCGCAGCCGTAGGGCTTGCCACCGGAGCCGGGCATGGGCGACGCCGGCCCCGTCGTGCCCTGACAGCCCCCGAGGACGTTGGCGCACACGACGAACCAGCGGTCGGTGTCGAGCGCCTTGCCCGGCCCGATGAGGCCGTCCCACCACCCCGGCGTGGGATGGCCCGGGCCGATGCCCCCGGCGGCGTGGGCGTCACCGGTCAGGGCGTGGCACACCAGCACGGCGTTGCCGCCGTCGGGCGCCAGCTCGCCCCACGTCTCGTAGGCCACGCTGATGTCCCGCAACTGCCCGCCGCCCTCCAGCACGAACGGTCGGTCGGTGGCCAGGGCCGCGAAGCGGCGACGCCCGGGAGGGTCCCCGGGCCGCCAGGCGCCGGTGGCGGGAAGGGCGGCGGGCATCGCCCCCGAGCGTACGCCCTGCCCCGACGGGAGACCCAGCGATTAGCCCGCGGCACACGGAGCCGAAACGCCGGCCGGCGCCTGCCGACCCGCCCGGTAGGGTCCGGCCCCGTGTCACCCCGGTCGTTCCGCTTCGGGCTCTCCCTCGCCGGGTTCGACCACGGCCACGACTGGGCGGAGATGGCCCGGCGCGTCGAGGACCTCGGCTACGCCACCATGCTCGTGCCCGACCACCTGGGCGACCAGCTCGCCCCCCTGCCGGCGGTGGCCGTCGCCGCTGCCGCCACCACGTCGTTGCGGGTCGGCACCTTCGTGCTCGACAACGACTACCGCCACCCGGTCCTGCTCGCCAAGGAGGCCGCCACCGTCGACGTGCTCTCCGGGGGCCGCCTGGAGATCGGGCTGGGCGCCGGCTGGCGCAAGGAGGAGTACGACGCCGCCGGCATCCCCTTCGACCGGGGCGCCGTGCGGGTCGAGCGGCTGGAGGAGTCGGTGGCGGTGCTGAAGGGCCTGTGGTCGGGCCGGCCGTTCACCTTTTCCGGACGCCACTACCAGGTGACGGAGATGGAAGGCCGGCCCGTGCCCCTCCAGCCCGGGGGCCCTCCCCTGTTCGTCGGCGGCGGCGGCCCCCGCCTGCTGGCGCTCGCCGGCCGGGAGGCGTCGACCGCCGGCCTGGCCCCTCGCGCCCGCCCCGACGGGACCCTCGACGCCGCCGACATCTCGCCCGCCGCCGCCGGCGCCAAGGTGGACCGGCTGCGGGCGGCGGCCGGCGAGCGCTTCGACACGCTGGAGATCAACGTGCTGGCCGTGGTCGTGGAGATCGTGGATGACCGCGGGCGCCGGGCCGAGGACCTGGCCCGGCGCCACGGGCTGGCCCCCGAAGACATCCTCGCCAGCCCCCACGTGCTGCTGGGCACCACCTCCCAGGTGGTCGACGACCTGCTCGCCCGCCGTGAGCAGCTCGGGGTGTCCTACGTCACCGTGCCCGAGCCGGCGCTCGACGCCTTCGCCCCGGTGGTGGCACGGCTGGCCGGGCATTAGAACGCCAGCGCTTCTTCTGGCCCCCGTGGCGGGACGTTTTCCCGGCGTTTCTGGGGCCAGAAGGGTATGTCTACGGGCGACGTCCCGGCAGCCGGGCCGCCCACCACTCCACCACCGGCCGGCCACTCATCCCGTAGGCCCGGTTCGACGCCTCGGCGGCGGCCAACAGCCAGCGCCGGCGGTCGGCCTCCCCTCCGGCATCGACGCCGGCCTCGCTCGCCCGCCGGAGGGCGACGGCCGCGGCGTCCCAGTCGCCCTCCCCGGCCGGCGTCGGCACCGCCCGCACCTGGTCGGCGCCCAGCTTGAGGGCGTCGTCCGACAGCGCCGTCCCGCCCCAGTGCCGCAGGGCCCACGCCGTAACCACCGGCGACAGCAGGGCGGCGGCCACGTGCCACAGACGCTCGGGCGGAGCGGTGACGGTGAGCAGCGGCGTGGACGGAAGCCACCGGCCGCCGACGTCGACGGCGGCCTCGACCACCCGGGTCTGGGTGGCGACCACCACCTTGGGCACCAACCGCGACCGGGCCCAGGGCCCGAGATCGGTCTCCACCTCCAACCGGGCCAGATCGACGCGCGGCGCCGCCCATCGCCGGCGGGAATGGCGCGCCGGGCGGTGGCCCCACCAGCAGGCGGCGGGGTCGACCAGGCCGCAGGTGACCAGGGGCGGGAAGGCGGTGGCGTCGAGCAGGTCGTCGGGGTCGTCGACCACGAAGGGTGCCACGCCGTAGTAGTGCTGGCGGAAGCCGGCGGCGACGTCGCACCACTCCCCCAGCGTCCCCCGGCCCACCGGCTCACCGTCGGGCACGCCCGCCCCGCCGACCACCAGGTGCGACCAGGTGGGGGCGCCGGCGAGCACGTCGGCGTCCACCGCTGCAGCCCCCGTGAGTCGGGGCGGTACGCCCCGGTACCGGCGCAGCATCCCCTGGCGGCTGCCTCCCCGCCGCAGCACCACCACGCAGACCTGCACGGCAGCGGCGAAGATCGGCCGTGAGGGGAGCCACAGGACCTCCAGGGAAGCGTCGGCCAGGACGGCGCGACGCGCCGGCCCGGCGTCACGGGTGGCGAGGAACGACCGGGGAAGCACCAGAGCCACGGTCCCACCGGGGCGGACGAGCCGGCTGGCAAGCACCAGGAACAACGCCGCAGTGTCGGCATAACCCCGGGCGGCGTCACCGAAGCGCGCCCGGGCGGCGGCCGCTGCCGCCGGAGGTCGGGCCGTCGCCCGCCCGAGCTGACCCAGGAACGGCGGGTTTCCCACCACCACGTCGGGACGGGCCGGCCAGTCCCCGTCGCCGAGGTGCAGAGCGTCGGCGGCCAGCAGTCGAGGCACGGCCTCCCCACCGCACCACAGGGCGAGGGCGGCCTCGGCCACGGCGACGGCGACGGGATCGACCTCGGCACCGACCAGGTGATGGCGGACGATGTCCCCCCGCGACAGGCCCCGGGTAGCGAGGGCGTCGGCGGCGGCCAGGAGGAAGGCGCCGGCGCCCGCCGCCGGGTCGCACACCACGGGATGCTCGGCGCCGGCGCCCTCCAGGGCCCAGCCGACCATGGCTGCGGTCACCTCTGCCGGCGTGTAGTGGGCGCCCGTCGCCTTGCGCTGGCCCGGGTGCAGCAAGGACTCGTGCACGACCCCCAGCAACGCCGGGGACGCCTGCGCCGCAGGGACGTCGATGGGTTCCGGTGGGCCCCAACGGTGCAGCAGCGCCAGCGGTGGCAGGTCGACACCCATGGCCTCGGCCACCGCCCGGGCCACGCCGGCGGCCACCCGGGCACGGGCAGCGGCGGGGTCGGCGCCGGCGGCCGCCAGCCGGGCCACGGCCCGGCCGGCCGGTTCGCTCAGCGGCGGGCTCTCCTGGGGCAAGCGCCCGTCAGCCGGAACGGCGGAGTTGGCGGGAGACGGAGCGGGAGACCGAACGGGAAGCCGGCCGCCCCGGCCCAGGAGGCTGGTGTGGAACACGGATGCAGCTCGCCGAGCCACTCGGCGTCGCTCGCAAGGACGCAGGAGCGAAGGACATGCCTTGCCCATATGCGAGCGACGAGGACGCCGCGAGCGGCGTCGATGGCCGGCGAGATGCGTGCGGCCCGTTTTGCACCAGCCTCCTAGGCGACGTCGACCTCGACCTCGTCGGCGACGTCGTGGTCGTCGGAGTCGTCGTGCCACGCCGCCAGATCGGCGAGCCGGGTGTCGTTGGAGAACACCTCCACCAGGGGCAGATCGAGTCCGAGGCGACGCTGCAGCATGCGGATGTCGTGCTCCTGGTCCCACAGCACCAACGTGGCCACGGCGCCTCTCGTGCCGGCCCGGGCAGTGCGCCCGGAGCGGTGGACGTAGCCTTTGTGGTCCTCGGGCGGGTCGTAGTGGACGACCACGTCGATCTCGTCGACGTGGATGCCACGGGCGGCCACGTCGGTGGCCACGAGCACGTGCAGCTTGCCGTCGGTGAAGTCGCTCAACGCCCGCTCCCGCACCCCCTGGTGGAGGTCGCCGTGGATGGGCCGGGCGGTCACGCCTTCGCGCTGGAGCTGGCGGGCCAGGCGATCGGCGCCCCGCTTGGTGCGGACGAAGACCAGGCACCGCTCGGCCCCGCCGCAGATGGCCGCCGCCACCTTCACCTTGTCCATCTGGTGCACGAACAAGAAGCGGTGGTCCATGTCGTCGACCTCGATCCGCTCCGACTGCACCTCGTGGAACACGGGGTCACTCAGATGCACCCGCACCACGTGGTCGACGGCGCCGTCGAGGGTGGCGGAGAACAGCATGGTCTGGTGCGGCCGGTCGACGTGGCGCAGCACCCACTCGACCTGGGGAAGGAAGCCCATGTCGGCCATGCGGTCGGCCTCGTCCAGGACCACGACCTCGATGTCGGCGAGCGAGATCGCCTGCCGCTCGATGAGGTCGATGAGCCGGCCCGGGGTGGCCACGACGATGTCGGGCCCCTTGCGCAAGGCCCGGGTCTGGCGGTCGACGTCGGTGCCCCCGTACACGGCCTGCACGGTGCGGCCCCGGACCTCGACCAGGGGGGCGATCTCGCCGGCGACCTGGTTGGCGAGCTCACGGGTGGGCACGAGGACCAGGGACCGGGGACGGGACGGGCGGGACTCGCCGGCCCGCTCGGCCAGGGCCAGCCCGAACGCCAGCGTCTTGCCCGAGCCGGTCTTGGCCTTGCCGCACACGTCACGGCCGGCGAGGGCGTCGGGGATGGTCATCTCCTGGACGGGGAACGGCTCGGTGATGCCCTGCTCGGCCAGGACGGCCACGAGGTCGGGGGCGACGCCGAGCGCGTCGAAGGTGGTGGTCATTTCTGCTCCTGTTCTCGGTGGTGCTGTGCGTGGGTCGCCCCGGCGACTCCGCACATGACGAGAGGAGCAAGAGAGGTGACCCGCGAGCTCCGGCGCGGTCGCCGGCTCGCACGTTCACAGCCAGGGTAGCCGGTTCCTTCCTCGCTGCCGCCGACCCCGGGGCCCGGCGACGTGCGGTGGCTCAGTCCCAGAAGTCCAGGGCGGTGCGCACGGTGCGCTCGAATGTCTCGTCGTCGAGGTCCCGCCGCAGGGCGGCGATGAGCTCGGCGTCGGCGCCGACCAGCCGACGCAGCGGGTGGTCGGGCGTGGTGGCCGCCTCGTAGATGGCCTCGGCCACCGACGCCGGGTCGCCCGGCTGGCCGCGGCCGGGCAGGCGGGAGGCCGCCACCTCCCATCGGCGGCGGAGCTGGGCGTAGGGCGAGACGCCGTCGGGATCGGCCACCAAGCGGTTGTCGCCCAGGCAGGTGAGGAAGTGGCCGGGCTCGACGATGACCACCCGCACACCGAAGGGGCGGACCTCGTAGTGGAGCGCCTCGCTCAGCCCCTCGAGGGCGAACTTGCTGGCCGAGTACATCCCCCCGAAGGGCTGGGCGACCTTGCCGGCGACGGAGGAGACGTTGACGATCACGCCCTGGCGCCGGGCCCGCATAGCCGGCAGGACGGCCCGGATCACCCGCAGCGGGCCGAGCACGTTGGTCTCCAGCACCCGGCGGGCATCGCCCACCGAGGTGTCCTCCACCGCGCCCCGCAGGGAGATCCCGGCGTTGTTGACCACCACGTCGATGGCGCCGTGGGCCTCGAGGGCGCCGGCCACCGCCCGTTCGACCGAGCCGGCATCGGTCACGTCGAGGGGGACCACCTCGATGCCGAGGTCCTCCTCGTCGCTGGCCGCCCGCAGGGCAGGGGCGCCGTCGGGGCGCCGCACGGTGGCCACCACCGTGTGCCCCGCCCTGGCGAAGTGCAGAGCGGTGAGCAGCCCGAAGCCGCTGCTGCACCCGGTGATGAGCGTCACCGCCACGGCCGGAGGCCTAGGCCGTCCGGCCGTGGGCGACGCCGGTCAACGACGTGCCGTCGTCCGCCCCCCGGCGACCACCCGGTAGAGGGCCAGCAGGATGAGGGCGCCCACGATGGCTGCCACCCACGTGGCCAGGTCGAAGAACTCCTCGTTGACGCTGATGTCGAACAAAGCCGAGGCCAGGAAGCCCCCGAGCAGGGCGCCGACGATGCCGATCACCACGGTGATGATCACTCCTCCGGGGTCGTCGCCCGGCATGATGGCCTTGGCGATGAGCCCGGCGATCAGCCCCAGCACGATCCAGCCGATGATGCCCATGTCGAACCTCCTTGCTCGTGGCGGACGGTCGCCCGCGCCGCCCAACTGTGTCCACCTGTCGGACCCGGAAACCTCCCATGAGGTGACGGATCAACGCCGGGCGACGGGCGCCAGCAGCTCCCCGTACCGCTCGACGACCTGAGCGTCGAGCTCCAGGTCGGCGGCGGCGACGTTGTCGTCGACGTGCTCGGGGCGGGTGGCGCCGACGATCACGCTGGACACCGCGGGCTGGCGCAGGCACCACGCCAGCGCCAGTTGCGAGAGGGTGCACCCGGCCTCGGCGGCGAGCTTGCCGGTGGCGGCCACGGCGTCGAGCGTCTCCTGGGTCAGCCACTGCTCCATGAAGCGCCGGCCCCCGCCGGCCGCCCGGCTGCCCTCGGGGACGTCGTCCACCGAGCGGTACTTGCCGGTGAGCACGCCCATGGCGAGCGGGGACCAGACCACGTTGCCGATGCCGAGCTCCTCGCAAGCGGGCAGCACCGACGGCTCGATCCGCCGCTGCAGGGCGCTGTACTGCGGCTGGTTGCTCACCGGAGCCGACCAGCCGTGCGCCCGGCACAGCGCCACGGCGTGGCGGAGCTGATCGGCCGACCACTCCGAGGTCCCCCAGTAGAGGATCTTGCCCGCCCTCACCAGGTCGTCCATGACCCGGCACGTCTCCTCGAGTGGTGTCTCGGGGTCGTAGCGGTGGCACTGGTAGAGGTCGACGTAGTCGACCCCCAGGCGCCGCAGCGAGTGGTGAACCTGCTCCCAGACGTGCTTACGGCTCAGGCCGGAGTCGTTGGGCCCGTCGCCCACGGGGAAGTACACCTTGGTGGCCAGCACGTAGTCGTCCCGGCGGAGCTCCCGCAGAGTGCGGCCCACGACCTCCTCGGCCCGGCCGCCGGCGTAGACGTTGGCGGTGTCGAAGAAGTTGACGCCCTGGTCGAACGCCCGGCGGATGCAGGTGGCGGCGGCCTGCTCCTCGACCGATCCTCCGTAGGTCAGCCACGAACCCAGCGCGACCACCGAGACCTCGACACCGGCTTGACCCAGCTTCCGGTACCTCATCGCTCGCCGCCTACCCACGCCGTGGCGAGTTGATGCTGGCGGCCGAGGGCCTCGTCGGCGAGCTCAGCCGAGGAGGCCCTCGCCCGCCAACCACGCCGCCGCCACGGCCGCCGGCTCCTCGTCCTCGATGTCGACCCGCCGGTTCAGCTGGGAGAGGTCCTCGGTGGTGAGCGCCGCCGACACCTGGTCGAGCCGATCCACGAGCCGGTCGCCGTAGCGTTCGATGGTCTCCCGGCGGACGACCGGGACGACGTTCTCCGCCGGTTGCAGCTCGAGGTCGTCCTCCAGCAGCACGAACTCGTCCGTCGCCAGGTGCCCGTCGGTGGTGAACAGCAGGGCCACGTCGACCTGGCCCTCGGTCAGGGCGGCGCGGGTACGGCGACCGCCGGCGTCGCCGAGCGCCACGAAGTCGGCGAACTGGAGCTCGTAGCGACTCTGCAGTCCGGCAAGGCACAGGCGCCGCTCCCGGCACTCCGGCGGTCCTCCGAACACCAGCTCGCCCGCCACCGGGGCCAGGTCACTGAGGGTCCGCAGCCCGTAGCGCTCCGCCGTCGCCGCCGTCACCGCGAACCCGTTCTGGTTCTCGGCGGGCGCCGGCGCCAGCACCTCCACCCCGCTGCGGGCGAGGGTCTCGACCAGGCGCTTGTGGATGGCGGCGGCGTCGAGGCTGGCCACCGCCGCCCCGGGGTCGAAGTAGGCCAGAGCCGAGCCCAGGTACTCCGGTACCACGTCGACCAGGCCCTGCTCGAGGGCGGGTTGCATGAGCTCCCGGGGCCCCACCTCCAGCGCCCGCTCCACCGGCAGCCCGACGCTCTCCAGGGCCTGGGCGTAGATCTCGGCCAGCACGGTGCTCTCCGAGAAGTTGAACGAGCCGACGGTCACCGCCTCGGGATCGGCGGCCACCGTTGGCTCC
>JAHWKL010000076.1 GCA_019347915.1 Actinomycetota bacterium
GGCCGCCATGCACCGCGGCTACACCGGCGAGCGCTACCTGGAGAAGCTGGCCCAGGCCCGAGCGGCCATTCCCGACCTGGCGGTGACCACCGACCTCATCGTGGGCTTCCCCGGCGAGACCGACGACGACTTCGAGCGCACCCTCGAGGTCGTTGCCGCCGCCGAGTACGACAGCGCCTACACCTTCGTGTTCAGCCCCCGGCCCGGCACCGAGGCCGCCGCGCTGGTCGACGACTTCGTGCCGTCCGAGGTGGCCGCCGAGCGCTTCGAGCAGCTGCGGGTCGTGGTGGAGCGCAGCGCCCTGGCCCGGCATCGAAGCCGGATCGGCCGGCGGGAGGAGGTCGTGGTCGAGGGCCCCAGCAAGAAGGACGACGCCGTGCTCAGCGGGCGCACCCGCCAGAACAAGCTGGTGCACTTCCGCTGCCCGACCCCCGTGGCCGCCGGCACCTTCGCCGACGTGGTCGTCACCGGGGCGGCGCCGCACCACCTGCGGGGCGAGCTCCGCGAGATCCTGCACCTCGCCACCCACCGCACGCGCATCCCCGTTGCCGCCGGCTGACGTCCGAGCTCCGTGCCCTCCGGCCGCCATCTGGTCCTGCTCGGCCCGACCGCCTCGGGCAAGTCGGCCCTCGCCCTGGAACTGGCTCGCCGCCTGCCAGGACCGGGGGTCGAGCTGGTGTCAGTGGACGCCATGCAGGTGTACCGGGGAATGGACATCGGTACGGCCAAGCCCACCGCCGGCGAGCGGGCCGAGGTGCCGCACCACCTCCTCGACCTGGTCGACCCGGCCGAGGACTTCTCCCTTGCCCACTTCCAGGCCGCCGCCCGCTCCGCCCTGTCCTCGATCGAGGCTCGCGGCCGCCGGGCCGTGCTGGTGGGGGGGACGGGGCTGTACGTGCGCGCCGTGGTCGACGACCTGCAGCTCCCGGGGAGCTTCCCCGACGCCCGCGCCGCCCTCGACGCCGAGCCCGACACGGCCTTGCTGCACCGCCGGCTGGCCGGGCTCGACCCGGTCGCCGCCAGCCGCATGGAACCCACCAACCGCCGGCGGGTGCTCCGCGCCCTCGAGGTGACCCTGGGGAGCGGGCGCCCGTTCTCGTCGTTCGGCCCCGGCCTGGAGGCCTACCCGGCCTCGCCGCTGGCCCAGGTGGGCCTGCGCCTACCCCTCGACGTTCTCGACGCCCGCATCGCCCACCGCTTCCGGGCCATGCTCGATGCCGGGCTCCTCGACGAGGTGCGGGCGTTGCTCCGTCGGCCCGGCGGCCTCTCCCGCACCGCTGGCCAGGCCCTCGGTTACCGGGAGCTGGGTGCCCACCTCGAGGGCCGGTGCAGCCTGGAAGAGGCGGCCGAGGAGGCGGTGCGTCGCACCCGGCGCTTTGCCCGCCGCCAGCTGCGGTGGTTCCGCCGCGACCCCCGCATCCACTGGCTCGACGTCGGCGAGAACCCTCTCGCCCTGGCGCCCCGGCTCCTGGGAGACTCCCTGCAGTGCAGCTGAGCAAGCACCATGCCCTGGGCAACGACTTCCTGGTGCTGCTCGACGCCCAGTGCCGCTGGTCGGTCGACGGCGCCACCGCCCGGGGCCTGTGCGACCGCCGCCGGGGGGTGGGGGCCGACGGATTGCTACGGGCGTCGGCGGGCACCGACGGGGCTGACGTCGACATGACGCTGTGGAACGCCGACGGCGGGCTGGCCGAGATCAGCGGCAACGGGATCCGCTGCCTGGGCCAGGCCGTCGCCCGGGCCGGGGGGACGGCCGAGCTCGACCTGGTGGTGGGCACGACCGGTGGGCACCGGCGACTCCACGTCGGCGTCGGGCCCACGCCGGGTACGGCGTGGGTCGAGGTCGACATGGGTCGGGCCGACAAGGGACCGGAGGGTACGGCGCCGGCGTCCGCCTCGGTCCTGGAGGCGGCCACCGTCGACATGGGCAACCCCCATCTCGTCCTGCTGGTCGAGGATCCGGCGGCGGTCGACCTGGACGGGCTCGGTCCCGCCTGCCAGGCCGACTTCGAGGCCGGCATCAACGTCGAGGTGGTGGCCCCCCGCCCGGGTCGTGCCGACGCCCTCGACCTGCGGGTGTGGGAGCGCGGCGCCGGCATCACCCAGGCCTGCGGCTCGGGCGCCTGTGCCGCCGCCTTCGCCGCCCACGGGTGGGGCCTGGTCGGCCCTCGGGTGCGAGTGGCCATGCCCGGCGGCGAGCTCGACGTGGCCCTGGGCGACGACGGCGTCTCCCTCGCCGGGCCGACGGTCCACGTGGCCGACGTCGAGGTCCCCGTCCTGCCCCTGCCCGGCGTCGGTGGAGCGGCATGGTCCTGATCGAGCGCTCCTTCCGGGAGCGCATCATCCTGGTCGGCGTCACCATTCCGCCCACGACGGTGGACGAGACCGAGGCCCACCTCGACGAGCTGGCCCTGCTGGTCGACACCGCCGGTGCCGACGTCGTGGCCCGGGTGGTGCAGCGTCGGGACGCCCCTGACCCGGCCACGTTCGTGGGCAAGGGCAAGGCCGTCGAGCTGCGGGACGTGTCCCTCGAGGTCGACTCCGACACCGTGGTGTTCGACGACGAGCTCAGCCCCGCCCAGAGCCGCAACCTGGAGAAGCTCCTCGGCCGCACCGCCATCGACCGCACGGCGGTGATCCTCGACATCTTCGCCCAGAACGCCCGCAGCCGGGAGGGCAAGGCCCAGGTCGAGCTGGCCCAGCTGCGCTACCGGCTTCCCCGGTTGCGGGGCCGGGGCCTGTCGCTCTCGCAGCAGGCCGGCGGCATCGGCACCCGGGGGCCGGGCGAGACCCAGCTCGAGGTCGACCGCCGGCGCCTGCTCCGGCGCATGACCACCCTCGAGACCGAGCTGGCACAGCTCGAGCGCACCCGGCGCACCCAGCGCAAGGCCAGGAGCCGGGGGCGCAACCGCAGCGTCTCCATCGTGGGCTACACCAACGCCGGCAAGTCCACCCTGCTCAACCGGCTCACCGAGGCGGGGGTGCTGGTCGAGGACCGGCTGTTCGCCACCCTCGACCCTCGAGCCCGTCGCCTGGAGCTGCCCGGCGGCGAGGCGGTGGTGCTCTCCGACACGGTCGGCTTCGTCCGCAAGCTTCCGCACCAGCTGGTGGAGGCCTTCCGCTCGACCCTGGAGGTGGTGGCGCAGTCCGACCTGCTCGTCCACGTGGTCGACGCCGCCGCCCCGGACCCCGGAGCCCACATGCGGGCGGTGCGGGCCGTGCTGGAGGAGATCGGCGCCGGCGATGTGCCCGAGCTCGTGACCTTCAACAAGGCGGACCTGTCGCTCGAGTCGAAGCGGCTGGCCGACCACCACCCCGGCTCGGTGGCCGTCTCGGCCCTGACCGGCGCGGGGATCGACGACCTCGTCGGCGCGGTGGCCGACCGGCTGCGGGCGCTGGAGACCGTCGTCGAGCTGCTGGTGCCCTACGACCGGGGCGACGTGGTCGCCGCCCTGCACCGCGAAGGTGAGGTCCTGGTCGAGGTGCACGAGGCCTCCGCCACCCGGCTACGGGCCCGGCTCGACGCCGCTGCCGTGCGGCGCTTCGACGACTTCGTGATCAGCGACTGAGGGGCGTGCGCCGGCCGTGACCTCCGGCTTCATCCCGCCGGCCTATCCCTACGATCGGCTGGCCCCCCTGGCGGCGGTGGCCGGGGCCCACCCCGGGGGCGCCGTCGACCTGTCGGTGGGGACGCCGCACGACCCGCCCCCGCCGGCGGCCCTGGCCGCCCTCGCCTCGTCGGGCACCGAACGGGGCTACCCGCCGTCCATCGGGACGGCGAGCCTGCGGGAGGCCGCCGCCGGCTGGCTGCGGCGCCGGCTGGACGTCGACGTCTCTCCCTCCGCGGTGGCGGTGTGCATGGGCACCAAGGAGCTGGTGGCCGGCCTGCCCCACTGGCTCCGCCTGCGGAGCCCCGACCGGGACCGGGTCCTGTACCCGGCGGTGAGCTACCCGACCTACGCCATGGGCGCCGTCCTCGCCGGGTGCCGCCCCGTCCCCGTGCCCCTCGACGAGCAGTGGCGACTCGACCTGTCGGCCCTCCGCGCCGAGGACGCCGAGCGGGCGGTGTGCCTGTGGTCGAACACGCCCGGCAACCCCGCCGGCGGCCTCGACGACCTGCCGGCGCTGGTGGCGTGGGGTCGGGACCACGGCGTTCCCGTCCTGTCCGACGAGTGCTATGTGGAGTTCACCTGGGACGGTCCTCGCCGCAGCGTGCTGCAGTCCGGCAGCGAGGGCGTGCTCGCCGTCCACTCGCTTTCGAAGCGCTCCAACCTCGCCGGCCTGCGGATCGGGTTCTACGCCGGGGACCCCGAGCTGGTCCACTACCTCTCCGAGCTGCGCAAGCACGCCGGTTTCATGGTGCCGGGGCCCGTCCAGGCCGCCGCTGCCGTCGCCCTGGGCGACGACGCCCACGTCGACGCCCAAGCCGAGCGCTACCTCCGTCGCCTCCAGCGGTGCCGGGACATCCTGGCCCGGGGCCTGGGCGTGGACGTGCCCCTCCCCGGCGGGAGCTTCTACCTGTGGGCACCTGCTCCCGGCGGTGATGCCTGGGGCCTCACCGAGCGACTGGCCACCGAGGCGGGCTGCCTCGTCGCCCCCGGCGACTTCTACGGTCCCGCCCCGGGTCACGTGCGCATGGCCATGGTGCAGCCCGACGACCGCCTCGAGCTGCTGGCCCGTCGCCTCGGCGTGGAGTGACCCCGCCGGCGCCCGGGCGCCCTCCTCGGGCCGCCCTGGCACTACCCTGCGCCGGATGAGCGACCTCCCGACCCAGATCGACGAGCTGTGGGAGCGCCACGCCGAGTTGGAGCCCGGCGACCCCGATGCCGGCGCGGTGGTGCTGGAGGCGGTGGGCTTGCTCGACACCGGTGCCGTCCGGGTGGCCGAGCTCGACGCCGACGGTGGCGTCGTGGTCCACCAGTGGCTGAAGCGGGCCATCCTGTTGCTGTTCAAGCTGTCCCGTCTCGACACGGTGGAGCTGGGGCCCTTCGAGTTCGCCGACAAGATCCCGCTCAAGGGCGGCTACGCCCAGGCCGGCGTGCGGGTGGTGCCCGGGGCGTCGGCCCGGTGGGGCTCCTTCCTGGACCGAGGCGTGGTGCTCATGCCCAGCTACGTCAACATCGGGGCCCGGGTCGGGGCCAACACCATGGTCGACACGTGGGCCACGGTGGGCTCGTGCGCCCAGATCGGGGCCAACGTCCACCTCTCGGGAGGCGTGGGCATCGGCGGGGTGCTCGAACCGGCCCAGGCGGCGCCGGTCATCGTGGAGGACGACGTGATGATCGGCAGTCGCAGCATGATCACCCAGGGCGCCCGGGTGGGGCGGGGCAGCGTGCTGGCCGAGAGCGTGATCCTCAACCCGGGCATCCCGGTCATCGACGCTGCCACCGGGGAGGAGGTCAGCCGGGGGGTGGTCCCACCGTGGTGCGTCGCCGTCCAGGCCAGCCGGCGCCGCCAGTTCCCGGGAGGGGAGTTCGGGCTGCCGTGCGTGCTCATCCTGCGGCGGCTCGAGGAGGGCGAGCGCCACGACAAGGCTCGGCTCAACGAGATCCTCCGCACCCACGGCGCCAACGTCTAGGAGCAGCCGTGACCGACCTGCTGGCCCTGACCGCCGAGCTGGTCGACATCCCCTCGGTCAGCCACCACGAGCGCCGGCTGGCCGACCACCTCGAGGAGCGCCTGCGGGCGGCGCCGTGGCTCACCGTCGATCGGGTGGGCGACGAGGTGGTGGCCCGCACCACCCGGGGTGCCCGGCACCGGCTGATCCTGGCCGGGCACACCGACACCGTCCCGCCCAACGGGAACGAGCGGGCCCGGATGGAGGGCGACTCCGTCCACGGCCTGGGCGCCGCCGACATGAAGTCGGGCCTGGCCGTGTTCGTGGCCCTGGCCACCGGCGTGGCCGATCCCGCCATCGACGTGACCTACGTCTTCTACACCGCTGAGGAGGTCGAGAGTCGCCACAACGGCCTGGGCCGGCTGGTGCGAGAGGTCCCGGACCTGGTGGCCGGCGACGCCGCCGTGCTGGGTGAGCCCACCGGGGGCGCGGTGGAGGCGGGGTGCCAAGGGTCGATGCGCCTGGTGCTCACCCTCGCCGGCCGGCGGGCGCACGCCGCTCGGCCCTGGAAGGGGCGCAACGCCGTGCACCGGCTGGGGCCGGTCCTGCGGGCCCTCGAGGGGTACGAGCCCCGCCGGCCCGTGCTGGACGGCTGCGAGTTCCGGGAGGCCCTGCAGGCGGTGGGGGTCGAGGGGGGGGTGGCCGGCAACGTGGTGCCCGACCGGGCGGCGCTCACCTTGAACCACCGCTTCGCGCCCGACCGTGACGCCGCCGAGGCCGAGGTCCACGTCCGCCGGCTGCTCCAACCCGTGCTCGACCCGGACGACGTCCTGGAGGTGATCGACGTGGCGCCCGGCGCCGCCCCGGGGCTCGACCACCCGCTGCTGCGGGCGCTGGTGGACGCCGGCCCGGCTCCGGTCCGGGCCAAGCTGGGCTGGACCGACGTGGCCCGCTTCGCCGCCCTCGGCGTGCCCGCGTGCAACTTCGGGCCGGGCGACCCCGCCGTGGCCCACGCCCCCGACGAGCGGGTCGAGCGGGCGCCGCTCGAAGCCACCCACGCTGCCCTCCTGGCCCTGTTGGAGCAGGGGCCGGCGGACGACTGAGGCCCGGCGCTACCCGCCCGGTCGCAGCAGGGCGGGCAGCAGCCGGCGCAGGCGCCACGAGGCGGCGCCGGCGGCGGCGGCGAGGGACCCGGCGGTCACGGCCGCGAGGGGGCGACCAGGCCCGTCGCCGCCGTCGGGTAGCTCGAGGATGGCCTCGCCCGTGGGCTCGGGCGGCTGCGTCGTGGTCGGCAGGGAGCTGGGAGGAGGCTCGGTTGTGGGAGGCGCGGTGGTGGTGGGCGGCTCGGTCGCCGTGGTGCTCGTGGGAGGGGGCACGGCCACGATGGAGGCGGGCGGCGGGGGTGGCGGCGGCGGGGGTGGTGGCACCTGGGCCTGCACCGCCCTGGCCAGGTTGAGGCTCCCCGCCCCGAAGGTGGCGTCGGACCCGGGGGTCCCGACGTCGTCGGCGGTGGACAGCAGCGTGTCGACCACCTGCTGCGGGGCCAGGCCCATGCCCCGGAGGACGGCGGCGGCGCCGGCGACGTGGGGCGTGGCCATCGAGGAGCCGACCAGGCAGGCGTACCCGCCACCGGCGAAGGTCGAGACGATGCCGACCTGGACGTTGCAGTCCTGGTTCGGCGCCCCGTCACCACCGGGGGCGGCCAGCCCCCACCGGGCACCGCCGACCCCGCTGGCGTAGCCCGGACGCGTTCCCGAGCGGGTGAGGGCGGTGACCACGATGGCGGGCTCGTCGGTGAAGCCGCTGCTGCGCACGAAGGAGTTGCCGGCGGCGACCACGGGGATGGCGCCTCTGGACCAGGCGTAGCGGACGGCGTCGACGAACGCCGGCGCCAGCGTCACGCTGGTGGCGATCTCCCCGAAGGACAGGTTGATCACGTCGGCGCCGTTGTCGGCGGCGTAGCGGATGCCCTGGGCGACGGCGGACACCGAGCCGATGCCGTTCCCATTCAGGACCCGGACCGGCATGATGCGGGCATCGGGCGCCACCCCGGCGACGCCCACGGCGTTGCCCGTGCTGGCGCCGGCGATGCCGGCCACGTGGGTGCCGTGGCCGTTGCAGTCGTCGGCGACCGTGGTCGGGCACTCGCCCGGATTGCCCACGTCGGGCTCTTCGATGAACGAGCGAGCACCCACGATCTTGGCGGCGAGGTCGGGGTGGGCGGCGTCGACGCCGGTGTCGACCACGGCGATGATCACACCGCCGCCTCGGCCCGCGCCCCAGGCGCCCTCGGCACCGATGGCCTGTAGGCCCCACTGCTGCGGGAAGAAGGGGTCGTTGCTGGCGCCGGCGACCGCCGGCACGAGCGCCACGAGGGCGAGCACCAGCGCCGTCATGGGGGGTACTCGCTGCACTGTCCTCCTCCCGGTGAAACCCGGGGGCGCCGGCGGGTTGACCCGCTTTCTAGAGTCGGCGCAGAACCGTCACCACTTTACCGAAGATCACGAGCTCATCGGCACCGAATCGCATGGGAGAGAGCTGCGAGTTGGCGGGCAGCAGCTCGATGTGGTCGCCGGCCCGCCTGAAGGTCTTCACCGTGGCCTCTTCACCGGGGATACCGGCGACGACGATGTCGCCGTTGTCGGCGTCGGGCTGCTGGCGAGCCACCACCAGGTCGCCGTCGAGGATGCCCGCCTCGATCATGGAGTCGCCGCGGATCCGCAGCATGAACAGCCGCCCGTCGCCGGTCAGGTCGGCGGGCACGGGAACGAGCTCCTCCACGTTCTCGGAGGCCAGGACGTCGGTGCCGGCGGCCACGTCGCCGACCAGGGGCACGTGGTGCACGGGCCGGCGCTCGGCGGTGGCGCCCGAGCCCGGGTCGTAGCACACCTCGATGGCCCGCGGCTTGGTCGGGTCGCGCCGCAGGTACCCCCGACGCTGCAGCGTGGACAAGTGGGTGTGGACCGTCGAAGGGGAGGTCAGCCCCACGGCCAGGCCGATCTCGCGCACCGACGGGGGGAAGCCCCGGTCGCGCTGCTGGTCGACGATGTACTCGAGAATCTGTCGCTGGCGCTCACTCAGCTGGTCGTCGCCCATGGCTGCCGCTCCCTTCGCTCCATGATCGAACGTACGTTCACACGGGAACGGTACCGCAGTCCCGGCAGCGATACAAACACCTGTTCCTTTTCCTCTTGACAACGAACGCCCGTTCGTGGTTCGGTGGTATCCGAGCGAACGCGAGTTCGACCAGGCGTTCACGACGACGGACGGGCGGGCAGGAGGTGAGCATGGCGGCAGTGAGCGCGACAGCGGTCAGCACGATGCCGGCAGGCACGAGTGCGGGTGGCACGAGTGCGGGTGGCACGAGCGGGGGGCGGCCGAGGGCGATGGTGGCGGTGCCGGCGTGCCCCGAGGCCGCCTTCCCCGGGGCGGCCGGTCATGACGAGCGAGCCCCGGTGGCCGCCGTGGTGGCGCTGCTGGCGCTGATGGTGCTCGGGTGGCCGCTCGCCGGACTGGTGGGCGGCGCCACGACGGCGGCCGAGGGGTCGAGGCCGTCTCCGGCCCCGGTGGCGATGGCGGCCGGCTCGGTCCACGTCGTGCAACCGGGTGAGACCTACTGGTCGATCGCCCGGGGCCTGGGGGGCCCGGGCGACGTCCGCCCGACGGTCGACGCCCTGATGGCGGCCAACGGCGAGCGCCCCCTGGTTGCCGGCGACCGGCTGCTCGTGCCGCTGGGGGAGTGACGCCGGTAGGCGCCCGGGGCGTCAGCCTCGGAGGTAGCGCAGGAACAGGTCGCTGTCGTCCTCGAGCACCGACGCCAGCCGCAGGGGCCGGGGGGCCCGAAGCATGGCGCCGGTGACGATCCGGGGCCCGGTGCCACCGGCCACCAGGGGCGACAGCGTCAGGCACAGCTCGTCCAGCAGATCGGCCACCACCAACTCGCCGAGCAGGCACGGGCCCCCCTCGCACAGCACCACGCCGTGGCCGCGACGGCCGAGCTGGACGATGGCTTCGCCGATGTCGACCCACTGATCGCCGGCCAACACCAGCTCCGCCACCTGCTCGGCCCGGGCCCTGCGGGTGGCGTCGGCCCCGGCGCAGGTGACCACGAGGGTCGGCGCTGCCGCCTCGGTGAACAAGGCGCTGTCCCAATCCAGCTCCAGGCTGCGGGACACCACGGCGATCGGCGCCGGGCCGGCACCTCGCACCGGCCCGTAGCCCTCGGCCCGCACCGTCCCGGCACCCACCAGCACGACGTCGGCCTGGGCGCGCAGCCGCCGGAACAGGGCGCGGTCTGCCGGTCCGGACAGGGCCCGCGTCCGGCCTTCCACCGCCGCGCTCCCGTCGAGCGAGGCCACGAAGTTGGCCATGACCCAGGGGCGCTGCGCCGGCCCGGAGCGCTCACCGTCGTAGAGCGCCCCGAGGTCGACCTCGGCGGCGTCGGCGGGGGTGGCCGGGGGGGGCAGGAGCTGGCGCATCCGCCGGCGACGGTACCAGCGGCGCGGTCGGGGCTGGCATGCCCGGTACGCACGGGGCCCGGCGGGGTAGCACCCCTGCATGCTGCGGGACGGCCCCATTCCGGCGTTCGTCCACGGGGTCGCCGAATACATGGCCGGCGTGCTCTTGGTGGTGGCCCCGTTCCTGTTCGCCTTCCGGGCCGACACCGCCACGGTGCTCTCCGTCGCCGCCGGCGTGGTGGTCCTGGTGGTGGCGGCCACCACCCGGGGCCCCACCGGTCTGGTGAAGCACCTTCCGATCAGCGCCCACGTGGCTCTGGACTACGTCCTGGCTGTGTTCCTGGTCGCCTCGCCGTACCTGTTCGGCTTCTCGGACGAGACCGCGCCCACCACGCTGTTCCTCGCCCTCGGCGTCGTCCACCTCCTGCTCACCATCGGGACCCGCTTCATCCGCCCTGACGCCGCCACCGCACCCTGAGCCCGGGAAGGTTGGGGATAACCACGGCGTTGTCCCCAGAGACGTCCACAGCGGCAGCGAGGTCAACCACAGCTTGATCCCTCTGACGGTCCACAGCGCCGAGGCCGTACCGTCGATCGTGCCCAGCAACCCCTTGCGGCCACCGCACTACCATGATGTAATTACACGACGGCCGGTCGCCGTCGTGAACGGGCACACCGGTCGGCGCT
This sequence comes from Actinomycetota bacterium, assembly GCA_019347915.1. Taxonomy (GTDB): domain Bacteria; phylum Actinomycetota; class Acidimicrobiia; order Acidimicrobiales; family CADCSY01; genus JAHWJR01. Next base: position 10,702 of record JAHWKL010000076.1, read on the forward strand.
GGAGCCGAGGTCGTGCCCGCGTGTGCCACGCACAGGCGGTGGGGGCCCCACATCGAACAGTTCTGAGGAGGCAATCCCAATGACGATGGCGTCGTCGAGCCGGATGAGCGGGACGAACCCCGAGGCCGCGGGGCGCATCGGCATCGGCCGGCACTTCACGTCCGAGGGGGTGCATCCCTACGAGCAGGTGGCGTGGGAGCGGCGCGACAGCCGCATCACCAACTACCGGGACGGCGCCGTGGCCTTCGAGCAGCGAGACGTCGAGGTCCCGACCCGCTGGTCGCTCAACGCCACCAACATCCTCGCCCAGAAGTACTTCCGGGGTACGCCCGGCACACCCGAGCGGGAGACGTCGCTGCGCCAGGTC
>JAHWKL010000077.1 GCA_019347915.1 Actinomycetota bacterium
TGCCGGCGGGGGTCGACATCGAGATCAAGATCCAGCAGGTGTAAGGGGATCCCTCCTTTCGCTTGAGCCCGCCGGACGGGTCCTGTCACCGAGCGGGACCCCTCCCACCCCTCGCTGGCGCTCGGGGCGGGCCCCTCCCCTCGGTGCCACCCGCCACCCCCTACCCCTCAGTGCGTCGCTTTCGGAACGGCCGGGCCATCGAGGCCCGGCCGCTCCGCGTTCCGGTGTTTGAGGGTGGGTACGTTCGCCCCCATGAGTGAGGGTGAGGATCCCAGGGAGCGGCCGGCCAGCAATCTGGAGAAGGATCCGGGGGACTGGGTGACCGGGGACGAGGCCATGACTGCGGCGCAGGCGTCGTACCTGGAGACGCTGAGCCAGGAGGCGGGCGAGGAGTTCGACCCGTCGTTGAGCAAGGCGGCGGCGTCACGGCGCATCGACGAGCTCCAGGAGCGCACCGGGCGGGGCCGGTAGACTCGCCCTCGATGGAAGAGCGCCCCCCTCCCGACCCGAGCAAGCTCCTCGCCACGTGGATGGAGTGGGAGAAGGGTGGGGAGACCCCGGGCCGGATCATCGCCAACCTCAAGACCGGGGGGATGCGCGAGCTGCTCGAGCAACTGGTCGCCGTGCAGAAGGAGCAGCAGGCGAGCAGCTGAGCGGGCTCGGCGGCCGGCGCCGGCCCCTCAGCTCGAGAACACCGCCACCAGGACCGGGGCGACGACCAGGGCGGGCAGGAACGAGCCCACCCGCAGGTCCTTGACCTGCAGCAGGCGCAGGCCGATGCCGATGATCAGCAGCCCGCCCGTCGCCTCCAGCTCCTCGATCATCCGCACGCTCAGCAGCGCCTCGCCGGCGATGGCCCCGAGCACGGTGAGCCCTCCCTGGACCACGAGCACCGACAGAGCGGCGAAGCCCACCCCGACCCCGTACGCCGCGGCGAAGACCACCGCCACCACGCCGTCCAGGGCCGATTTCACCAGCAACAGCTCGCTGTCGCCGCGGATGCCGTCCTGCAGGGAGCCCACGACGGTGAGCGCCCCGACGCAGAAGGTGAGGGTGGCCAGGATGAACCCCTCCACGAAGGTGGACCCTTCCTCGACGGCGTCGACGCGGGAGCACAGCCGGCGGAGCCGGTCCCCGAGCCCGGCCAGGCCGTCCTCGATGCCCGTCACCTCGCCGAGGAGGCCGCCGATGACCACGGCGACGACCGGGAAGGCGGCGTTGCCGGTCTCGAGGAAGCTGGCCGTGCCCACCGCCAGGGTGGCCAGGCCGATCCCGGCGAGCACCGTGGCCCGCACCTGGGCCCGGAGGCGGGACCCGGCCACCAGCCCCAGCGCCGTCCCGGCGAGGATGGCGACGATGTTGACCATGGTCCCGAGACCGCGCACGGGGCGACGGTAGACTGGCCGCTCCAGCGGGGCGCGAGGCGGAGGGGCGAAGTTGCCGGAGATCGAGATCGGGATCGGGAAGTCGGGCCGCCAGGCCTACGGCTTCGACGACATCGCCATCGTGCCCAGCCGGCGGACTCGCGACCCGGAGGACATCGACATCTCTTGGGAGATCGATGCCTTCCGCTTCGACCTGCCGCTCATGGGTGCGGCCATGGACGGTGTGGTGAGCCCGGCCACCGCCATCCAGATCGGGCGCCTGGGCGGGGTGGGGGTCCTCAACCTCGAGGGTCTGTGGACCCGCTACGAGGATCCGGAGCCGCTGTTCGACGAGATCGCCGCCCTGCCCACCGACAAGGCGACGTTGCGCATGCAGGAGCTCTACGCCGAGCCGATCAAGGCCGAGCTCATCGTGCCCCGCATCCGCCAGATCCGGGACGCCGGCGTGGTCTCCTGCGCCTCCGTGACCCCTCAGCGCACCGAGGCCTTCGCCCCGTACCTCCTCGAGGCGGAGCTCGACCTGCTGGTCATCCAGGGCACGGTCGTGTCCGCCGAGCACCAATCCAAGACCTCCGAGCCGCTCAACCTGAAGCGTTTCGTGCGCGAGCTGCCGATCCCGGTGGTGGTCGGCGGCTGTGCCTCTTATCAGGCCGCCCTCCACCTGATGCGCACGGGCGCGGCCGGGGTCCTCGTGGGCGTGGGGCCCGGCAACGCCTGTACCAGCCGGGGGGTGCTGGGCATCGGCGTGCCCCAGGCCACCGCCGTGGCCGACGCCAAGGGCGCCCGCATGCGCCACCTCGACGAGACGGGCGTGTACTGCCACGTCATCGCCGACGGGGGGATGAGCACGGGCGGCGACATCGCCAAGGCCATCGCCTGCGGGGCCGACGCGGTGATGATCGGGTCGCCCCTCGCCGCCGCCGTCGAGGCGCCCGGGCACGGCTACCACTGGGGGATGGCGACGTTCCACCCCACCCTCCCGAGGGGCGCTCGGGTCCAGGTCGGCGTGCGGGGGACCCTGGAGGAGATCCTCGTCGGTCCGGCCCGGGAGAACGACGGCCGGGTCAACCTGTTCGGCGCCCTGCGCACGTCCATGGCCACCTGCGGGTACGAGACGGTCAAGGAGTTCCAGAAGGCCGAGGTCATGGTGGCCCCGGCCCTGCAGACCGAGGGCAAGATGCTGCAGCGGTTGCAGGGCATCGGGATGGGCCGGCGGGAGTGACCCACCCTCGCCTCCCGGGGCGGGTAGGCGAAGGCCCGGGCCGGTCCGCCCGGCGGGGACGATGAGCGCGGAGGCAGCGGGCGACTTCGACACGGTGCTCGTGGTCGACTTCGGTGCCCAGTACGCCCAGCTCATCGCCCGGCGGGTCCGCGAGGCCCACGTCTACAGCGAGATCGTCCCCCACACCATCACCGCCGCCGAGATCGCCGCCCGGCGGCCGGTCGGCGTGATCCTGAGCGGGGGGCCCAAGTCGGTGCACGTGGAGCGAGCGCCCCTCCTCGACCCGGCGATCTACGACCTGCCTGCTCCCGTCCTCGGCATCTGCTACGGGGCGCAACTCCTCGCCCACCAGCTCGGAGGCGAGGTGGCACGGACCGGCCGAGGTGAGTACGGGCGCACGGCGCTGGAGGCCACCGCTCCGTCGCAGCTGTTGGGCGTGGGCGGCTCGCAGCCGGTGTGGATGAGCCACTTCGACTCCATCGTGTCCCCGCCCGAGGGTTTCACCGCCACGGCCCGGACCTCGGAGGCCCCCGTCGCCGTGCTGGAGGCGCCGGAGCGGGCGATCTACGGGGTGCAGTTCCACCCCGAGGTGGTCCACACCCCCCGGGGCCAGGAGCTCCTCAAGTCCTTCCTCTACGACGTGTGCGGCGCCCGCCCCACATGGACCATGACCTCCATCATCGAGTCCCAGGTGGAGGCGGTACGCGGACAGGTCGGCCGGGAGCGGGTCATCTGCGGGCTATCCGGCGGCGTCGACTCCGCCGTGGCCGCGGCGCTGGTCCACAAGGCGGTGGGGGCGCAGCTGACGTGCGTCTACATCGACACGGGGTTGATGCGCGAGGGTGAGAGCGACCAGGTGGTCGAGACCTTCCGCCGCCACCACGGCATCGAGCTCATCCACGTCCGCGCCGCCGAGCGGTTCTTCGAGCGGCTCGCCGGCGTGGTCGACCCCGAGGAGAAGCGCAAGGCCATCGGGGAGCGGTTCATCCGGGAGTTCGAGGTCGCCGCCCAAGGCCTGGAGGATGCCCGGTTCCTCGTCCAGGGCACGCTGTACCCCGACGTCATCGAGTCCGGGACCCCGGATGCCGCCCGCATCAAGTCGCACCACAACGTCGGCGGCCTGCCCGACGACCTTGGCTTCGAGCTGGTCGAGCCCCTGCGGGCGCTGTTCAAGGACGAGGTGCGCAAGGTGGGCGAGGAGCTGGGCCTGCCCGAGGAGATCGTGTGGCGCCAGCCCTTCCCCGGGCCCGGGCTGGGCGTCCGGATCATCGGCGAGGTCACCCAGGAGCGCCTGACCATCCTCCGCCAGGCCGACGCCATCGTGCGAGAGGAGGTCAAGGCCGCAGGCCTCGAGCGGGAGATCTGGCAGGCCTTCGCCGTGCTGGCCGCCGACGTCCGGTCCGTCGGGGTCATGGGCGACGAGCGGACCTACGCCCATCCCGTCATCGTTCGTGCCGTGTCCAGCGACGACGCCATGACCGCCGACTGGGCCAGGCTGCCCTACGACCTGCTCGAGCGGCTGTCCAGCCGCATCATCAACGAGGTGGCCGGGGTCAACCGGGTGGCCTACGACATCACGTCCAAGCCTCCCGGGACCATCGAGTGGGAGTGAGACAATGGCCACTCTGCGTCGTTATGGTGTTTCGACGGCGTGGATGCCGGGCACAGCCTGCGCATGTCGATGGCACAAGCGCTGCTCCTCCCGGGGACGATGACCGTCCTGGTCGTGCTGCTGATGCTGGGTTCATGGCTGGAGGTCCGGATGATGAGGGCCGAGCGGCAGGTGAAGCTCCTGCCGGTCGACGTCGGCCCCAAGCCCCGACCGGGCACGGCCTCGGGGTCAGACGACGCTCACCGTTCGGCCTGAGGCATCCGCCCGCCGACTCCCGAGGGCGACGGGGAGCTCGGCCAGGCCCCGCAAGGTGATGCTGTCCCGGTAGGCGGGCGACTCGTCGAGCAACTCGATGGTCGGGTAGCGCTCGAGCAGGCGCCCGAAGAAGACCTGTCCCTCCATCCGGGCGAGTGCTGCCCCCAGGCAGAAGTGGATGCCGCTGCCGAAGCTCATGGAGGAGCCCTCCGACCGGCCCACGTCGAGGCGCTCGGGGTCGGAGAAGCGCCGGGGATCCCGGTTGGCCGCCCCGAGAAGGGTCAACACGGTGGCCCCGGCCGGGATGTGGTGCCCGTCGATGTCCACGTCGTCGCCGGCGACCCGCCCGTTGACCTGGACCGGGCTGTCGTAGCGCAGGAGCTCCTCGACCGCTGAGGGCAGCAGCGCGGGATCGTGACGCAGGCGCTCCAGCTGGTCCGGGTGGCGGAGCAGGGCCAGCAGCCCGTTGCCGATGAGGTTGGTGGTGGTCTCGAAGCCGGCGGCGAACAGCAAGATGGCGGTGGACAGCAGCTCCTGCTCGGTGAGCTGGTCGCCGTTGTCCTCGGCGGCGATGAGGTGGCTGAGCAGGTCGTCGGCCGGCGCCATCCGACGCTCGGCCACCAATCCCCGGAAGTACGCCTCCATCTCCAGGGTGGCGGCGTTGGCGGCGGCCAGGGCCTCGGGCGTGACGAACGGCTCCAGGGAGGCGGCCGAGGCCCGTACCAGGCGCTGGAACTGCGGCCGGTCGTCGAGCGGGACCCCGAGCATCTCGCCGATCACGGTGACGGGCAGGGGGAACGCCAGAGCGGTCATCACCTCCACCTCGCCGACGCCCACCTCGTCGAGCAGGTCGTCGACCAGCCGCACCACATGGGGACGCAGCGCCTCCACCGTGCGGGGCGTGAAGGCCTTGGAGACCAGCCCCCGCAAGCGGGTGTGGTCGGGGGGGTCCCGGAACAGCATCGAACGCCGGTCGTCGGTGAAGCGCACCTGGGCCGCCAACTCCTCCTCGGTCAGGCCCCACCGCCGCTGCATGGCGGCGAAGTCCTTGCCCACGCGAGGGTGGCGCAGCACGGCCTGGCAGTGGTCGAAACGGCTGAGCACCCACGTGCCGCCGGTCCCGGCCGAGGCGTCGAGCACGAGCCGGTGCACGGGCCACCGCTCCCGGAGCTCGGCGTAGCGGGCGTAGGGGTCGGCCCGGCCCTCCGGCGTGGCCAGCAGCTCGAACAGCAGGGCGTCGGCGGGACCGATGGTGGGCGTCCCTGCGTCGGTGGTGCTCATGGGCCCAGTCTCGCCGTTGAGAGGTGGGATCGTGCCGCGCCGTTCGAAAAAGGCGTCACTCCGGGCCGGTAGGGTGGCCCCGGCCATGTCGAGCACCCCACTTCCGGCCGGGGAAGCTGCCCTGCCCGGCGACCACCAACGGCGACAGCCGTTGCTGGCCGGGCTCAACTCCGACCAGGCCGAGGCGGTGACGTGCGGCGACGGGGCCCTCCTCGTGGTGGCCGGGGCTGGGTCGGGCAAGACCAGGGTCCTGACCCACCGCATCGCCCACCTGATCGGGCGGGGCGTGTCCCCGTTCGAGATCCTCGCCATCACCTTCACCAACAAGGCTGCCGACGAGATGAAGGCCCGGGTGGCGGCCCTGGTCGGCCCGGTGGCGGCCCGCATGTGGGTCTCGACCTTCCACGCCGCCTGCGTTCGCATCCTGCGGCGCGACGGGAAGCTGCTCGGATACCCCTCGTCGTTCACCATCTACGACCAGGCCGACGCCGTCCGCCTCACCGGCTACGTGCTGCGCGACCTGAACATCGACACCAAACGGATGCCGCCCCGGTCGGTCCATGCCACCATCAGCGCGGCCAAGAACGAACTGGTGGGCGTGGATGCCTACGCCGAGTCGGCCGGGACGCTCTTCGAGCGCCGCATCGCCGACATCTATGGCGAGTACCAGCGCCGCCTCGAGACCGCCGGCGCCATGGACTTCGACGACCTGTTGGGCCAGACGGTGCGCCTTTTCCGCGAGCACCCCGACGTCCTCGAGCGGTACCAGCGCCGGTTCCGCCACGTCTTGGTCGACGAGTACCAGGACACCAACCGGGCCCAGAACGAGCTGGTGGTCCAGTTGGCGCGCGGCCACGGCAACGTGTGCGTGGTGGGCGACAGCGACCAGTCGATCTACTGCTTCCGGGGTGCCGACGTCCGCAACATCCTGGACTTCGAGAAGGCGTTCCCCGACGCCACCGTGGTCGTGCTCGACCAGAACTACCGCTCGACCTCCACCATCCTCGACGCCGCCAACGCCGTCATCGCCCACAACCTGGGGCGCACGCCCAAGGACCTGTGGACCGACCGCACGGGCGGCGATCCCATCGTGCGCTACGGCGCCGACGACGAGCACGACGAGGCGGCATGGGCCAGCTCCGAGATGGCCCGCCTCCACGACGGCGGGCACCATCGCTGGGGCGACATGGCCGTGTTCTACCGGACCAATGCCCAGAGCCGGGTGCTGGAGGAGCACCTGGTGCGCCGAGGCATCCCCTACCGAGTGGTCGGGGGTGCCCGCTTCTACGACCGGCGTGAGGTCAAGGACGCCATCGCCTACCTGCGGGCCACGGTGAACCCGGCCGACGAGGTCTCCATGAAGCGGATCGTCAACGTGCCCAAGCGGGGGGTGGGCGACACGACCGTGGCCCGCCTCGACGCCTGGGCCACGGCGTCGGGGGTTCCCTTCGCCACCGCCCTCGAGCACGCCGAGGAGGCGGGGGCCAAGGGCCCGGCCCTCAAGGGGATCCGCCGCTTCCTTGGCCTGCTGGCCGAGCTCCGGGCCCTGGCCGAGGCGGGCGAGGGCCCGGCGGCAGTGCTCGACGCCGCCCTCGGCGCCAGTGGGTACCGGGCCGAGCTCGAGGCCGAGCACAGCGTCGAGGCCCAGGGCCGCATCGAGAACCTGGCCGAGCTGGTCGGCGTGGCCGAGGAGGCGTCCGACATCGACACGTTCCTGGAGTCGGTCAGCCTGGTCGCCGACACCGACGACCTGACCGGTGACGACTCCTCGGTGGTGCTCATGACCCTGCACTCGGCCAAGGGACTGGAGTTCCCCGTGGTGTTCCTCACCGGCCTGGAGGAGGGCGTCTTCCCCCACCTGCGCTCGCTGGGGGAGCCCCGCCAGCTGGAGGAGGAACGCCGTCTGGCCTACGTGGGCATCACCCGGGCACGCGAGAAGCTCTACGTCAGCTCGGCCTGGCGGCGCAGCCTGTTCGGGTCCACCCAGTACAACCCCCCCAGTCGCTACCTCACCGAGCTCCCCGAAGCGCTGGTCGAGCACGTGGGTGAGGCCCCCCGCGCCCGGCGCACGGGTACCGGGCGCACGGGCGGGGACGAACCCGAGGGACGGGTGTTCGGAAGTCGCCCCCGCATCGTGGAGTCGGCGCTTCGTTCGCCGCGACCACCTCCCAGCACCGGCGCCGAGACACTCGGCCTGCGTGTCGGCGACGACGTCCGTCACCGGAAGTGGGGCGAGGGCGTGGTGCTCGAGCTCAGCGGCGCCGGCGACAAGGCCGAGGCGTTGGTGCGTTTCCCCGGCGTGGGCGAGAAGCGGCTCCTGCTGTGCTGGACCCCCCTGGAGAAGGTCGGCTCGTGAGGGCACGCGAACCGGCCCGCTCCGTGAGGAGCGGGCCGGTCCAGGGGGAGCAGGGCGGCGGGGGCTAGCCGGGGAACTGCTCGGGGAACTGGGTGGCGATGGCGCCGGCCAGGACGTTGGCGGTGGCGGGCATGTGCCCGGCCGCCTCCCGGAGCTTGTCGAAGGCCTGCGGGTCCTGGGCGCCTTGGGCGTCGATGGCGTCGAAGACGCTGCTGACGTGGGGGACCAGGGCCTCGGCCACGGCGTCCTTGGTCAGGTTGGGGTTGGCCGAGGACAGGAAGGCCCCGAAGTCGGCGCGGTAGGCGTCGAGCCCGGCGCGGGCCTCGTCCTTCTTGGCCTGGTCATCGGTGGCCGTGCCGACGGTGTAGTCGACGAAGAAGCCGATGTGCTTGCGCCACAGGTCCAGGAACTGCTCGCCGGCGGCGTCGCCGTAGACCGAGCCGATGGCGTCCGACAGGGCGACCGAGTTGGCGTCCAGCGTCGCCGCCGGCACCTCGAAGTCACCGCCGGAGAGGGCGGTCCCGGTGGTGATGCCGGCCAGGTACACGTGCTCCTGCAGCAGGGCGGTCAGGCCCGAGCGCAGCTCGGAGGCGCCGGTGTCGGTGGGGGAGGTTGAAGCTTGCTCAGCGGCTGCGGGCTTCTCCACCGCGGCTTCGTCGCTGGTGCCACAGGCGCCGGCGACGGTTGCGACCAGCGCCAGAGGCGCGACGAACTTGAGGTACTGACGTTTCATGAGGGTCTCCTTGTGAGTGGTGAAGTTGGTGAGCGGTGAAGTTGGTGAGCGTGTTGCTGGGCTCGGGGGACTAACTGACCTCGACCACGCCATCCATCCCTGGGTGGATGCTGCAGTGGTATGCGTAGGTCCCCGGCGTGTCGAAGGTGTGCTCGGCGACCGAGCCCGGTCCGTCGAGCTGCTTGTCGAAGGTGCCGTCGGCCTCGTCGCGCTCACCGGAGGTCACGGTGTGCAGGATCTCGTCCTCGTTGGCCCATGTGACGGTCGTGCCCGCCGGGACCGTGGCCGGGTCAGGGTCGAAGGCAAAGGTCTTGATCGTCACCGCGCCGCCCTGCTCGCTGGCGGAGGCGCTCGGCGCTGTCGCGTCGGAGGAGGGGGTGGAGCCGGCGTTGCCGCAGGCGGCGGTGCCGACGAGCAGGGCCACCGCCAAGGAGGTGGTCACCGCCCGGCGGCGGAGCGGAACATGAGTTCGTGGGGGGTGGCGCACACTCTGTCTACGGAGCGCTTGGCGTTGGGTATGGGCCACGGCGAACATCGTCGGGGATCGGTCCGGTGATCGATCCGGCCCCGTACTGCTCCCGTGACCTCTGTTGCCGTCGCCGGCCTTCCCTCGGGCGGTGTGCGCGCTGCGCACGCCGGGCGTTCGATCGTCGCCTGCTTGGTGGCGGCGGCGGCGGGCCTGCACCTGTGGGTGGCGTACGCCCACCGGAACGAGTCGTGGCTGCTCGCTGCGGGCTTCGTGGGCGCCGCCGCCCTCCAGCTCTGGGCCGCCCGGACCTTCGTGCGGAGCGCCGGCCGGGTCAAGGTCGCCGTCGTCACCGGCAACCTCGCTGCCGTCGGCGTGTGGTGCCTCTCCCGCCTGGTCGGGCTGCCCTTCGGCCCCCACGCCGGCGTGCCCGAAGCGGTGTCGGTGCTGGACGCCCTCACCGTCGCCATCGAGGTCGCCGCCCTGACCGGCGCGGTGGTGCTGTCCTGGCGCACCGCCGGCCGACCGCCCGCCGTCAACCGGCGGGCGGCGACGAAGCTCGTTGCCTGGTCGTGCCTGCTCGCCCTCGGCGGCGGGGCCGCCATCGGAGGCGGCGGCCACGCCGAGGCCCATGGTCACCCCGCCGGGGTCGACGTGCCGGCAGCCGGGCAGCCGGCCGGAGCCCTCTTCGACTTCCACCCGGAGGGGCACGAGGGGCCGTGCGACCTGTTCCATCCCTGTGCCGAGGGCGCCCAGCCGTAGCCAGCCCGCCGTCGACGGCGGGGCGCGGTCGCTACGGCGGAATGGGATGGCGCAGGTCCACCGACAACACGCCGGCGGTCACCCGCGTGGGATAGCGGGTCAGACCTTCGCCGTCGGCCGGATAGCGCCGCCCGGTGCACGGGTCGACGAACTCGTGGGCCTCCGACTGCCAGCGGATGAGGCACTCCCGCTCGGCACCCGGCGCCTGGGCGCCCAGGGCCAGCCAGCCCTGCTCGACGCCGGGGCCCAGGTGCTGGAGGTAGATGTCCCGACTGCGCTCGGGTGAGGCATCGGGGATGATGATGGGGCCGTCGAACTCGACGGCGGGAGCGAGGCGCTCCACCCGTCCGGCCAGGAACACGTCGTCACCCAGGCGCACCTCGACCGCCCCGGAGGCGGCCAGCAGGATCACGCCGCCGACGACGGCGAGGGCAATCACCACCCCGGCCACTCCTGCCATCACCGAACGCCGGGCCTGCACGCCTCCTAGTATCCGCCGTCGTGGACCTGTTCGAGTACCAGGGCAAGCAGTTCCTGGCCTCGTTCGGCGTCCCCGTCCCCGCCGGAGCGGTGGCCGAGCGCGTGGATGAGGCGGTGGCCGCGGGGGAGAGCATCGGGTTCCCGGTGGTGGTCAAGGCCCAGGTGCGGGTCGGGGGTCGGGGCAAGGCGGGCGGGATCAAGCTGGCAGCCGACGCCGGCGAGCTGCGGCGCCACGCCGATGCCGTGCTCGGGATGGACATCCGCGGGCATCGCGTCGAGCGCCTGTGGGTCGAGGCGGCGGCGGACATCGCTGCCGAGCACTACGTCAGCTTCACCCTCGACCGGTCCGCCCGCGACCACCTGGGCCTGCTCTCTGCCCGCGGCGGGGTCGACATCGAGCAGGTGGCGGCCGAGGAGCCCTCGGCGGTGGCCCGGCTGCACGTCGAGCCCGTGGACGGGCTCTCGCCGGCGCAGTGCCGGGCCTGGGCGCAAGACGCCGGCCTGGCC
>JAHWKL010000078.1 GCA_019347915.1 Actinomycetota bacterium
CCTCACGGAGTGGACGGTCCCGTGCCTGATCGTGATGGGAGCGGGCGACGCTGACTTCCTCGACCAGGCCCGGCGGGCCGCAGCCGAGATTCCCCGAGGCGAGCTCCTGCTCCTTGAGCAGGCTGATCACTACGGCGCGCACGTTAGCGCCGATGAGGTACTCATCGAGGCCGTACGGCGAACGCTCCGCGCCTGACCAAGCGCCGGGTCGTGCGCGCACGCAACGCGAGCCGCACCGACGTGCCGCTACCCAGCGGGTCTCTGGGCGGGACGGCTTCAAGACCGACCGCTCCGATCGACCGGTTCAGTGTGGCACCGCCCTCTTCCATCGCCTGGGGCCGAGACCCATACTTTCTGCGTGCGTCGGAAGCGGATGGGCTTCATCGGCAGTCAGAAGGCCGCCTTCGCAGCTGCGGGGCGTGAGGGCATGGGTGGCGACCTCTGGGGGATCCCTCTCGCAGCCGGTGTCGGGCTCTGGTGGTGGGTGCGCGGAACCCCTGCGGCGCCGGATGAGGACGAGGCTGCGGGCCGAGACAGCTAGGAGTCGCCGCCGCACAGACGTGCCGATCACGCGGCGTCCGACAGCGGCGCCGTGTCAACGCTCTGGTGCTGCTCCGCCGCTCGCGATTCCCCGATCGGCGTGATCTTCGGTGCCGAGAGCTGGCATTCGGCGCGCCTTGGCGCGGGGCGGGGGGCCTCCGTCCGCAGTTTACGTCACGGGTCACGTCGCTCTGTACTTAGCCCCGACCATTCACGCGGCCGGTCCGGCTGAGGGCCCAATCGCTGGCACCAAGGCTCTGGCGGTCGGCCATTCCCACGGGTCGCTGTCTATCCGTCCGCTGAGCCGGGTACGCCCAACTGGGTGACCACCGCCAGAGACGCCACGACTCGATTTCGTGAGGACCTCAGCGGAGCGTCCGGTAGGCAACAGCAGGCCTACGGTTGGGCGACGGTCGTATCCAGTGTTGTCATGCTGATCGTCACGGCAATCGTTGCCGCGATCGGCGAGACGGCAGCTGCTGTGGTGATGGCGATGATCCTTCTGGTGGCATGGGCGGCGATTTTCGCCGCTCTCGCGTACTCCGTGAGGAGTCGTCCGTACGTCGGCAAAGAGACGCCAACAGGCGTCGGAGGAAGCCGGGAGGCGGAGGCTCATGCCCAGAAGCCCTGGTGGAGAGACTGGCGGCAGCTGCCGCCAGGTTCGCGAAGCGCCGCCAGCATGATGGCTCCGAGTGAGGTATGGATCGTTCGTGCCGGCCTTGTGCTCTTCGTGGCAGGTGCCGTGGCTGTAGTCGCGTTCGAGCGGGCTCTCTCGGCAGCCGCCCTTCTTCTAATCGTTCCCCTGGCCGCGTTGGCGCGCATGCCCCGTCACCAGCGTCGCCAGCTCCTCGGCCTGGGTCCTGATCAGCAGGGGTGAGGTTGCGATCAGCGGAAGGTCGGACTCGACGGCGCCAGACGGCGCCGATCATCCCTTCGCACTGGGCTCGCGGCGGTTAGGTTCACCCGGTGAGTGGTTGGCGCTTGGCACTGTTGCTGCTGCAACTCGCCCTTGGCGTCGGGCTCGCCGCGTGGCTGTGGCATGAATTCGCATCACCTTCGGGACCGAACCGGCTGCCGCCTCGTACGGTCGCCGTGATTGTGCTGGGAGCGTTGGCTGTGACTGCCGTGCTTGGTGTGACGGCTGTCACCGGCCACGAAGGACTGGCCAATGGAGTCCTTCTGGGCCTTGGTGCCGCCGCACTCGTGGCTGCCGCCGTCCGATCACGCCGCCGCTAGCCTTGAGCGCCGGGCCCGCCCCTTGGCGAGCGCATAGGTGATGCCGATCCTCGGCGCCCCGTCGGCGCCGCGGCGGTAGCAGTCAGCCGCTCGCGATTACCAAGTCGGCGTGGACTCGCTGCTCGGCGTTCGGCAATCGGACCGAGACGAAGCCGGGTCCCGTGGGCAGCGCCCTTCCTCCGGGCCGACGTCGGTATCCTGTTGCTGTGGCCAAGAACCGTGACGTCCTGACAGCCGCCGAACTGGACGAGCTGTCGCCCAGCGAGCGTGCACAGGCCGTCAGGGAAGGTGTCGTTGAGGACCTCGATCAGGTCCCGGAGGGCTTCCGCCGCCGAGTCGAGGCGACGGCTCGACGACTCTCTGCAGATCTGAACCAGTCCGTCTCGGAGTGATTCGTCGGCAGGTCCAGGTCGGCCAGTCCTTCTTCGACAGGCTCGATGAGCTTCTTCCCGCGGAGCGAACTGCGGAGGGTGGACCGTCCACTACGGACTTCTTGCTCCACGAGGTTCCGACCATCGTCGACCTGCTCGCCGAGGACTTCGTTGGGACAACATTGCCCCTCGAGGACGCCCCGCCGGTGCGGGTGCTCATCACCAGCGGGTCCTCGTACGCCTCGTCGCGGTCTATGCCCACCTTCGCGTCGATGACGTAATCGAGGTGATCTACTTGGACATCGACCAGACTTAGCCGCCCCTACGTGCCGGTCGCGAGGGTCTCGCGCGGCGGCGGTCGACGGCTCTACGTCGAGGGTGATGAGCACCGATCACTTCTTCGGGAAGTTGCGAGCGGTCGTGAGCTGCGTGAGCCGCGAGACACCGCGGTACAAACCAACCAGCGGCCGTAAACCAAAGCCGACCTATTGACCTTCTGGCTCGCCAAAGCATCAGGACGACGCAAGCGTTGCCGACCACGATGAGCGAAAGGGCGATCGCGGCCGAAGACAAGCCGGGGCCGCTGGCGATCATGGCCACGAGCACGATCCCATCGAGCACAGCGACCACCACGCCGAAGACCGAGGTGAGGTCACTGTGGACACTCTCCTCGGAGGATGGGCGCGGGTGGCGCTGGCGGAGGAGGTCCGTGACGACTGAGGCGCCAATCAAGGACGGGATCACCGCGACGACGGCGCCGATGACGGCTCCGTACACCACACCGCCGAACATGAAGCCCAACAACAACCCTGTATCGCCCCTGAGCGATCCGGTGAGCGGCAAGGACGCGCCGACCACCGCCCCGGTCACCGCTCCCGTGGCGACACCCCATCGCAGGCGGCGCATGAACAGCCGGACGCCACTAGAAGCCTGGGAGACGACGAAGGCCAGGAGCGCCGAGCCGACACCGAGAACCAGGGCCAAGGCCAGGTAACCGAAGAAGATCACCGCAGGTGCGGGGCCCCGGCCCGGTACGGGATCACACCAGGGCGTAATGGATGCGGTTCGCCTCGCGGTGTTCGGTGTCGAGGCCGGCGACCTTGAGGATCGAGAGTTGACGCGAGGTCGATGCCCCACTGATCGGGAACTGCGAGGCGATGCCACCCGGTGTCATCTCGCTGTCTCGGAGATCCTGGAGTATCTGTCGGCGAGTCGGATCGGCCAGGGCCCGGAACTTCAGTCCCGACCAACGCGTCCCGCCGGCGCGGTCACGATTGGCGAGCGACTCCCCCGTACCAGCGATGGTGAGGGGGCCACGGCCGACGCGTAGGTGAACCGCGGCGGCTCTCCGTCGACCCGGGGCAGGGAGGCGATGCTCCCGAAGCGGACGTCCCAGCGCTGATGTTGATCGGGCTGTTGCGTGGCGCCCCACACGCGGTCGAGGGACGCCTGGATCCGGGACTCGACGTAGATGGGCCGGCGTCGACGGGCCTTCGCTCCCACGTTCATTGCTCGACCAGCTCGCCGAGTCGCTCGCGGCCGAGGCGAGCGACGCTCGCGTCAAGCGCCGCTGCGAGGACCTGGCGGGCGGTGGCCTGGAGCCGGCCGAGCGTTTGCGCCAGCTCCTGTGTACGTTCGGTGTCGAGCCCGGCCCGCCAGTCAGGCGGCGCGAGATACGTCTCGAACAGCCCGACGAACCGCGCCGCGATGTCGTCGGTATGAACGACGAGGCCTTCCCACTCGTCGAGGATCACGTCGAGCGGGATGCCAAGGTGCGCCAATGCGGCACCAGTCTCGAGGAACCGGCGGTCGGCGACGCGGATCCTTCCGTCGTCGGTGGGCTGCGCCAGTCCGAGCGACGCTGCCCGCTGCAGCAGCTCAGGGGTCATCGATCCGTCCGGGAACCGCTCGAGCAGCTCGACAGGATCGAGGACGATGGCGTGCACGTCGCCGAGGAGCGCATCAAGCTCGGCCTCGATGCCGATCACTGCGTCGAGGCTGCGTCCGTGCTCCCACTGCTCGAGCAGGTTGGCGATGCCAGCGAGCGAGTAGCCCTCACCCTGTAGGCGGGCGATGAGCCGGAGGCGGCTCAGGTGCGAGTCGTCGTACCACCCGGTGCGGCCCTCCAGCCGTGGCGGAGCCAGCAGACCCTTCGTCCGGTACAGGCGCACGGTTGTCGACGCGACGCCGGCGTGTCGTGCCAGATCGTCGAGGCGGTACTGGCTTCCCATGCCGGTCCTCTATTCGCTTGCTACCAGTGTGCGACTAGATGGTAGCATATGGTCACGAGCGAGCAAGGGCGGCGCAGTGAGCGAGCGATGAGGGGCAGCATCAAGCCTGGGATGATCTGCGCAGCATCGTGGGCTGCTCGGGGTCCATCCATCGGTTCGTGCCGCCGCTCGCGCCAAGTTCCCATCCTTGAACAGGGAAATGTGGGCTCGAGCCTCCCCATGCGACAGCGTGGCGAACGTGGTGGAACTCGCGAGGCGGAGGCGACGGCGGTTATCGCATGAACGAACTCGCTCTCCTACGGCGGATCCTCGTCGCGGTAGCGAGGGCCGTCGTGTACGTCGCAGGCATGGTTTTTGGCTTTCTGGTGGCCTTGGTCGTTGGTTCGTTCGGCGGATCGTTCACCACTGACTTCTTCGGCGTGTTCTTCGGATTGGGTCTCATGCTGGCTGCTCCCATCTGCTGGGTGGCCGCCGTGAAGAGCAGCAAGGGTGACCGTTGGACGCTCGGCTACATCGGCGGTTGGGGGGTCTTCTTCGTCATTGGTTACGTCACGAGCGCCATCGAGGATGGTGAGCCGATCCAGGTTTCTGACCATGCAGTCAATTGGGGCCTCGCAGCCGTTGCCGTGCTCTACCTCCTGATCTTGCCCGCGGGGGTGGTGCTCTATCGGCGGCGACGGACCGTCACCGAGAGGTAGGTTCAGGTGCAGTCGAAGAACAAGCACATCGTGCTCCCTGGCGGCTCGGGCTTCCTTGGCCGGTCGCTCACCGACCGGCTGACGGCACGCGGAGACCGGGTGACGATCCTCACTCGCGGTCGTTCGGCACCTGGTCAGCGCTGCGAGTTCGTCCACTGGGACGGCCGTTCCCCCGGCGCGTGGGCCAGAGCGATCGAGGGTGCGGACGCCATCGTCCACCTTTCCGGCAAGCGCGTCGACTGCCGCCCCACCCGTCGCAACCTCGACGAGCTCATCGCCTCCCGAGTCGACACCGTGCGCGCGGTCGGGAACGCGCTCGAGACGTGCGATGCGCCACCGCCCGTGTGGGTGCAACTGTCGTCCTGGCCATCTTCGGCGACGGCGGCGACGCGGTGATCGACGAGGCCACGCCGCCCTCGGGCCGCGGCCCGGCGCAGATGGTGCAGGTCTGCCTGGCCTGGGAGGCTGCCTTCGCCCAGGCGACCCGCGGCGTTGCTCGAACCGTGCTTTTGCGTGCCGGCATCGGCATCGGCGGATCGGGCGACCCGGCCACCGATCGTCTCGCCTGGCTGACCCGCCGGGGGCTGGGCGGCCGAGCGGGGCACGGAAGGCAATGGGTGTCTTGGGTGGCCCTGGACGACTTCGTGGAGACGATGGTGCGGGCTATCGACGACGGTTCCATGGCCGGGCTGTACCACGTCACGTCGCCCAACCCGATAACGAACGCCGAGATGATGGCCACCTACCGCGAGCTCTTGGGACGGCGGGCCGGCCTGCCGGCGCCGGCTCCGGTCACCTACCTCGGTGCCATTCTGTTGGGGTCCGATCCTGCACTGGCCCTCACCGGTCGTCGCTGCGTTCCCGCCCGACTGCTCGAGGAAGGCTTCGTGTTCTCCGTGCCGATCTTTCGGGACGCGGCGACGAAGGCACTGGCTGCGACGGATTGAGAGTGCGCTCTACCGATGGCCTCGCCCTCCACAACGGCCGCTGTCATATTGCTGGCGTCACTACTGTTGATTTTCGGACCCTGCACAGGGCAGGGATGCCGAAGGACGGCGGCGCCCGCTCGCTGAGCTGGCTGTCGACGAGGCGCCCGCGCCGTAGGCCGCCACGCGGGCCGAGAGCTGTCTCCGGGCCCGAGTCCAGCATCATCGCCGGCGGGGAAGGTGGCGGCGGACCCTTATCAGCATGCGAACGAATTCCCTGGCGAGGTCCTCCCTGGAGGACAGCACGGAACGGAAGTGGGCGTTCTGTGACTCACGATTGAGATCGCGCCGAGGTGCCGATCGGCTTGGGCTCGAGCGGGGGCGGCCGACGGCTCGCCGTCGCGGCCCAGGAGCACCGATCGCTTCTTCGCGCTGCTCTCGGACGTGACGACCGGCAACCTCCGGCGCCGGTCGCCGGCATGCTCTTCCTCCGCCCGTTACTTTCGTATTACGATGTGGCCGTGTGGAGATACATCGGTCGGCGAGGCGTCACGGGGTCTTCGGCGACGACCTCCTCCATGCGGCCGACCATGCCCTCGCTGTCGTCGAGCGGCCGTGAGGCCGACCCTCCGAAGGTGCTCGTCATCGGTCCGAGCTCCGCCGGAAGCCTCCTCGAGGTGATCGTCCTCGAGTTGTCCGATGAACGGCTCCTGGCGATCCACGCCATGCCGCTCCGTCCCGCTTTCCGGGACCTCCTTCCAAGACCAGAGGATCGCGATGACTGACCGCCCCAAGCCCTACACCACCAAGACCGGCCGAGTCCTGTCTGACGCGGACATCGAAGCTCTCGCCGACGAGGCGGAACGCGGTTACGACGTAGAGGACCTCAAGCGTCGTCGCCGAGGACGACCGATGCTGGGCAGCGCTCCCGCTGAAGTCGTGCCCGTCCGCCTCGATCCCGAACTGAAGCGGGCCGTCGAGACCCGAGCGAAGGACGCCGAGACGACGGTGAGCGAGATCATCCGCGAAGCCCTGCGTCGCTTTCTTGAAGTCGCGTAGCCTGCCGACTCCGGCGTCACATACGCCCTCGCGGGCTCCCGCGATGGAGGGTCCGGTCAGCCCACGGAGACGCGGTGGCACGCGTGGCACGTGCGGCCGCGCCGACGTGCTCGCTCGCGCGACGTGCAGCGGCGGCGCCTCGACGCATCGACGCCCCCCCACCGCTCGCCATTTCCTGATCGGCGTGATGCCGGGCGGCGCGAGCCGGCAGGGAGACTCGGCACGGCAGCGGAGCATCGAGGGCATGCTGGCATACATGAAGCGGACGACGGTCAAGCTCCCAGATGATCTGGACGCGCGCCTCCGCCACGAGGCCGAGCGACGGGGAGTCACCGTCTCGGAGCTGACGCGCGAGGCCATCGAGGTCCATCTCCGCGGAGGCGGGCGGCACCGCAAGCTGCTGGCGGCCGGCGCCGGTGCCAGCGGCCACGCCGACATCTCCGAGCGCATCGAGGAGTTGCTGGCCCGGGAGGTGGTCGGATCGCACTGATTGTCGACGCAGGGCCCGTGTACGCCTACGTCGACCGTGACGACCGCCACCATCCCGCCAGCCTCCAGCTCCTAGAGGAACACCCGGGGCCCCTCCTCGTGCCGGTGCTCGTCATCACCGAGGTGACCCATCTCCTGGGCTGGCGCCTCGGTGTCGAGGCGGAGGTCCGCTTCTTGGGCGACTTGGCTGCCGGCAACCTCCTTGGCTGCCGGCAACCTCATCGCCGAGCCGGTGGTCGCCGCTGACTGGCTGCGGATCGCCGAGTTGGTCTCCCGGTACCGGGACCTCCCACTGGGCACGACCGACGCCTCGGTGTTCGCCGCCGCCGAGCGTCTCGACGTGACAGAGGTCGCCACCTTCGACCGGCGGCACTTCACCGTGGTTCGCGCCGCCGTTGGGCCCCTCACCCTGCTCCCGTGACAGGCACCATCAAGCGCCGAAGATCCCTTCGCGCTGGCCTGCGGCGGCGCGAGCCGGAGCATCAATCGGCTCGCTCACATCAGGTGGCGCCGTCTCGAACCTCGAAGAAGGAGCCTGGCTCCACACCTGCCAGGAAACGCGGCGCAGGTCGCCGCCGTCGGATCACCAGCGAGCCGACGACAACGAGGACCAACAACGAAGCAACGATGAACCAGAGGACAGTGCATGGTGCTCGACTATGAGCTCCGAGCGGGACAACACTCGGGGTCGCCAGACCAAACGCACCCATCTGTCCGCTGCGCGGTCCTCAGTAGGTCGTGCGCTCCCGGAGGCCGGCGAACACGGCGTGGAGGCCGTCGAGGGCCCGAGCGTGACGCAGCAGGGCGGTGACGTCCCCCCGCACGCGGAGCCGCCCGGAGGCGAAGGCGTCCTGGGCGCTGGAGGCGCCCGTCGCCACCGCCACCGCGGTCTCCCAGTCGGTGGTGAAGGCGACGTCGGCGTCGGCGGCCTCGCCGGCCCCGAACCGGGCCCGGCCGTCGCTCAGCGACACGACGTAGCGCACGTCACCGTCGGGCCCGCCGGTCACCACCTGCTGGACCACCAGGTGCACGCCGGCGCTGGCCTCGGCCAGCTCGGGGCTGGTGGCCGCCGCCGCCGAGGCCTCCGCCATCCACTCGGGGCTCAAGAAGCGGGGCACGCCCTGCATCCTCGCAGGCGTCAGTACGGTGACGCGGTGGAGCAGGTGGCGCCCGCCGACGAGGGCCGGCACCCGCCCGGCGCCGACCCCTTCTGGGAGGAGGCGTGGGAGTTCGACTTCGCCTCCCCGTCCGGGGACCTCGGTGGCTACGTGCGGGTGGCGCTGCACCCGAACCGGGGCGTGACCTGGTTCTGGGGCTGCCTGGTGGGCCGCCGCCGCCCGCTGGTGACGGTGGTCGACCACGACGTGGCCCTTCCCCGAGGACCGGGCCTCGACCTGCGGGGCGAGGGCCTGTGGACCGACCCGGTGTGCGAGACGCCGCTGGAGCACTGGACCGTGGGACTGGAGGCCTTCGGCGTCGGCCTGGACGACCCCACCGAGGCGTACCGGTCGGTCCGGGGCGACCGCACGCCCCTCGGCTTCGACCTGGAGTGGGAGAGCGCCGCCGCCCCCCGGCTCCTGAGCCGCACGGACGGTTACTCGCTGTCGTGCGCCGTGCACGGCGAGGTGCTGGTGGGGGCCGAGACCATCACCTTCGAGGGGTGGGGCCAGCGCAGCCACGCCTGGGGCCGGCGCCACTGGTGGGACGGTTCGTGGGGGACGAGCAGCGGGCGGTTGGGCGACGGCACCACCTGGTTCACCGATCGGCTGTCGCCGTCGGGCGTGCCCGGCGAGGACGGCCTGCTGCCGGCGTCCCGCCACCAGATCGTCGATCCGCCTCTCGTTCTCACCGCCTCGCCGCTGCACCACGCTCCCGTCCGCGTCGACGCCCCCGACGGCCGCAGCAGCCGCCTGGCCCGCGCGTTGTGCCGCTACGTGGCCGCCGACGGGCGGTCGGGCGCCGGCTGGGCGGAGTGGTGCACGCCCGCCGGCGGGGTGCCGGGGGGAGGCGTCAGGTGACCGGCCCGATGGGAGGAGCGAAGGGCCGGAGCAGGATGTCGAGGGTGGCAGCGTCGAGCACGCCCGTCTGCGGCAGCAGGGCCCGCCCCTGGTAGGCCCGCAGGGCCTCCGACGTCAGGTCGTCCCACACTCCGGTGGCGGCGACGAGGTGGCCGAGGCTGGTCAGCTGGGTCTGGAGGGCCCGGACCTGCTCGGGCCGCAGCTGGCCGGGGGGCAGCGGCTCCCACCGGAACTGCGGTGCGGCGGCGATGGTGTCCCAGATGGGCTGGTTGGCGTGCTGCCACGACCAGAAGGAGGCGCCCACCGCGCCCGAGGCCTCGGCGGCGGCGAGGAAGCGGGCGATCTCGTCGGGCGGCGGCGGGCCGGGGCGCCCGCCCTCGGGAGCGCCGTCGTAGGCCTGGCCGACCGGGATCACCGGCTTGCCGAACGGCAGCAGGAAGGTCACGTCGTTGACCACGTCGCTGTCGGGCTGGCGGTTGAGCCAGTACGTCATGGGGGCCACGGCGTCGAACGGCGGCAGCACCGCGGCGTAGGGGAAGATGCGCTGCATCTTGGACGAGGGACGGGGGACCACGGCCACCAGGGGGTAGCGGGGCCCCACCGCCTCTCGGAGCAGGTGCCCGTAGGCAGCCGCCCCCTCGGGCGTCAGGTTGGTGCCTTCCGACCGCGTCTCGATGTCGGCGGCGAAGCCGTCGATGCGGTGACCGGTGGGGGTGGTGTAGGTGATGGCGGCCATGGCCCGGGCCACGTCGTCGCCCACGTCGTAGAGGTAGGGGAAGTCCCACCCGATGACCCGCAGGCCCGAGGCGTGGGCCTTCTCGAGGAGCTGGTCGAGGTAGGGCTGGGCGTAGAAGCCCGATTTGGAGGACCCGGTACGGACGTAGATGTGGGTGAGGCCGACGTGCCGGGCCCGGTCGACCAGGGCGTCGACGTTGCCGGCCTCGACCTGGTCGGTGACGTAGAGCCACATCCCCTTGCCCAGCGGGAGGGCGCCGGCGTCGGCCGGGACCACCGGCTCGGCTGCGGGTCCACCGCCAGGTGGCGCTGCCGGCGGCAGGTCGGGGCTCAGCCGGCTGAGGCTCGGCAGCCGCTTGGCGGCGGGCGTGGGTTGCCCGGGGGCGGCGGTGGGAAGCCGGCTGAGGCCGGAGAGCCTCGGCGTGGCCGGAACCTCACCCGCCTGGTCGGGCGCATCCGCAACCGGCTCGGGTGCCGGCTGCGGGTCCGAGCGCACCTGGGCACCGGCGGGGATCCGGCTGAGGCTGGGGAGCGACAGCTCTTTCTCCGGTGGCGGAGGCGCGAGCTGGGCGGCGGCGGGGATCCGGCTGAGGCGGGCCGGTTCCGGCTCCCCGGCACCGGTGCCGGCGGCGTTGGGAAGCCCCACGGAAGACAGGGTCACGGCAGCCAGGGTGACGCCGACCGCCGCCCTGCGCCGGGCGGCGGCGAGCGAGCTCAGCCGGCCGGGGGCCGGCC
>JAHWKL010000079.1 GCA_019347915.1 Actinomycetota bacterium
CGACCTACACCGACTCCAGCATCACCGTGACCCTGTACTCGACGAGGTACGCCACCGGCGAGCAGACCGGCCAGTCCAAGAGCTCGGCCGGCAACTGCACCCGGGTGACCACCGAGCGCACCCGGCGCTACGTCGACGGTCGCGTCGAGGTGGACACCGTCTCCGCCCTCTACCGCCCGAGGGAGGGCGTGGACTGTTGACATTTC
The DNA here is from genome assembly GCA_019347915.1 of Actinomycetota bacterium. Taxonomy (GTDB): domain Bacteria; phylum Actinomycetota; class Acidimicrobiia; order Acidimicrobiales; family CADCSY01; genus JAHWJR01. Next base: position 207 of record JAHWKL010000079.1, read on the forward strand.
GCCGGCGATAATCCGCCGGCGCCCGTTGCACGGAGCTGGACCAGCGTCGTCTGCTGCTCCGCCTGGCGGACTCCGCAGCCTCACCGGCGCCTCCTAGGCTGACGCCGTGCCTGGGCCCTCCGTTGACGTGGTGGTGGTGGGCGCCGGCCCGGCGGGGGTGGCCGCCTCCATCGAGCTGGCGCGGGCCGGCCGCGAGGTGCTCCTGGCGGACAAGGCCAGCTTCCCCCGCGACAAGTGCTGCGGTGACGGCCTCACCGCCGCCGCCCTGCGCCACCTCGAGGACCTGGGCCTCGACCCCGGCGCCCTGCCGTCGTGGCAGCCGGTCGACGACGTGGTGCTGCACGACCCCGCCGGCCGGGCCCTGCGCCTGCCCCTGCCCCGCGGGCGGGGCACCTACGCCGCCGTGGTCCCCCGGCTCGAGCTCGACGCCGCCCTGGTCGACCGGGCCCGGGCCGCCGGCGTCAAGGTGGCCGACGGCCACCCGTGCACGGGGGCCGAGCCGGGGCCGGACCGCATCACCCTGGAGCTGGGCGGGCTCGGCCGGGTGGCCGCCCGCTACGCCATCGGAGCCGACGGCATGTGGTCACCGCTGCGCAAGCACCTCGGTGCCTCGGAGCCGGCCCGGCCCCATCCGGAAGGGCGACCCGGTCGCCTGGGGGAATGGCATGCCTTCCGCCAGTACTTCACCTCGGTGGGCCCGGACGCCGCCTCCGCCCTCCACGTCTGGTTCGAACCAGACCTCCTTCCCGGCTACGTGTGGTCGTTCCCGCTGCCGGGGCGGCGGGCCAACGTGGGCTTCGGCATCGAGCGCGGCCGGCTGCCCACCCGGGCCATGAAGGCGCTGTGGCCCGAGCTGCTGGCCCGGCCCCACATCCGTTCCGTGCTCGGTCCCGAGGCGGCGCCCGAGGGCTCCCACCGGGCGTGGCCCATCCCCTCGCGCCTCCACGACATCGGGCTGGCCGCCGCCGGCGGCCGGGCCCTTTTCGTCGGCGACGCCGCCGCCGCCTGCGACCCCCTCACCGGGGAGGGCATCGCCCAGGCCCTGCTGACCGGCGCCCTGGCCGCCCGGGCCGTGGTCCAGGCCGGTCCCTTCGACGCCGCCGGCGCCGCCTCCAACTACGAGCGGGCGGTCCACCGGGAGCTGCTGGCCGACATGGCCGTGTCGCGGGCGATGGCCGCGCCCCTCCGCCACCGCAAGGGGGTACGGGTGGGCCTGCGCATCGCCGGCGCCACCGGCTGGACCCGCCGCCACTTCGCCCGGTGGCTGTTCGAGGACTACCCCCGCGCCATCCTGGGAACGCCCGGGCGATGGCCCGAGCACTCCCTGGTCGGCGACGGCGCCTTCGCCTGACTGCCTCGCCCTGCCGTGGGGGCGGCACCATGGCCGGGTGCTGGCTCGCCGTGACCTCCTGCGCCGCCTGCCGGGCGCGGCGGCAGCCGGCCTGGTGATGAGCGCCACCGGCCGTCTGGCGGGCGAGGACGTCGCCGGCGTCGCCGGCGACCAGAGGACCTTCCGCCACGGCGTGGCCAGCGGCGACCCCGAAGCAGAGCGGGTGGTGCTGTGGACCCGGGTGTCGGGCGCCGACGGCCCCGTGCCCCTGCGCTGGCTGGTGGCGTCCGACCCCGAGCTGCACGACGTGGTCGCCAGCGGGAGCACCGAGGCGCTCCCGGAGCACGACTGGACCGTCCACGTCGACGCCGGCGGCCTGCGACCGGCCACCACCTGGTGGTACGCCTTCGAGGCGGGCGGCGAGGCGGGCGGCGAGGCGGGCGGCGAGCGGTCCCCCACCGGGCGCACCCGCACCGCCCCTGGGCCCGACGACCGGCGCCGGGTCCGCCTGGGCGTGGTCTCGTGCTCGTCCTTCCCGGCCGGGCGCTTCACCGTCTACCGGCGCCTGGCCGAGCGCGACGTCGACCTGGTCGTGCACCTGGGCGACTACATCTACGAGGGTGACGCCGAGGATGCCATCCGCTCCCACGAGCCTGCCGCCGAGCCCGCCTCGCTGGCCGACTACCGCGCCCGCCACGCCCAGTACCGCACCGACCCCGACCTCCAGGCTCTGCACCAGCAGCTCCCCGTGGCGGCGATCTGGGACGACCACGACCTCGACAGCGACGCCTGGCGGGGAGGTGCTCCCAGCCACGATCCCGCTCGCCAGGGACCGTGGGAGGAGCGGCGGGCGGGAGCCCTGCAGGCGTTCCTCGAATGGCTCCCCGTGCGCCGCCCGGACCCCGACGTGCCCGACCGCATCTGGCGGTCGGTGCCGCTCGGGGGCACGGCCGAGCTGCTGCTGCTCGACACCCGTCACGAAGGTCGTGACCAGCAGATCGACCACCACCATCCCGACCCCGGCGCCGCCCTGTCCGACCCCCGCCGGCGCATCATGTCCGAGGCCCAGGAGGCATGGTTGGCCGAGCGGCTGCGGGCCTCGCCGGCCACCTGGCGCCTGCTGGCCAATCAGGTCGTGCTCTCGCCGATGCAGCTGGAGGTGCCCGACAGCCTGGGCGGGGTCGGCCGGCGCCTGGGCCTGGCCGTCGGCAGCACGGTGATGAACGCCGACCAGTGGGACGGCTACCCCGTGGCCCGGCAACGCCTGCTCGACGTCACGGCCGAGCCCGGCGTGGGCCCGGTGGCCGTGCTGACCGGTGACATCCACTCGTCGTGGGCCTTCGACGTCCCCGCCGGTGCCCGCCCCGGGGACCCGCCGGTGGCCGTCGAGCTGGTCGTCCCCAGCGTCACGTCGCCGTCGTTCGCCCAGATCGTCGGCATCGATCCCGACCTGGCCTCGGCCGGCGGCTCGGCCCTGGTGGCGGCCCAGCTCCCCCACCTGCGCTGGAACGACCTGCGCCACCACGGCTACCTGATCGTGGAGGCCGGCCCCGAGCGCCTCCAGGGCGACTGGTGGCACGTCGACACCATCGACGGCTCGTCCCAGGCCGAGCGGCTGGCCGCCTCGTGGGTGGCCGAGGCCGACGACGTGCGCCTGCAGCCGGCGCCCGCCCCCCTCGGCGAACGACCCACCACCACCACCCCGCCGCCGCCGCCGGCGCCCGGTGACACCCGTCCGGCCCCGGGCCGCCAGCGACCCGGCGGTGTGCTCGGCGTGCTGGGCGCTTCCGCCGCCGTGGCCGCCGGACTGCTGGCGCTGCGCCGGCGCCGCCAGCGCTGAGCCCGTCCACCGGCCCCGGCAAGCCCCGTTCTTTGTCGGATCGACCCCGCCCACGGTGGTTCAGCCGACAAAGAACGGGGTGGGGGCCCGGTTAGGTCGGGGGGGCCGGCGGGGCCGGGGGGGCCGGCGGGGCCGGAGGCGGCCCGGTTAGGCCGGGCGAGGCGGCATCCGCCGGGCGAGGGCCCACGCCCACCCCACCAGGGGGACCTGCAGCGGGAGGCGCAGCCAGGCGGCCACCGGCGAGCCCAGGGGGAAGCCGGCGCCGGCGATGCCGCCGTCCAGGGCCATCTGCACGTTCGCCGGGAACACCGCCACCAGCACCACCACGGTCGCCCAGGCACCGGCGCGTCGGGTGGCGGGGAGGGCCAGGAGGGCGCCGGCGGCCAGCTCGGCCGCTCCGCTGGCCAGCACCACGCCCCGGGGGTCGCCCAGCCACCGGGGGATGATCCGCTCGTAGGCCTCGGGCACGGCGAAGTGCGACACGCCGACGCCCATCATCAGCGCCGCCAGGGCGTAGCGCGACCGGACCAGCCCGTCCCCCGCCGCCCGGCCGCCGGCCCCCGGATCAGCCACCGCAGGTCGACCGGGCGTCACCCCCGGCCACCCGCTCCGCCACCCACGCCAGCACCTCGGGCCCGGCCCGGGCCAGGATGTCACCGTGGACGGCCCCGGGGTACTCCCGGTAGTCGACGGTGTTGCCCCCGGCGCACAGCCGCTCGATCGCCGTCCGCGTGCTCGACCCCAGGACGATGAAGTCGTTGGCCCCCTGGACCACCAGCACGGGGGCGCTCACGGCCGCCGAACCCGGCTCGTTCTCCTCGATCCGCCGCTCCCAGGCGTCGAGATCGACCGGGTTGGCCACCAGCCAGGCCGAGGGGGCCTGGTCGGAGAAGGCGTCGGTCACTCCCTCAAGGCAGCGCTGCTCGACCACCTCGATGCGCTCCAGGGCCGCCGGCGTGAGGGCGTCGGCCAGGTGGAGATCGTCGTAGACCGAGCCGTAGGCGTAGACGGCGGAGGCCATCAGGCCGAACGCCGGGGTGATGGGCACCGCCGACCGCAGCAGCGTGCTGAGCTCGGCCGCCGGCGCCGAACCGACCACGCCCAGCAGCTCGAGCTCGGGGGCGTACCCGGACGCCAGCTGTCCGGCGAACAGCGCGGCGTGGCCGCCCTGCGAGTGCCCGGCCACCACCACCCGGTGGCCGGCGCCGGCGCCCTCGATGCGCCCCGCCGCCCGGGCGGCGTCGAGCACGCTGCGGCCGGCGCTGACGCCCACCAGGTAGGGGTGGGGACCGGGGGTGCCCAGGCCCTCGTAGTCGGTGGCCACCACCACGTGGCCGGCGTCGAGCAGCCGGGCCAGGCCGGGGACCAGGACGCCCACACGCGAGGGGGCGCAGTCGTCGGCCAGCCCCACGGTGCCGTGCCCCCAGCTCACCACCGGGCGGCCCTCCCCGGGGGCGGTCCCGGCGGGGGCGTAGACGACCCCGCTCACCGCCGTGGGCCGGCCGTCGATGCCCTCCGACAGGTACAGCACGTCCCAGGCCCGGGCGTCGGCGGGCACCTCCGGCGTCGATCGGGCGGCCAGGGCCACCAGGTCACCCGGCTCGCCGCCGGGCAGCGGCTCGGGCACCGACCGGACATCGGTGGGCAGGTCGCCGGCGGCCGCCTCGATCTCCGGCCCCTGGTCCTCTCCGGGAGCGCCCGCCGAGCCGGCGCCGTCGTCGGGCTGGCAGGCCGCCAGCGCCAGGGCCAGGGCCAGGGCCACGAGCGCCACCGGTGCCGACATCGCCCGCCGGGCCTTCGCCCTCAGGCGTGTCGTGGCGCTCACCGAGTCGAGACTAAGGGCATCCGGCTGCCACCATGGCGCCGTGCGCGTGGTCACCGACGACGGGGTGGAGCTGGCCGTTCACGACCTCGGCGGCTCAGGTCCTCCCCTGGTGCTGGCTCACCCCACCGGTTTCCACGGCCGCGTGTTCGAGCCGCTGGCGGCGGCGCTGGCCGACCGGTTCCGGTGCTGGTCGTACGATTCCCGTGGCCACGGCGACTCCGGCCGTCCGGCGGTGACCGACTACTCGTGGCACCAGTTCGCCCTCGACGTGCTGGCCGTGGTCGACGGGCTGGGGCTGGAGCGTCCGTCGGCCATGGGCCATTCCCAGGGAGGGACGGCGCTGCTGCTGGCCGAGCAGGCCCGACCGGGCACGTTCGCCGGCCTGTACGTCTACGAGCCCGTGGCCTTTCCCCCCGACGAGGCAGCTGCCTCCATGGACGAGCACCCGCTGGTGGTCGGGGCCCTGCGCCGGCGCGCCGACTTCGACTCGGTCAGCGCCGCCCACGAGCACCTGGCGCCCAAGCCGGGCCTGCGCGACCTGCACCCCGCTGCCCTGCGGGCCTACGTCGAGCACGGGTTCGCCCCCGCCCCGGGGGGCGGCGTCACCTTGAAGTGCCGCCGGGAGGACGAGGCCCAGATGTACCGCCAGGGGCGGGCCCACGACGCCTTCTCCCATCTGGCCGAGGTGACCTGCCCCGTCACCCTGGCTCGTGGGGCCAGCGACTCCGCCCACCACAGCCCCGAGCTGGCCGAGCGCCAGGTCGCCCTGCTGCCCGCCGGCCGCCTCGAGGTCTTCGCCGGCCTCGGGCATCTCGGGCCCCTGGAGGACCCGGGGCGGGTGGCCGAGTCGATGGCCCGCGCCCTCCGGCCCGAATGACCACCCGGCCGTGACCGCAGGGCCGGACGCCAGCGACTCCCCCGCCGACTCCGCCGGGGACGCCCCGCCGGCGCCGGCGCCGGCGCCGGCCATCGGGTCGCACCGGCTGCTCGGCAACGGCACGTCGGCGGCCCTGGTGCAGCCCGGCGGGGTGATCGACTGGTGGTGCGCCCCGGCGTTCGACTCCCCTCCCCTGCTCTGGTCGCTGCTCGACCCCCACGGCGCCGCCGCCCGGTGGGTGGGCGCCCGCTACGCCGGCGGCGACGACCGACCGGCCGGCCCGACTGCCCGCACCCTCCTGCGCTGCCGCGGCCGGCGGGTCACGTCCTGGGACGGGCTGCTGGCCGACGGTGAGCGCACCGTCCTGGTGCGCCTGGCCCGCGGCGACGACGACGACCTCGACCTCGAGCACGAGCTGTCGGTGGGCGGCTTCGATCAGCCCTGGGGAGCCTGGTCGGCAGGACGGGCCGAGCTGGCGTCGTGCAGCCTGGCCGTCACCGGCCTCACCGACGCCTCCGTGGTCGGCCGGCGCCTCTCGGGGCGTGTCCGCGCCCCCCGGGGCCGGTGGGGGGCACTCACCGTGGGCGTCGGCGCCGCCCTCGACGCCACCGCCGACGAGCTGGCCGAGCGCCTCGCACGGGCCGAGCGTGACGTGGAGGATGACCTGCGCCGCGCCCGCCTGCCGCGCCACCACCCGGAGCGGGCCGCCGACGCCCTCACCGTGCTCGGAGCGTGCACGTACCGCCCCACGGGTGCGGTCATCGCCTCGCCCACCACGTCGCTGCCCGAGGCCCCCGGCCACGGGCGGCAGTTCGACTACCGCTACACCTGGCTGCGGGACGCGTCGCTCGCCGTGTCCGTCGCCGCCCTGCTCGGCCACCGCCACACGACCCAGGCCTACCTCAGGTTCGTGGAGGACGTCGTGGGCGGGGTGCAGGTGCCTGCCACCCCGCTGACCGACATCCGGGGCGACACCGTGCCCGAGGAGCGCGAGGTCGCCGGCGTGCGGGGCTGGGGTGGGTCCCGTCCCGTGCGAGTGGGCAACGGCGCCCGGGACCAGGTGCAGTACGACGCCCTCGGGATGCTCGTGGAGGGGGTTTCGGTGCACGTGCAGACCGGTGGCGCCCTGCGCCCGTCGACGTGGTCGATGGTGCAGGACGTGGCCGACCACCTGGCCGCCGACGACGATCCCACCGCACCGTCGAACGGCATCTGGGAGCTGCGCCAGCCGGCGCCGCTGGTCAGCGGTGACCTCGGTCGCTGGCTGGCGCTCGACCGCGCCGTGTGGATCGCCCGCATGCGCCATCCCCTGCGCCGGCGCCGGCACTGGAAGCGGGCACGCGACGCCGCCCGCGCCCGCGTGGTCGCCGCCCTGGGCGACGACGGCGGGCTGCCCCAGAGCTACGGCGAGGACCCCCGCCAGGCCGACGCCTCGGCGCTCATGGCCGCCTTGTTCGGCATGGTGCGCGGCGAGCAGGCCCGCCGGCTGGTCGACGTCACCATCCGGGACCTCGAGGCCGGCCCCCACCTCTACCGCTACGAGCCGGGTGGCGACGACGGGTTCTCCGGCCGGGAGGCGACCTTCGTGCCCATGTCGTGGTGGGCGGTCGCCGCCCTGGCGGCGGTGGGCCGGGTCGACGAGGCCCGGGCCCGGGCCGACGCCCTGTGCGCGGTGCTGCCCCGGCTACTGGCCGAGGAGTTCGACCCCGAGAACGCCAGGTCCCTCGGCAACGTGCCGCTGGTGTGGTCGCACATCGCCGCCGCCCGGGCGCTGTACATCCTCGACGCCGCCGCCCTGCGCCGGCGCTACGGCAGGGTGGGCCTGACGCTGTGGCGCCTGGGCCGCTACCTGCGACTGCGCTGGTCCGGATGAGGCGTCGAGCGATGGCCGGGTCCACCCCGGCCGTCGTACCCCGGGTCTAGCCTTCCGCCATGGCCCTGGCCGTGCCCGCCACGCTGTCGCCCTCCAAGGTCACCTCGTTCAAGGACTGCGCCCTGGCCTTCCGGTTCTCGGTGATCGACCGGCTGCCGGAGCCGCCCTCGCCGGCAGCCGTCAAGGGCACGCTGGTCCACCGGGCGCTCGAGCAGCTGCACTGCCTCGAGCCCGCCGGGCGCACGCTCCCCGCCGCCCTGGCCGCCCTCGAGGCGGCCCGGGCCGAGGCCCTGGCCGATCCCGAGTACCTCGCCCTGGCCCTCGGAGGCGACGCCGAGGTGGCGTTCCACGGCGACGCCGAGCAGTTGGTGCGCCGCTACTTCGAGCTCGAGGACCCCACCACCGTGCGCTCCATCGGCATCGAGCTCAGGCTCGAGGCCCAGCTGGGCGGGGTACGGCTGCGGGGGATCATCGACCGCCTCGACCTCGACGCCGACGGTGAGCTGGTGGTCACCGACTACAAGACGGGGCGGGTGCCGGGCATCCGCGACGAGCAAGGGCGCTTCGGCGGCGTGCAGTTCTACGCCTACCTGTGCGAGGCCGTGCTCGGACGGCGGCCGGCCCGCGTCCAGTTGCTGTACCTCTCCGAGCCGGTGTCCATCGTGGCCACGCCGTCGGAGCAGTCGCTGCGGGGGCTACGGGCCCGGGTCGGTGCCGTGTGGCAGGCGGTCGAGCGGGCCTGCGCCCACGACGACTTCCGCCCTCACCCCGGTCCGCTGTGCGACTGGTGCGCGTTCCGTGCCCACTGCCCGGTCTTCGGCGGTGACCCTGCCGGCGCCCGGGCACTCGTCCCCGCTGCCGTCGGGTGAGCGAGGGTCCGGTGGCGCCGGGTGCCCGCCCGGCGGGCAGCGAGGTCGACGAGGGGGACGCCGACGAGGTCGAGGAGGTCGAGGAGGAGCCCACCGACCGGCGCCAGCTGGTCGCCGAGGTGCTCGGCGGCACACCGCCGTCGGCCCACCGCCCGCCGGCCAGCCCCCTTCGCTCCGTGCTGCCGGAGGGGCTGGGCCGCCGGGTCGACGCCTTCGATCACGCCGTCGACGCTGCCTTCGGCCAGGTACGAGGCCGGCGCTCCGTCGACCGGTTCTTCTACACGGCGTCGGCCCTGGGTGACTACTCGCTGGTGTGGCACCTGGCGGCCACGGCCACCGCCCTGCGGTCGTCCCACCACGAACGGGAGGCACTGCGCCTGGCCCTGGCCCTCGGCGTCGAGTCGGCGCTGGTGAACTGGGCCATCAAGTCGATGTTCCGGCGGACCCGACCGCCCTGGGAGCCCCACGCCCGTCACCAACTGCGGCGTCCCCGCAGCAGCAGCTTCCCGAGCGGTCATGCCAGCTCGGCCTTCCTGGCTGCCGGGCTGCTCAGCCGTCCCGGCGGCCTGCCGGCGGGGTGGTGCTACGCCGTGGCCACCGTGGTCGCCGCCAGTCGGGTCCACGTGGGCATCCACCATGCGTCTGACGTGGTCGTCGGGGCCCTGCTGGGCGCCGGCCTGGGCCGGGTGGCGCTGCGGGCGTGGCCGCTGCCGGCGAGGAGTTGAGCGAACGACGTCTGTCCGCCCGCCCGCCCACCACGGGCGGCGCCGGCAGCCAGCTGATCAGTTCGGCTGGTGCTCAGGCTCCTGGTCGGGCGAAGCCAGCAGGGTGCGCACGTCGAGCAACAGGTCAGCGACCTCGTTGGTCGACACCAGCTCGCGGTGGAGCATCTCGGCCAAGCCCTTGTCGATGACGGCCAAGGCCTCGGTGATGATCTTCGGCTCTTTGGTCTCGGTCATCGTGGGTTCCATCGACGCCCTCGCCTTCTCCTCGTGGTCATCTCGGTCCTTGGCCGTGGTGACAGCCTATCGGCACTCTGCATCGAGTGAGGGTCACCAACTCGGGTTCCCTGCCTCGATCCCGGGGTCGCCGCCGTGCCGATTCCCGACCGGGCGTCATCCAGACCGGTGGTCGGCACCGGAGACGGATCGCATTCCCGTTTGCCAGTGAGTCCCCCACAAGGAGCGTCCGCATGACTGAACAATTCGACCAGCAGATGGAGGAGAACGCCTCCCTCCTCCAGCGCCTGGCGCCCACACCGCTCACCCGCCGGCGGGCGCTCTTCGCCGGTGGCGCCGGCGCCCTCGGCCTGCTGGCCGCTGCCTGTGGTGGCGAGAACGACCCCTTCGTCCTCCAGGACGAGCCCGACCCCTCGCTGACCGCTCCCCCCGAGGGCGGCGGTGGCGGGGGCGGCGACCTGGAGGTCGCCAAGACGGCGGCGTCGCTGGAGGTGCTGGCGGTCAACACCTACGGCGCCGCGCTCGAGGCCCCCCTCGACTACCCGCCGGCGGTGGCCGAGTTCGCCACCACGGCCAGGGCCCACCACGAGGCCCACCGCGACGCCTGGAACCAGGTGCTCACCGGTGCCGGCGAGGCCGAGGTCACCGAGCCTCCCGCCGAGCTCGAGGCCACGGTCAACGAGCAGTTCGCCCAGGTCACCGACGTGGCCGGCGTGGCCGAGCTGGCCCTGATGCTCGAGCAGACCGCGGCCGACACCTACTTCGCGGTGATCCCCCAGCTCACCAACGAGGACGCCATCAAGCTGGCGGCCAGCATCCAGCCCATCGACATGCAGCACGCGGCGATCCTGCACTACGTGATGGGCGACTACCCCGTGCCCAACACCTTCGCCACCACCGACATGGCCTTCACCGGCTGACGCCAGGCGCCGGCGTGGCGACCGTCGCTGACCGCTCGCCGGGGCGTCGCCGCCCGGCGCTCCGGCTGCGGGCGGAGCCCGGCGCCCTTCCCTTCCGGCGTGGCGCCCTGCGCCGGGCCGAGATCGAGATCGAGATCGAGATCGAGAAGGAGATCGAGACCGGGACGGTGGCAGCTGGACGGCTGCCGCTCGTCCTGGCCGATCTCCACCGCTGCCTGGCGGTCGGTGGCCGGCTCGACGTGGTCGTACCCGCCGGCGGGGTGGG
>JAHWKL010000007.1 GCA_019347915.1 Actinomycetota bacterium
GCTGTGTTCGACGTCATCCGTACTTGCGGCGCCTGTTATCAACACGCTCGAACGGCGAGCGACCGGGCGGGCTACGCCCAGCACCGGGAGTAGTACGCGTGTTCGTTCCGGTGCGGTAGGCTTTGGGCGTGGGCGCCGGTCGGCCGGCGGACGGCTTGACCTCGGAGGAGGAACATGCCTCAGCGTTTCAACCCCGCGCAGTTCGAACGCGAACTACGGGCCGCACAACGTCGCGCACAGCAGAACCTCCAGCGCCAGGTCAACGCCTACAACCGTGAACTGGACCGGGTAAACCGCGAGAACAAGCGGAGAGCCGATGACTACAACCGCAAGGTCGCCTCGCACAACCAGAAGGTCATCGACGACTACAACCGCAAGGTCGCCTCGCACAACCAGAAGGTCATCGACGACTACAACCGCGACGTGGCCCGGGCGAACGCGCACAACCGCCGCGTCGATGCCCAGAATGCTGCCACGGTTTCGGAACTGAACCGACGGCTCGGCTCCGCTCCCGCGCAAGGACCTCGATACACCGGAGGCGAGCAGGAACTCGCCGACCGGGTGCACTCGGCCGTGACGGCGCTCGATGACCGCGAGTATGACGCTTTCCTGGGCTATGCGCGCATCGACGGAACAGAAGTCGAGGAGGCGCTGCGAGTCGAGTTGGAGCACCTGGGCGCCGCCGTGTGGTTCGATGCCGTGACCATCCACCCCGGCAAGAGCCAAGCACTACAGATGGATCGCGGTCTCCGTTCTGCCCGATGTGGCATCGCGCTGCTCACGCCGGCGTACCCGACCGGACGCTTTTGGACAGAACGGGAACTCGGCGCACTCCTCCACAAGGAGACTTTGATTCCCGTGCTCCACGGCGTCACCTTCGACGACGTGGCACAGTACAGCGGCATCCTGCCCGATCTCGCTGGGTTCGAGACCAGCCGCGACAGCATCCCGACGATTGCCGAGAAGATCGCTGCAGCGATTCTTCCCCGCGGCTGAAGTCGGTCTCGGGGTGGACGGCATCGAGGTCTCAGCCCTCGGAGACAACGAGCTCCGATGGCGCACCGACGGTCCAGGATCCCACGGTCCCGACCTGCTGGCGCCGGAGGCGGTGAATGCTTCGCTGTCGGCTTCGTTCCGCTTCATCGAGCAGTCGCCGTCGACGCCGGGACTTCGAGCGCCCCAGCTCGGCGCCCTCCACGCCGTCCTCGCGCACCGCTCGACTGAGTCGGACTGGCCGATCACGATCGTCATGCCGACCGGCACCGGGAAGACTGAGACGATGATGGCGGTATTCTGCCATTCGCCCAAGCGCACGTTGGTCGTCGTGCCGTCCGACGCTCTCCGGTCCCAGACGGCGGCGAAGTTCCTGACGCTCGGGAAGCTGCCCGAGGTAGGCGCCGTCACCGGCAAGTTTCGTTGTCCGAGCGTGTTGGTCCTCCGGTCGGCACTCTCTACGGCGGAGGACGTCGACGCCTCCGTCGGCCGAGTCAACATCGTCGTAGCAACAGCGCAGGCATTGACCGGCTTCAGCGACGTCGCAAAGGCACGGCTGGTGGAGCTCTGCGACCGGCTGTTCGTCGACGAGGCACACCACGTCGCGGCTCGAACCTGGCGGGAGATCGCGAACGCCTTCGGGAGCAAGGAGGTGGTGCAGTTCACCGCAACGCCGTACCGCGAAGACGGCCAGCACCTCGACGGCACCATCGCCTACGCTTACCCCCTCCGGCTGGCACAGAAGAACAACCTCTTCGCCCGCATCAACTACCGGTCGGTGGTTGACCTGGCCGATCCCGACCGCTCCGTGGCCGTGGCCGCGATCGCCCAGCTGCGCGCCGACCTCGACCATGGCCTGGATCACCTACTGATGGCCCGAGTCTCCTCGATCGCTCGGTCCAGGGAGGTCGTCAAGCTCTACGGGGAGCTCGCGCCGGATCTAGCGCCGGTGCGCCTCGACACCGGCGTCGCCGACTCGGTCCGGGCTAAGCGCAAAGCAGCGCTTATCGCTGGCGAGAGCAAGATTGTTGTTTGCGTGAACATGCTCGGCGAGGGCTTTGACCTGCCGGAGTTAAAGGTTGCGGCGATCCATGATCCCCAGAAGAGTCTTGCGGTCACGCTGCAGTTCATCGGGCGGTTCACGCGCGTTGGCGATGAGCGTCTGGGCGAAGCATCGGCGTTCGTGCCCCTCCAGGTCGCCGGGATCGACCACCGATTGCGGAAGCTCTATGGGGAGGACTCCGATTGGAACGAGGTGATCGAGGACCTGACCGAACATGCCGTCGGCCGGGAGCAGGAACGGTCCGATTTTGAGAAGAGTTTTTCGTCGTTGCCTCGTGAAGTAGCGATCCGCAGCATCCACCCGAAGATGAGCACCGTCACCTACCGATCCTCCGCCGACCTCGATTGGGATCCAGAGAGCATCTACGACCTGTTTGAGAACCGTCTCCTCACCACCAAGCTGGGTATCAACAACCTCGACAAGGTTGTCTGGTGGGTCTCCGAGGAAGTCATCCCGGTGCGATGGGGCGACTTCTCGAGCTTCAACGAGCTTGTCCACCACCTTTACGTCGTTCACGTCGATACGCAGGCCGGGTTCCTATACGTCAACAGCACCAACAACGACTCTCTCCACGACGACATCGCTCAGGCGATCGGGGGGGCGGCGGCCTTCCTGGTGCGCGGCGAGACGGTGTACCGGATCCTTTCCCGGGTGGCGCGGCGGGTTCCAACGAACGTGGGGCTTCTCGACGCTGTCAGCCGAACGCGGCGGTTCTCGATGCACGTCGGACAGGACGTCCTCGCCGCTTGGCGGGGCGAAGGCGGAACGAAGATGAAGACGAACATCTTCGCCCACGGATTCGCCGACGGTCGAGCCGTGAGCTTTGGCGCGTCACGCAAGGGGCGCGTCTGGAGTCATCAGGAAGCCACAGACATCGACGACTGGGTGCGGTGGGCACGCCAAATCGGCCCGGTGATCGCCGACGAGGCGATCGATCTCGGGTCAGTGATGTCGGGGTTCCTTCTCCCCGAACCAGCGACCGAACGGCCGCCGTATGTGCCGCTCGCGATCGAGTGGCCCCACGAACTCGTCGCCACGCTGAGCGAAACTCGGCGGGTCTCCTACCGCGGGCAGGACTTTTCCCTGTTGGACACTGAGCTACGGCTCAGCAGCCACACCTCCTCGGGACCCCTTCGATTTCAGGTTGTGACCACCGACTGGTCGCTCGAGTTCCAGTACGTCTTTGACAAGGAGGAGCCGCCCAGGATTCTGCCCGTCGCCGGGGACGCTCGAGTCGAAACGCCGCAAGGCGTCACGAGCCTCGCGGCCTTCCTGACCCAACACGGCCTTCTCGTCACCTTCGAGGACGAGATGGTTCTCGTCGAGCAAGGCTTCATGCTGCGACCCGACCGCGAACGCCGACTCATGCCGATCAGCGCCATCGAAGTATTCAACTGGGACGGCATCGACATCAGGCGTGAGTCCCAAGGGCAGACACGCGACTCGACCACCGTGCAGTACCGAACGATCGAGGCGCTCGTTGCAGAGGCTGACTGGGAGATCGTCGTCGATGACGACGGAACGGGCGAGCTTGCCGACATCGTCTTGATGCGACGAGGGGACGACGACCTTGAGCTCTTGCTCGTGCACTGCAAGTACTCCTCTCAGCCGAACGCGGGCGCACGGATCGGCGATCTCTACGACGTCTGCGGGCAGGCGATGAAGATGAACCGAGCCAAGTCCGTGCCCGAACTGCTCACACGACGCCTGCTCCGACGAGAGACCAACCGCCAGGCTAAGGGAACCTCTGGTCTGATCGTGGGAAGCATGGACGCTTTCGCGACCGTCGTTCGCGAAGCGCGGTACCGACGGCTGCGTGCAACGGTTGTCATCGTCCAGCCCGGCATGTCAAAGGCAGCGGTGACCGAAGACATGAGGGCGCTGCTCGGTGGGACGGAGCGCTTCCTGGAGGACACCTTCGGCATGAAGCTGCGCGTTATCGGGCACGTCTAGGTGCTCCGCTCGTAGTTCGCCCCCTGTCGCGTCAGGCGCGACTTGCGGGGCAAGTCGATCCGGTTCTTATCTTACCGGGGGGCGATGTCCCGCGGCGCTTGCTCCAAGTGCCGACCTCACAGTCGGCATCGGGCAGCGCCACAGGCGCTTGGCCCACACCAGCACCACGTCCCGCCCGGAGATGGCCAGGTCGCGCACCTTGACCGGGCGCCGGCCATGGCCGACCGCCCGGGTTCTACACGAGCTGCAGCCGACCACCTCGGCGGTCGTCTCCACGTGCAGCCAGATCTCGCCGTCCACTTCGAGTTGGGCGCCGACCACGAACCCGGGCATGCCGAGCAACGCGTTGGCGCCCTCGCTACGGTGCTTCACCGTCAGGGGCCTCCTGTTCTGCAGCCGTCGAACAGCCGCAGAATGGCGAGGCCCTTGGCCTTGGCGGTGGATCTATGACCGGGGGTCCGGCCTCACCCCGCCCCACGCTTCATCGCGTAGAGCCGGTTTGCGGCGAGTTCGCTCCCCTGAAGGGTGGTAGACACTCCTTTGGGAAGCCACCTAGCACCCGTGCCTGATCTCAAGCGTAGAAGCCAGCCTACGATGTCCTTCTTCGGAGCTGACGGCATGTTGTGCGGATGAACTCTTCGTCGAGCTGCGATTCGGAATGCCGCATTGACGATAGGAGATACATCACTCGCTCTTCCTCGACAACAAGAAGAGGATCCTGACCGCCAGTCCGGGCGGCGTCCGTGCCTCTGCCCTCGACTCCTTTGACGCTCTGCGCTAGTTTACGGCGTGCCTCTGTCGCCCCTTGCACACCGTACTCGGGGAGACAGAGATCAAAATATTCCTTCAGTAGGCTCTCGACGGCGCTGGTTCCGTGAATCGCAATGGCCGCTTTGGCGCACTCGCGGTATCGACGCGCACGAAGGACCTTGGACCGTTGCTCGATCCGCTCAATAATCTCATCCTGCACCGCGTTTGACGCAGAGAAAACCACCTCAACCCGGGCAGCACCTTTGGAAAGGAGCCCGGTTACGAAGTCACGGATTGGTCTGTTATTCTCGCCATTTGGTGGCCCGGGCACCGACAGCAAGAATGCCCACAACTGCGGCCCGCGGAGGCTGTTCATCAACCCAGACTCCAGCTAGTGCATATACAGCCAAGCCCGCCAACGCAGCAACAGCGAGGAGCAGGAACAACAAGAAGACGGTCATAGGGGACCATTCCGGCCGCCGGACAACCACAACTTCGAAGAGCGCGACGGTGGCAGCGATACCCGCCGCGGTTGCCGCCCACACTACCTACAAGCGCCCTTCGGCGCGCGCGAATACCAGATCTCGCCAGCGTGCCAACGTGACTGAACGAGACCGGCATCCTCAAGACGCCTCAGGGCGGTGTTTACTGCGAGCGGAACTGCTCCTATGTTGGCAGCGAGCTCGTACCGGCTTGCCCCCCACCTCGTGCGATTGAGACTCATCAAGAGGATGCGTTCGACACTCCGCAGTGTCGACTCCTCGGGCGGCGGCGCTGATGGCAGTGTGTCGCCAAGCTCTCGGACACAGTCCAAGGCTAGGAAGGGATTCGCGAAAGAGCCGCTGGCGCTTTGTACAGCGTCGGCGCCCATTGCGTAGAGCTCTTCGAACGACCTCGGCGAAGTGACACCGCCCATACCGATAATGTCAAAGGACAATCGTAATTCAGCACGAACCTGGGTGACGTCAGATACAAACTGTTTCGCGTCGTTCCGAATAGCGATGCCGGAAACCCCGGCTTCGCGCCGGCCAGGGAATACAGGAGTTTCCGTCCCAGGGTACAAGACGGGCCGCTGAAGCGTGTTGATACCAGAGACACCGTCGAGGAGCTCTCCGACGGCGACCAGCAGATTGCGCGTGAATGAGTGCGGCATGTACGCTAGCTTCGCGACGAGTTGTGTCTCCGGCCGTAGCTGCTTCCGCACCTCTCTAACGATGTCCGCGGTAGTACGGGTATCGCGGCAAAGCGGAGGCTGAACCTCGGCCTCGACGAGTTTGTTCGGGCATGAGAGGTTGAGCTCGATGATTGGAGCGCCGGCTTCCTCGGCGAGCTTGGCAACGTTCACGAAATCGTCTTGGAGTGCAGTATCTGGTTCGGCGGCGCTGTACAGATCGCCCATGACGCTGACAATAAGCAGCTGGTCATCGTGCACGACGTGCAGCGCCTCTCGGATATCTGGTTGCCAGATGTCAGGCGACGCGGACGGAACACCAAACGAATTCGCTGTAGTGACCCGGTCATCCCCCGGAGGCACCCACTCGGTCGGGTCCGCATAGACTGGTTCAGGGTGTTCCTCGACCGAGAACGGCTCGGTGACGCTGGGCACGAATACCCAATGCGGCAGCTCAACGTTGCCTTCATACTGTCGGCTACGGACGGTTTTGTACGTAAGCACGTTGAAGCCGTTGCGACTGAAGTACCAGATCCACCAGGAATTCGCCGTCAAGACCGAGGCTGGGACGCCGATCGGAAAGCCTACCTGGCGACCGAGTACGACCCATCGGCGATCTGGCGCTCTTGGTCTCTCAAAGAAGACAAGTGGGCCCAAGGGGCTACGAGAGTTCTGGAAGTAATCCTTGATTATGCTGTAGGCCGGGAACTGTAGATAGTAGCTAGCCAAAAGCCGTTCTTCGCCGGCGAAGTACAGCAAATCCACGAACGCACGCAATCCGTCAACTGGAGCGACGGCGTCACTGTTCCGAACGGCTCGTTCGACAGCGTCTCGGCGGTCGCGGTCCTTGACGACTGCCCTGTACCGCTCCAGTGGGGAGGGTAGCCCGGCGCGGGTCATATTCTGACGAACGCGGTTGAACTCGGAGCGAATCTTATCGTACATAGCTGCCTCTCGGTCGGGGCCAACCAACCCGATGGGAGACCGATCCGCAAGGTCGCGGGTGATGAGGAGGTCAGACATTGAGGTGTGTCGTGGGGTTGAGGGACGGCACCCGCAGCTGAGGATGACCTGTGAGCGCGCTGCCCGCCGACTGAATCCGTGGTAGGCGCATCTCCCAAGCGACTTGGTCATCGTACACGGCGTGCCCGTGCCTCCGGCACAGCCGAGCGCCTTCGCCATTCAGCCCACTCCCATGCACGTTGTCGCCTCCCTGGTGGACCCGGCTTCGGATGGCTCAAGGTCAACTAGTGCTGCACTAGTTGTGCGTCGTAGTTACACCGATGTGATACTACACGACGAGTTGGAGAGGCTGGGGTACCAATCGTCCTCCCACGCCCAACAAATCGCTGAGGGGCTGCTCCGGCGGTAGCGTTTCGTTGTGGCGAGTGAGCCCCTCAGCGGCGAACGGTACAGCCTTCGCGAGGCCGCCGCCCTGCTTGGCATCACTCCGGAGGGTGTGAAGAAGCGGATCCGCTCGAGCGGCCTCAAGCACTTGACGGGGGGAGAGTCAGATGGCCAGTGGTGGGTCGATCGGGGTGACGTTGAGGACGCCAGAGCCGCACTCCTCGACTCCCTACGTGCGGTCGACGCCCGCCCCGGCTTCGCCTCGACCACTGAACGTCCGCAGGACGAGGAGGCGGAGACGCTACGTGCCGACGCAGAGAAGCTACGAGCCGCCCTGCACGCAATGGTCATCGCCGCCGGGGATCTGCAGAACGCCGATCGTGCTCACTTGGATGCGCTCCGGCAGTTCGTCGTTCCTTCGACACCAAACGACTGACGCTCGGTCGCCTTGTTGCCTAGCTTGGCCGTTGGATCTTGCAGTCAGGGCGTCATCGACTGTGTCCCCACTCGGACGCCTGGCCATCGTTGCTGCGATTCCATCCCGCGTTTATCCCGCGTCCGCTGCTCAACACAGCCGTCCGTCCTCGTCCGGGAAAACCCGCTGACCAGGACTTTGGGTCCGGGGGCGTCCGTCAACGTCCGTATGAAGAGCATTCGGGACGCTGAGGCGCTTGCCGAGACCTTTTGCTGACAGGTAGGTCTTGCGCACTGAACTCACCAACCTTCCCATGCTCGGTGCGGTGCCCCGGGGAAGCGTCGGCTTCACCGGAACCGGTGAGACTCACGCCGCGGCACAATGGGCCGGATGCCACCAGCCCGTGCCCTCGCCGATGGAACCCGGATCCTGGGCGTGAACATCGCGGCCGGCGACGCCTGCATGGTGCTCCTCGAAGTCCCCGACCGGCCCTTGGTCGACGAGATCGTCGAGTTGAAGCCCGCGGCGCATCTGGACGGGGCTGACGCCGCCCGGGACTTCCACGACCGGTTCCTCCAGGAGCTGCGCCGCGTCCGGGCCGAAGCGGTGGCCGTCGCTCATACCCGACAGGCGAGCTGGGTGTACAGCAAGGCGGTGCCGCGGGTCCGAGCCGAGACCTGCATCATGCTGGCCTGCACCGAGCAGCGAATCCCCTTCTTCTCCGTCGGCCAGGAAGCCGCCTCCAAGGCGGTCGGCGTTCCCCTCAAGACCATGCAGGCAGACATTGCCGGAAAGTTCGGGATCACGCCGGGGAAGCGGTGGAATGATCGCCATCTGGCTTTAGCAGCGGCGGTAGCGGCGGCCCAGGGGATGGTCCGGTGACCGCTGAGCGCGTGCTGATCCGGCGGCTGGTGCTCCCGTACGAGTCCATGCAGACCCTCTACGCCGGGAACCACGAGGTCAGGCTCTACAAGAACACCCTGTCGGGTGCAGACCAGGTCGGCAAGCTTATCGACACGCTCGGTTTGGAGCAGTCCGTGGCGGTACAGGAAGCCCGAATGGTGCGCGGGATCGACCACGCGAATATCGCGCCCATCAGGGACGTCGCCATCGTCGAGGACCCCGAGTGCCCGCCGCCCATGAAGCTGATCGAGATGATCATGCCGTACTACGAGCGCGGCAGCGTCTGCGACGCCCTCGACCGCGGCGAGCGATTCAGCATCGGCGAAGCCTGCGCCCACGCCCAGGCTTCCCTGCGCGGCCTCGGCGAACTGCACGAGAACCTCCACATCCTGCACCGCGACTTCAAGTCGTCGAACGTCTTCCTCTCCGACGATGATGACCTCGTGAAGGTCGGTGACCTCGGTGCCGCGATTCGCATGGAAGACGACGGCTCCGCCGAGGCGTATCCCCACGTCCAGCTGTACACCCCGCCCGAGGTTCATCCCACCCGCCGTGTGGATCGTCGCTCCGACGTTTACGGCATGGGCTTGCTCCTGTTCGAGATGGCCAACGGCCCGCTGCCCTACGCCAAGTACAGGGTCGGCGACATCGAACCCCGGCTCCGCAGCGGCCGGCCCGCCCCCCGCCCGGCCGACCTCCAGTTCCGTCCGAACATCCCGCCCCGGCTCCGCCGGGTCATCACCAAGGCCATTGCACGCAAGCCCGATAGTCGGTTCCCAACGGCGCACGCGATGAGCGCTGCCATTGGCAAGATCGTGCTCATCGACTGGCGCGAGACATTCCGCGACGACACAACCGTTGTCTGGGAAGGCCCTCGCCCCGGCAGTCGCCGCCAATGGCGGGTCGAGGCCAAGAAGCTGCGCCGGGGCAACTGGCGGCTCAGCGGCCTGAGCTACAAGAACAGCTGGCGGCGCGCCGTGCCCGACGCCGACGTCGATCAGTTGGTGGGAGCCGCAGCTACCTCGTTCTTCGACCAGCTGCTCGACATCTCCGCTGCCAGCTGACCTGCGCTCTGAACCGCTGTTCGGTCGGCCGGCTGAAGTCCTGCGAGCAGGCCGAGGTGGAACTCCGACCAGGCGGTGGCGATCCGCCACCCGGCCCGCCACCCGCAGCCGTCCGGTGCCACCCATCCCACGGCTGCCAGCTGCCGCAACGAGGCCCGGACACCGCGAAGACCCGGCCCAGCTGGGCGACGACCGGGCCACCGGTCCGCCGCTCGCCGCACCGGTCCATCCGCCGGGGCACGCTGCTGCAGGACCTCGATCGCTGCCTCCACCGGCCACGCCCGGGCAGGGATCACCTCCAGGCCGCCTGCCGCGCAGATCAGCCCGACTAGCGCTGCCGGCGTGATCTCGACCTCCGCGCCACCAGCGCCAGAGGCCGCGGGTGTCGTGCCGCTATCCGAACGCAGGTTTGTGGCCATGTCGCCAATTATGGCTAGTTTTTCGCCAAAATTGGCGGATAATCAGTCATGTGACGCCTCGACCGACCGGCCCCAGCCGATTCGTGGCCGCCGGGGACTTCGGAGTCGGCGACATCCAGTGGGAGATCAGCGGGGAGGACCAGCCCAATGAGGTAGCCGCTGCTGTCCTGCACCACCTGCTGCTCCGGCGGCTGCGGCAACTTCACGCCGGGCGCCTCACGGCCGCTGGTCTCGAGGCTGCTACCGGCGGTTCGAACCGGACCAGCCTCCGGCTCCTGAACGGCGAAAGCGACGCGTCTCTGGCCGATCTCGTGGCATGGACGGCGGCCGCCGGACCGGCGCTGCTGGATGACCTCACCATCGACCTGCTGTCGCTTCTCCCAGCTCAGGCGCCCCCACTCGCCCCCGACTGGCAGACCGGCCAATGGTGCCCACCCCGATTCTCGGTGGCCGCGGGACCCCTCGGTATCAACTGGGGTCGAGTCGCCGCCCGAATCGCTGACCACCTCTCCGCCGAGGAGGCCCACGGCCGAGTGCGCCTCATGACCGTCGAGGTCATCCGTCACATGACCATCACTGCAATGACCGAAGCCGGTGTCACGGCGGGCCTGCTTTCGATCGACGCCCAGTTGGAGGACGGCGGCGACGGCGGCGACGCCTTCGACCTCATAGTCGACGCTGAGCCAGAAACTGCAGCCATCTTGTTCGCCTGCCCGCTCACGGTCGGGGCGGACAGGGGCGCTCTACGCTCCGCTACCGGGTCGGTTATCGCCGCACTACGGAAGGCCGCGCTCGCACCTGCTGACCGACGAACCGTGGTAGTGGTGGCACGTGAGGCGGTGGTCGATCGCCTGGCTCGGCTCTGGCGGGGCTGCACCGGAGATCCAGGCGCCCCAGTCATCCTGAACTTCGGCGTCACCCGCAACTACGTCGAGGCGGGCGCGGAACCGTTCGATGTTCGAGGTCGTCTCCTGGCTCGCTCAGCCAACACCCCGTTCTTCGTGACCGTGGCAGAACTTGACAAGCCCGACATGCCGACCGCCCCGGCCGCTCCCACATGACGAGCTACGGCCCAATGCTCATATCTGGTCGCCGCCGCCCCTCGCTGACGTCCCACGCCAAGGCGGTCGGCGGCATGGCGATAGGGCTCTGTCACCTGCTCGGGGCCGGCGCGCGCACGGGCGGCGGGTGCGCTGCCGCCAGCTGTTCTCGGCGGCAACGATCAACGGCGCCCGCTAAGGCGGTAACCCATTACCTGCCGCTCGCCGCCAAAGCCACGCCGCGACTGTCCTCCGACCCCAAGGTTGCGATCGGGAGGACAAGAGAGACCACGGGCACAGCTGCCGCTTTTCCTCCAGCGGCACCTCCGATGAACCCCGCCCCGCCCCGCCCCGTTACGCCGTCGCCCGGTAGAACCGCTCGTAGAGGTCGCCATCGGGCGAGATGTACAGGTCCTGGGTGACCCGCACGGTGGAGTGGCCGAGCAGGCGGGACACGTCCTCGATGCGGGCGCCGGGCTGGGCCAGGGCCCAGGTGGCGAAGACGTGGCGGAGCGAGTGGAAGCTCCACGCCCAGCGCCCCTCCGGGCTCCGGGGCCATCCCGCCGCGGTGGCGGCGGGATTGAAGGTGTTGCGCCGGTAGTTGGAGCGCCGGGGCCAGTGTCCCCGGGGCGAGGGGAACAACAGACCGTCGGGGCCCACCTCGGCCAGCCGCCGCTCGACCATGGGGGCCAGCTCGGCGCCCGTGGGCGTGCGGGCCGGGTACATGGTGGTGCGCCGGCGGCGGCTCTTGGGCGGCCCCAGGCACAGCTGGTGGCGGGTCTCCACCACCTGGCGGTCGACGACGATGCGTCGCCCCGAGGCGTCCACCCGATCGGCGGTGAGGGCGGCCATCTCCCCCCAGCGCAGCCCGGAGTAGGCCACCACCAGCACCTGCAGCTCCCGCCACCACACCCCCGAGTGCTCCCCCGCCGCTGACGCCAGGGCGGCCACGGCGCTGGCCGTGGGGATGTCGGCCTCGTCGATGAAGCGTCCGAGAGTGTCGTCGTCGGCGGGGGCCTGGCCCGCCGGCGGGCACCAGCGCACCCCCCGCAGCACGTCCTGGCGGGCCAGGAGGTGGCCCTCCTCGAGTCCGGCGGCCACCATGGCCGAACAGCACCGGCGCAGATGCGCCGCCACCGAGGCGGTGGGGGCCTGGGCCAGGATCCGGGCGAAGTGCACCCGGCTGAGGCGAGCCAGCTCGACGTCGGCGATGACCGGGGTCACGAAGCGGCTGCAGTAGGCCTGCTGCTCCTCGCGGTGGCGCAGCGACCAGGCCCGGCCCCGGGCCGGTCGCCGGGTGGGGTCGAGGTAGTGGGCCACCAGGGCCTCGCCCTTGGCCTGGGCCCAGTCGGTGGGCCGACCCTGGGCCAGGCGCTCCACCACGTCGGCCACCTTGGCCAGCACCTCGTCCTTGGAGGTGGCCGTGGTCTCCCGTCGGCGGTCGGCCTCCATCCACCGCAGTCGCCAGTAGCCGTCGGGGTGCGTGGGGGGATAGGCCCGCACCCCGCAGTCGAAGTCCAGGGCCTGGCGGGGCTCCGTGGGGGGCGGGATCTGAGTGAGCGGGGTCATGGGCAGCGGCTGGAAAAACCACGCCACCCAAGTTGGGGGAACGCTGGGGGAAAAACCCCCTGCCTGATCGGGGGAACCGGCAAAGACGCTGGTCAGAGCGTATGAGCACGAATGCGAGCACCTTGTTGCAAAGCAGGTGCTCTGCCACACTGAGCTACGTCCCCTGGCCTGCCGTTCTCCTCGAAAAGTGCCCTTCAACTAGGCTTTTCGGTCCCCCCATCCCTCCTTCCGTTCTGTCGAGGTGTTTCTCTACGAGTCCAAACCCTGGGGGAACGGACCCGTTGGGGAAAATCGGGGGGCAACGAAGTCAGGTCGATGGTAGCCCTGTGGCCCGGGCATCCCGCTTACTGGATGCGGCAGGGGGTTCCTCGACCGGAGCCCTGCGGTGCTGCCCGCGTGCCCAGGTAGCGCCGGGGCGGTGACAAGTCGGAGTCCGCTGCGTCAGCGACAGGCGGTCACCGTCGGCAAGAGGATGCAACTCCAATCCCTACGCTGTGGCCCGGTAGAACCGCTCGTAGAGGCACCGTCGGGGAGATGTGGAGGTTACTGGGTGACCCGGTGGAGTGGCCCAGCAGGCGGGACACGTCCTTGATGCGGGCGCCGGGCTGGGCCAGTGCCCAGGTGGCGAAGACGTGGCGAAGCGAGTGGAACGTCCACGCCCACCGCCTCTGCGGGTTCAGGGGCCATCCCGCCGCGGTGGCGGCGGGATTGAAGGTGTTGCGCCGGTAGTTCGAGCGCCGGGGCCAGTGTCCACGGGGCGAGGGGAACACCAGACCGCGACGTGGACCACGGTGTTCCACTCGTGGCAGATCTGGACTGGAGGTACAGATCGGGGTCCAGTTCCTCGGGCGGGGTACCGGTGGAGCCGGGGATGCCGGGGTTGCCCGGCGTCATCACGACCTCAACCGTCCGCGGGAGCACGACAGCGGCGCTGTTCCGACCACCGGACCCGACGACGCAGACGTTCGCGGCCGGCGTCGTCAAAGGCCACGGCGCCGTCCGACGATCTCGGCCACACCCGCGCCCACAGACGGGCGGACCGTCGGGGCGGTCGTGGAGCCGGCGGTCCGACCGGTGTCCGGGCCAGCGAGCTCCACCACCGCTCCCACCACCGCCTGAACGGCCGGCGCACCGGTGCTGAGCACGGACACCAGGACGCCACCCCCGGCGAGCGCCATGTCGGCCCAGCGCACGTCCTGGTCGGCGCAGGCCACGGCCACCGCGTCGGCGCCGCCATCGGCCCAGCGCTGCGCCGGCGCGCCAAATAAGAGCACCTGCCCCGTGGTCCGGTGGGCGGCGAGCCCGCCGGCGCCGTCCCACCCGGGCGCTCCGATGTCTAGGCCGGTGCGCAACACCGGCCCGACATCACCGTCGACATCGGTACGCCACCGCAGGTGTCCTGGCGCCTCACCGCACCGTCCGAGGACGAGGACCTCGACGAGCACCAAGTCGGCGCCGGCTCCCACGGTGACCCGCGTACGGGCGTCGTGGTCAGCACCGGCGAAGACCACGGTGGGTTCCGGCGCCCAGTGCAGCGACCCACCAGCAGCGATCGAGAGGTCGAGGTCGAGTCGCGAGCGCTCGCCCCAAGGACCCGGCTGCACCAGCGACGCAGCCGCCGAGGTGACGTGCAGGTGCGCGCCACCTCCGACCCGCACCTCCAGAGCCAGGCGATCGCCGCCGACCGGCCCCGCCGCCGTACCGATCCAGACCAAGCCACCGCTCGTCTCCCGGAACGTGAGCGGCGGATCGCTGCGCAGCGTCGAGCACCGGGTGCGACCAGCGATGAACTCGGCCGCAACGCGCGCCCGGGCCCGGTGCCCCCGCCCGGACGGCTGAGCGGAGGCCGGCGACGTCATGCCGCCGTCGCCGACCTGCGGTGCGCTGCCAGTGCGTCGCGAACCCAGGCCACCACCGGCGTCGCCAGAGGGTCCTCCCGCAGGGACACGAACAGCGTCGGCCGCTCGCCCCGGCCGGCATCGGCGTCACGGCGCATGACCTCGAGGTCGGCTCCCACGAGCGGCGCCAGGTCGGTCTTGTTCACCACGAGCAGGTCGGAGGTGGTGATGCCGGGGCCGCCCTTGCGGGGGACCTTGTCGCCGCCGGCGACGTCGATCACGAAGATCTGCACGTCGACCAGCGCCTGGCTGAAGATGGCTGTCAAGTTGTCGCCACCGCTCTCGAGGATCACCAGCTCCGGATGGAATCGCCGTTCCAGCTGCTCGATGGCATCGAGGTTCTCGCTGATGTCGTCCCGGATCGCCGTGTGCGGACAGCACCCCGTCTGCACAGGCATGATCCGCTCGGCAGGGAGCACGTCCTTGCGCTGGAGGATCGCCGCATCCTCGGTCGTGAAGATGTCGTTGGTCACGACGGCGAGGCCGACGTCGGCGGCGAGGGCGCGGCACAGGCACGAGACGAGTTCCGTCTTGCCGGTGCCGACCGGGCCGCCGACGCCCACCCGCAGTGCGCGGCCCTCGCCCGGCGGTCGGTCGGCATCGTCGTGGTCGTGCCCGTTCCCGTGGTCGTGGTCGTGGTCGTGGTTCGATCCCATCGGTTCCTCCGTGGGGTCAGGTGGCGAACAAGCAGTCGGTGCGCCGGTCGTGGGCAACGGCGTCGATCTCGACGATCAGGCCGGTGTCGGCGGGAAGGTCGGCCAGTGGCCCGGCTGCGTAGTGGGCCGCGAGATCGGCCAGTTCGGCGATGGCGGGCGCCAAGCCGGCAACGAGAGCTGCAAGGCCGAACGGGTCGAGACCACCCAGCTTGAGCGCCGCCTGTACCGGCGTCTGCGCGCTGTGGTGCAGGCTCAGCATCGCCGCTTCGGTCGCGTCCGCACCGACCACGAAGGCGACGGCACCGAGGGCGACGGGCTGGTGGCAGCCGTCGGGGTGGACGTCGCCGAGCGCACCGAGCACCGGATCGGGCCAGCACCGGCCCGCCACCCGGGCGAGCTGTCGACCGAGGCGTCGGGACGCAGCCCGCAGCGCCGGCACGGGCAGCCGCGCACCAGCCTCGCCGTCGAGCATCCCCAGAACGTTCACCGGCGGTCCGGCCACCTCGACGAGGTGGCAGACGGTGGTGGCGACGATCGCCGCCTCGGCCAGCGCCGTGGTGTGCAGGCGACTCACCACGAAGTCGGCGAGGGCGTCGAGGTCCGGGA
The DNA here is from genome assembly GCA_019347915.1 of Actinomycetota bacterium. GTDB lineage: Bacteria > Actinomycetota > Acidimicrobiia > Acidimicrobiales > CADCSY01 > JAHWJR01. The sequence continues at coordinate 15,848 of JAHWKL010000007.1, forward strand.
GGCGGCCGTCGCGCAGCGCGGCCTCCACGCCGGCCGAGTGGACGTGGCCGCCTACGGGCAGCCGGCCGTCGGCGAGGACGAGCAGGGCGTGGAGTGCCACACGATGGTCGGGAGCGCGCATCAGAAGAGGAAGTACCGCTGGGCCATCGGCAGCTCGACGGCCGGGTCGGCCTCTACGAGTTCGCCGTCGATGGTCACGGCAAAGGTGTCCGCATCCACCCGCACGTCGGGACAGGTCGTGTTCTCGAGCAGATCGGCCTTGCCCACGCTGCGGCAGTCGCTCACCGGTGCGAGGCGCCGGCGCAGGCCGAGCCGCTCACCGAGGTCGGGATCCTCCTCGAGCGCGATCGGTGCGACGAAGGCGACGCTGGTGGCGGCTGCCACGGCGGGCGAGGCGCCAAACATGGGACGGGGCAGCACGGGCTGGGGGGTGGGGATCGATGCGTTGGCGTCGCCCATCTGCGCCCATGCGATGGCGCCGCCCTTCAGCACGACATCGGGCTTCACGCCGAAAAACGCCGGGTCCCACAGCACCAGGTCAGCCAGCTTGCCGGGCTCCACCGACCCGACCTCGCCGTCGAGCCCATGGGCGGCCGCCGGGCAGATCGTGTACTTGGCGACGTAGCGGCGAGCCCGGAGGTTGTCGGCTCCACCGTCGCCGGCGAGCGCGCCCCGCCGCCGCTTCATCACGTGCGCCGTCTGCCACGTACGCAAGACCACCTCGCCGATGCGGCCCATCGCCTGGCTGTCCGAGCCGATGATCGAGATGGCTCCGAGGTCGTGGAGGATGTCCTCGGCGGCCATGGTCGACGGGCGGATCCTGCTCTCGGCGAAGGCGAGGTCCTCCGGGATCGTCGGATTCAGGTGGTGGCACACCATGAGCATGTCGAGGTGCTCGTCGAGAGTGTTCACGGTGTGCGGGCGCGTCGGGTTGGTCGACGACGGCAGCACGTTGGGCTCGGAGACCACGGTGATGATGTCGGGGGCGTGGCCGCCGCCCGCACCCTCGGTGTGGTACGTGTGGATCGAGCGGCCGGCGATCGCGGCCAGCGTCGAGTCGACGTAGCCGGCCTCGTTCAGCGTGTCGGTGTGGATGGCCGCTTGGACGCCGTGCTCGTCGCACGACCGCAGACAGGCGTCGATGACTGCGGGGGTGGTCCCCCAGTCCTCGTGGAGCTTGAACCCGGCCGCCCCGGCTACCAACTGCTCGCGGAGCGCATCGGCTGACACCGTGTTGCCCTTGCCGAGCAGCGCCACGTTCACGGGCCAGTGGTCGAGCGCAGCCAGCATCATCTGGATGTTCCAGGCACCCGGCGTGACGGTGGTGGCCTTGGTTCCCTCTGCCGGTCCGGTGCCTCCACCGACCACCGTGGTGACGCCGGAGGCGAGTGCGGTCTCCAGGAGCTGCGGGCAGATCAGGTGGACGTGGGAGTCGACGGCGCCGGCGGTGAGGATCTTGCCGTTGCCGGCCAGGATCTCGGTCGATGGCCCGATGACCAGGCCGGGGTGCACGCCGTCGGTGGTGTCGGGGTTGCCGGCCCGCCCGATGGAGACGATGCGCCCGTCACGCACACCGACGTCCGCCTTCACCACGCCCCAGTGGTCCAGCACCACGACGCCGGTGATGACCAGGTCGGGCGTGCCGTCGGCCCGCGTGGCCCGGGACTGGCCCATCGACTCGCGGATGACCTTGCCGCCTCCGAAGACGGCCTCGTCGCCGCCGACACATGCGTCTTCGGTGACCTCGATGAGCAGGTCGGTGTCGGCCAGGCGGATGCGGTCGCCGGTGGTGGGGCCGTAGAGCTCGGCGTAGCGGCGGCGGTCGAGTTGCACTCAGTCGCTCCTGTCGTTGTCCTGCTGCGCGTGGGGATCGAGTGGGCCGGCGACCTCACTGCGGAGGCCGGCCACCACCCGTGCCCCACCGAGCGCCACCAGGCGCACCTCGCGCTCGATGCCTGGCTCGAAGCGCACGGACGTCCCCGCCGGTACAGCGAGGCGGAAGCCGCGGGCGGCGCCCCGATCGAAGTCGAGCGCCGGGTTCGCCTCGGCGAAGTGGTAGTGGGAACCGACCTGGATGGGCCGGTCACCTGCGTTCACGACGGCGAGGCGGAGCCGAGCGCGGCCGGCGAACAACTCGACCGGCTCGGCCCCGCACAGCACCTCGCCGGGCACGATCGGAGCGTCGCTCATGCGATCGGCCCGTGCAGGGTGACGAGCTTGGTGCCGTCGGGGAACGTGGCCTCCACCTGCACCTCGGGCACCAGCTCGGCGACGCCCTGCATGACGTCGTCTCTCGTGAGCACGCGGCGGCCGGCGTCCATCAGTTCGGCGACCGACCGCCCGTCGCGGGCGCCCTCGAGCACCCAGGACGTCAGGAGCGCCACCGCCTCGGGGTGGTTGAGCTTCAGGCCGCGGGCCCGGCGGTCGCGGGCCACCATGGCGGCCACGGAGATCAGCAGGCGCTCCTGCTCGTGCGGGGTGAGGCGCATGTCAGACCGCCAGGAGATCGTTGAAGGCGGTCAGGTCGACATCGGTGGTGGTACCGGCTGAGACGATGTGGCCGCCGTCCATCACGGCGTACCGGTCGGCAAGGCGCAGCGCGAACTCCACGTACTGCTCGACCAACAGCATGGTCATGCCGGTGGTGGCGTGCAGCGCGGCGATCGTGTCCTCGATCTCGTGGATGATCGACGGCTGGATGCCCTCGGTTGGCTCGTCGAGCACCAGCAGCTTGGGCCGGGTCACCAGCGCCCGGGCGATCGCCAGTTGCTTGGCCTGCCCGCCGCTCAGGAGGCCAGCGGGCCGGTCGAGCAGCGTGGCGAGCGCCGGGAAGATGTCGAGCACCTCGTCGAGGACGCTGCGGTCGGACCGCCCGGCCCGCTCGAGGACCACGAGCAGGTTCTCCATCGCCGTGAGCTGGGGGAAGACCGCGTGCCCCTGGGGCACGTAGCCGATGCCCATGCGGGCCCGCTTGTGCGCCCGCACGCCGCTGACCTCGGCGCCGTCGAAGCGGATCGACCCGCGGGTGCGCGGCAGGAGGCCGGCCACCGCGTTGAGCAGCGTCGACTTGCCCACCCCGTTGCGCCCCATCAAGCACACGAGCGAGCCCGACGGCACCAGCAGGTCCACGTCGAAGAGAACCTCGGTGCGCCCGTATGCGACGCAGAGCCCGTCGACCGCCAGCTCACCGCCCATCGTCGCCCTCCTGGACCAGGCTCGGCACGTCGAGGTGGACACCGCCCGAGCGCTCGTCCCGCGCCCGGCCGAGGTACACCTCCCGCACCGCGGGGTCGTGCTGGACGTATTCCACATTGCCCTGGGACAGCACCCGGCCCTCGTGCAAGACGGTGACCTGCTGGGCGTAGGCCCGTAGGAACGCCATGTCGTGCTCGATGACCACGATGGTGTGCTCACCGGCGAGCGACTGGAGCAACTCGCCCGTCGCCGTGCGCTCGTGCGGGCTCATGCCAGCCACCGGCTCGTCGAGCAGCAGCAGCCGGGGCTGCTGGACGAGCAGCATCCCGATCTCGAGCCACTGCTTCTGGCCATGGCTGAGCGTGCCCGCCAGGCGGTCGGCGGTCGCCTGCAGGCCGATGCGCTCGAGGGGGGCCGCGATGTCGTCGCTGACCCCCCGACGGGAGCGCAGCAACGCCGGCAGCCGGCGGCGGAAGGAGGCGGCGAGGTCGAGGTTCTCGACCACGGTGAGGGCCTCGAACACCGTGGGCGTCTGGAAGCTCCGGCCGATGCCGTGCCGCACGATGCGGTGCTCAGCTTCGCCGGTGATGTCGGTGCCCTGGAACAGGACCCGTCCCTCGGTGGCTTTGGTGAGGCCGGTGACCACGTCGACGAGGGTGGTCTTGCCGGCGCCGTTCGGACCGATGAGGAACCGCAGCTCGCCGGCGGCGACCTCGAGGGTCACGCCGTCGATGGCCCGGAACCCGTCGAAGGACACGACAAGGTCCTCGACGGCGAGCACGGGTGTCGTCGCCTGCTCGGCGGCGCCCGGTGCGGGCGTCTCGGTGGTCGTGCTCATGCCGTTACCTCTGTGGTGCCCCGCGTCGGCCTCGGCGGCGATACGTCGCCGCGCTGGCCACGGGAGCCGAGCAGCCGCCGGCCGCGGAGCCAGCTGCCACGAGCCACCCCCACGAGGCCGCCGGGCACGTACGCGATGACGACCACGAACAGCAGCCCCTGGAAGTACTGCCAGTCGTCGGGTCGGGTCTCGCTGACCCGGGTCTTCAGGTAGCTGACCGCCAGCGCACCGAGCAGGGCGCCGATGATGGTACCCCGGCCCCCCACGGCGACCCAGACGATCATGATGATCGACGGCAGCACGGCGAACTGGTTGGGCGCCACGATGCCGATGATCGGTGCGACGAGCGCACCGGCCAGGCCGGCCATGCCTGCGGCCACTGCGAAGGCCACCGTCTTGGTGACAGCGGGGTCGTAGCCGAGGAATCGCACCCGGTCCTCGCCGTCGCGCGTCGCGATCAGTAGCCGGCCGTAGCGGCTGCGCACCAGCTGCGACGCCAGCACCACGACGACCAGCAGCCCGCCGGCGGCCAGGTAGTACAGGAACTCGTTGGTGCCCGGTTCGTACTTGCTCCGGCCGAAGATCTCCGAGAAGTTCGTGAGGCCGTTGGTGCCCGCCGTGAGCTGGAGCTGGCCCACCAGCAGCAGCCAGAAGACCAGCGCCGTCGCTTGCGTGAGGATGGCGAAGTACGGGCCACGGATGCGGCGGCGGAAGACCAGCCAGCCGAGGGCGGCGGCGACCAGCACCGGGACGACTACTGCGGCGGCCGCCGCGAACCACAGGTGCTCGAACGGCCTCCAGAGCAGCGGCAGCTCGCTGTAGTCGCTGTACAGCGACATGAACTGCGGTAGCTGACCCGGACCCGTCTGCTCGAGCGACAGGTGCATGCCCATGGCGTAGGCGCCGAGCCCGAAGAACACGCCCTGGCCGAGGACGAGCATGCCGCCGTAGCCCCAGGCGAGGTCGACACCGACGGCGATCATTGCGTAGCAGAGGTACTCCGCCCACTGGCGCAGGCGGGTGGGGTCCGCGATCAGCTCGGGTCCGGCGAAGAGCAGGACGACGGCGGCCACGAACACCAGGCGCCCGACCCAGGGGCTCGCACCCCGCGGACCGAGGAGCGACATTGGGGTCCGGGGCCGCCCCCAGCGGGCGTCGCGCGCCGCAGGCGACTCAGGTGGGATGCCGGCGTCGATGTCGCCAGACGAGGTGGTGGGCGCCGTCATGCCACCAGCCCCCGGGTGCGGAACGACACCAGGCCGTTCGGGCGGAACTGGAGGAAGGCGATGACGGCCACGAAGACCACCGCCTTGCCGATGCTCGCTGAGGTCCAGAACTCGCTGAACGCGTTGAGCAGCCCGAGCGCCAGAGCGCCGACGATGGCGCCGCGGAGCTTGCCGAGCCCGCCCACGATCACCACCAGGAACGCGTCGACGATGTAGCCGGTGCCCACCTGGCTGCCCACGGAGCCGACCAGGCTCACCGCCACGCCGGCCAGGCCCGCAAGGGCGGAGCCGAGGAAGAACGTGGTCCTGTCCACCCGCCGGGTGGACAGGCCCGAGACCTCGGCGAGGTCGCGGTTCTGCATCACCGCTCGCATGCGCCGGCCTTCCGGTCGGGTCGCCAGGAAGGCGCTCAAGGCTGCTACGGCGAGCATGACGAGGGCGATGATGAACAGCCGTCGGTGTGGCATGACGACGCCGAGAAGCTCCCAACGGCCGGTGAGCCATGTCGGTGACACGACGTCGACGTTCGGCGCCCCGAAGGTGTCGCGAGCCGCTTGCTGGAGGATGAGGCTCACTCCGAAGGTGACGAGCAGGGTGTCGAGCGGCCGGCCCACCATCCGTCGCAGGAGCGTGCGCTCCATGGCCACGCCCACCAGGCCCGCGGCCAAGAAGCCGAGCGGCAGGGCCACGACGAACGCTGTGCCGGCCGCACCGCCGTCGAACCAGCCGCTCTCTGACTGCAGGAAGTAAGGGGTGTAGGCGCCGATCATGATCAACTCGCCGTGGGCCATGTTGATCACGCCCATCTGGCCGAAACTGAAGCTGAGGCCGAGGGCGACGATCAGCAGGATGGAGCCCAGGCTGACGCCGTTGAATATCTGTTCCAGCAAGGCTTCCACGGGCTGCTCCGGGATCAAGGTCGTCGCTGGCGGTGCCGGCGGTGCCGGCGGGGGATCCCCGCCGGCACCGCCGCGCTTTGCGAACCGGTCAGCTGGACCGGCCGGTCGGGACCGGTCAGGCGGCTTCCTTCGCCGCATCGCACTCACCCTGGGCGAGGCCGACGGCCCAGTCGTACTTCTCGAGGCAGGGATCCGGCTCGATCGGCTCACCGGAGTTCCACACCTCGTCGATGAGGCCCTCGGCGTTGACGACGCCGATGCGGGCGGTCTTCGAGATGTGCTGGTTCCAGTCGCTTACCGTCACCGGGCCCTCCGGGGCGTCAAAGGCGAGGCCCTTGGCCGCCTCGCGAACGGCGTCGACGTCGGTGGTGCCGGCCTCCTCGACCGCCATGGCCCAAAGGTGGACGCCCACGTAGGCCGCCTCGATCGGATCGGCGGTGACGCGATCCTCGCCGTACTTGGCCTTGAACGCCGCCACGAACTCCTCGTTCTCCGGCGTGTCGGTGGTCTGGAAGTAGTCCCAGGCGACGAGGTGGCCTTCGATGTTGTCGACGCCGATCCCGCCGACCTCCTCCTCGGCGACCGACACGGAGATGGTCTGGATCTGGTCGGGTGTGTTGCCCTTGGCCGCCAGCTCCTTGAAGAACGCGACGTTCGTGTCGCCGTTCAGCGTGTTGAACACCACGTCGGGCTGGGCGTCCATCACCTTGGACACGACCGTGGCCGTGGCCGTCTCGCCGAGTGGCAGGTAATCCTCACCGAGGACATTGAGCCCGTGTTCCTCCGCGTATGCCTTGATGATCTTGTTGGCCGTGCGCGGGAAGACGTAGTCGGAGCCGACGAGGTACACATCGGTCATCCCCTGCTCAACCATGTAGTCGAGGGCGGGGATGATCTGCTGGTTCGTCGTAGCGCCGGTGTAGAAGATGTTCGGTGAGGCCTCGAGCCCCTCGTACTGAACTGGGTAGAAGAGCAGCCCGTCCAGACCCTCGAACACCGGCAGCATCGCCTTGCGCGACGCTGAGGTCCAGCCGCCGAACACCACGGCGACGTCGTCGACAGTGAGCAGCTTCTCGGCCTTCTCGGCGAAGGTGGGCCAGTCAGACGCACCGTCCTCGATGACCGGCTCGAGCTGCTTGCCCAACACACCACCCGCCTCGTTGATCTCTTCGATGGCGAGCAGCTCGGCGTCGTGGACCGCCACCTCGCTGATCGACATGGTCCCGCTCAACGAGTGCAGGATGCCGACCTTGATCGTGTCGCCGTCCGGCGCGTCGGCCGCCTCTCCTCCCGCCGGCTCCTCGCCGCCCCCGGTCGCTGTGCTGTTGTCGTTGTTGTCGCCGCACGCAGCGGCGAACATGGCGAGGAGCAGGAACAGCGCCATCAACCCGCGGCGCGGTCGTGTGGTCTTCATGTCTCCCTCTCAGGTCTCCGGTGTCCATCGAATGACGGGCCGGAACGTAACGAGGCCTTGGGTCCCCGCCGTGTCCTGTTCGTTACAACTACATGAACCGAGCTGTCCTCCAACTGACGCCCGGCGAACGAGGTGTCGAGGCGCAGCTGGCGAGCTGGACGTACTGGCCGCGCGAAGCGTCGATCCTGAGAAGGCTGATCGGGACGCTGCACTGCCCACGAGGAACTTGATGTACCGGCCCGGGGTCAGCCAGCAATGCGTCGTCTTGGGCAACGCCTCGAACTGTCCTGTCACCTCGGTCACCGGGACTCCGCCAAGGACCTCCAACCCGCTGCACGCCGCTGTTACACGAGGCCGAACTCCACCACACGACGACACCCTGATCGCAGGGGTATTAGGTGTCGCGGGCTTCGGTCAGCCAACAGCCGGACCGAACGGCAGGTGGAAGCTCCACGCCCAGCGACCCTCCGGGCTCCGGAGCCATCCCGCCGCGGTGGCGGCGGGATTGAAGGGGTTGCGCCGGTAGTTGGAGCCCCGGGGCCAGCGTCCCCGGAACGAGGGGAACAACAGACCGTCGGGGCCCACCTCGGCGAGCCGGCGTTCGACCATGGGAGCCAGCTCTGTGCCCGTGGGCGTGTGCGCCCACCGGCGCAGATGCGCCGCCACCGAGGCGGTGGGGGCCTGGGCCAGGATCTGCGCGAAGTGCACCCGGCTCAGGCGAGACAGCTCGACGTCGGCGATGACCGGGGTCAGGAAGCGCTCGCAGTAGGCCTGCTGCTCCTCGCGGTGGCGCAGCGACCAAACCCTGCTCAGCACGGCCGCCTCCGCTCGCAGGGTCGGCGCTCACGCCGGCGCCGACCCTGCCGCATCTCAGGGTCGCGACGGCGTCCCGGGACGGTCCCACGGCGGGCCACCCCGGCCCCACGGCGGGCCACCCCGGCCCGACGGCGGGCCGCCGCCCGGCTTGAGGACGAAGTCGATGCTGGTGATCTCACCCCGCTCGACCGTGGCGGTCGCGGTCTGCGACCGGAAATGAGGGGCCTCCACCGCGACCGTGTACTCGCCGTCGGCAAGGCGCTCGATGCGGTAGTTGCCGCTGCTGTCCGTCGTCACCCGGGCCACCTCGGACCCGCCGGCGTCGGTGACGATCACGGTGGCGCCGGCGACCGGCGCACCGGTACCGATGCGGGTCACGCTGCCCTCGATGACGCCGGGCGCCGCCTGGATCTCGATGGTGAAGACCCGGGTGGCGGTGGCCACCGAGGTGGGGTCACCCGGCGCGCACGGCAGCGACCCCGTGGCACCGACCACGCAGTCAGCCGGGGACAGCCCGTTGCTGGCGGCCACGGTGACCTGGTAGGTCCCCGCCGCGGTCGGGGTGCCCGACAGCAGACCCTCCGGGCTCAACGTCACTCCCGGCGGCAGGTCACCGGCGATCACGGAGAACGTCGGGGAGGGGGCCACGTGGGTGGCCATGGTGAGCTGGAAGGCGTAGGGGTCGCCGACCGTGCCCTCGGGCGCTTCGGCGGCGGTCATGCTCGGCTGCACCCTGCCGGCCTGGTTGTTGCCCCAGCACACTGCCGGCGGTCCGCTGGTGGGCATCGCACAGCTGTGGAACGTTCCGGCGCTGACGTGGGTGAACGTCCCTGCGGGCGCATCGGTCTGGCCCTCGGAGCTGCGACCCCAGCACGTGATGGTGCCGTCCGGGCGCAGTCCGCAGACGTGGGCGAAGCCCACGCTCAGCTGGGTGAACGTGCCCTCCGGGACCGTCAACTGGCCACCCTGGTTGCGGCCCCAGCACACTGCGGTGCCGTCGGTGCGGATGGCGCAGGTGGTGAAGTTGCCGGCGTTCACGTGGGAGTAGGTCCCCGCGGGGACGTCCGTCTGGCCGAAGGCGTTGTGGCCCCAACACGTCACGGTGCCACCGGAGCTCAGAGCACAGGCGTGGCGGATGCCGACGGTCAGCTGGGTGAACTCACCGCTGGGCACGTCTCGCAGGACGCGCTGTTCGGGGTCCGCCCCGGGGGCGGCCGGGTCGTCGCCGCCCCAGCAGGCGATCGTGCCGTCGGTGCGGAGGGCGCAGACGTAGTTGAGCCCGGGCACCACGTGGGTGTAGGTCCCCGGGGGCACCTGGCTGACCTTGCCGAAGCGATCGTTGCCCCAGCAGACCACCGTCTGCTCGGTGGTGATCCCGCAGGCGGTGGCGTAGCCGGCGTTCACCTCGAGGAACCGCACCCCGGCGGGCGGCGTGGCCGCCCCTCCCGGACTCACGTTGGCCACGTCGTTGGAGGGGACCTCGTTCTCGCCCCAGCACGCGGCCGTCCCGTCGGCTTGCACGGCGCAGGTCATGTAGCCGCCGGCGCTGACCGACGGTAACGGCGGCGGCTCCGACGACCCGAACGCCGCCGCCGGTGGCGCCTCGAACGCAAGGAGCGACGTGATCAACAGCACCGCGCTCAACGCCGTCAGCGCCAGGCGACGCCGGGGGGAAGGCAGCATCTCGGCCACGCCTCCCGGCACACCCATCATCTCCGCCATGGCAGACCCCCTTGACAGCTCACCCGAAGCCGGCCGCTCGGGACGGCGAGAACGTACCAGCGACAACACGATCTGGTCTATAGGTGATCTGGAGCCATAGTGGAGGAGCCGGCGGAGCGCGGCCTTGGGGCCGACGCCGACGCGCTCCTCCAGCGGATCACCACCGACGACGCCAGCGACTCCTTCGTTCTCGACGAGGCGGCACGCTCGACCTGTCGGCGAATGGACGGTTACGCCGGCGGGCGAGTGTCGACGACGTTGGGCCGTTCGGCAGCCGGCAGGTCGCCCCGGCGGGCCTCGAGCAGGCGGCGCCGGCCGATGACCACCGCGGCGCGCTCGGGGGCGACCTCCGCGGCCAGGTCATCGAGCAGGGCGCCGATCCGGCGGTGGACCTGGAGGGACCCGGCACCCCAGTGGCGTATCTCGTCCACCGCCAGGGCGACGTAGTCGTCCCAGGTCGGCCGGGGCAACACGACGCCGACCCCTCCCTGCGCGATCCGCGTGACACGCGGCGGCAGAGGGCGGTGCGCCAGTCGCCGGAGCAGGTCGTGGAGGTGGTCGAGGCACTGCACCGCGGTGGTGGGATCGTTGACCCCGGGTGACAGCGTTCGCTCGGCGATGTCGACCAGCTGGCGGAAACCGAACGCGGGGTCTTCGTCGAGCTGGCGCTCCTTGGCGAGCGAGATGGCCCTCCGGACGGCGCCGTCGTCAACACCGTCGCCGTCGCCATGGACCTCGACCAGGGGCATGCCGGTCGCCACGAAGTCACCGACACCCGGCACCACGACGAGGCACACGTCTGCCCGCTTCGCGATGCGACAGAGGCGCTCGACGTTGACGGACGTGACGACGCCCCGAGTCGACGCGCAGACCGTGGCCGAGGGAGCAGCAAGCGACGGCATGCCGGCGTCGGCGGACTGCGGGTCGGCCGGATGGATGCGCTCGATGGCTGCTGCGGTCTCCTTGCTGATGCGGTCGATGATCTCGATCACCCGGATCGACGTCGTGATGTTGTGGATGTACTGCACGAAGAACGCGACGGAGATGACGACCAGCACGAACGACACACCCACCGAGATGCCCGGGACGAAACGGTCGACGGTCCCGCCGTCACCCCGTACCCCCCGTAGGACGATGAGGGCGTACAAGAAGGTGGCGAGGAACACGCCGAGGGTCGTCTGGCTACGCCGGTCTCGGAGGAAGGTGCGCAGGACGCGCGGCGAGAACTGACCGCTCGCCAACTGCAAGACGACGATGGTGACCGAGAACACCAGGGCAGTGAGGGTCAGCATCGACGACGATATCGACGACAAGAGCGCCCTGGCGCTCTCCGCGCCGCCGGTGAACCCGATGGAACGGCCGTCGGCGATCAGCCGGGCGTCGAGCTCCATGAGCCCGAGCGCGACCGCAGATGCCGCCACCACGATCCCGCCCGGGATGAACCAGTAGCCAGAAACCAGGCGCGACCAGGCACGACGCAGTCGCGCCAGCAGAACGCTCACCGTGGCGTCATCTTCACGCAAGCGCGAGAGGTCGGTCCCGCGCCAGCGGTGGCGTCGTTTGTCATGGCTGGATCATTACCCGCACGGTGGAGGCGGCATCTGGCGCTCCGGTGATGGCACCATCCATCCCCTTGCGTTGAGTCTGCGACGGCGCCCTCACCCCTTGCCGTAGAGGCGCGTGGTCAGCGGGGCGAACACGACCGTCAGTCCCGCCGCCACCGCCAGCACGACGGCGATGTCACCGGCCACGGCGTGCCCCTCCATCAGGCCTCGTGACGCCGTGGCCAGGGTGGAGATGGGGTTGACGTTGACGAAGGCCTCGAGCGGCCCGGGCAGCGTGGTGGGATCGACGAAGACGTTGGAGAGGAAGGTGAGCGGGAAGATGGCCACGAACCCCGTCATCATCACCGCGTTGGGCGAGCGCATCACCAGCCCGATGGTGGTGAAGACCCACGAGAGGGCGAAGGCGAACACCACCACCAGGGCCAGCGCTAGGAGCATGCCGCCGGCGCCGGCGGCCGGCCGGTAGCCCATGATGACGCCGAGGACGATGATCACCGTCCCGGCGATCAGGTAGCGCACGCTGTCGCCCAGCAGTGAGCCGACGAGAGGCGCCGGGCGCCAGACGGGCAACGAGCGGAAGCGGTCGACGACGCCGGTGGTCAGGTCGGTGTTGAGGGCGATCCCCGAGTAGACGGTGGTGAGCAGCACCGACATCACCAGGATCCCCGGGAGGATGTAGTCGAGGTACTCGGCGGTGGACCCGGCGATGGCCCCACCGAAGAGGTAGGTGAACAGCACGATCAACATCACCGGCGTGATGGTGACGTCGACGAGCTGTTCGGGCACGTGCTTGACCTTGAGCATCCCCCGCCAGCCGAAGGTGAGTGCCGCCGACAGGGCGCCGGCCTGGGGCGGGCGGGGCGTCGAGGAGATGGCCCTGCGCACGGCTGCTTCGTCGGAGCCGGTGGTGCTGGCGGCCTGGGTGGTGGCGTCGGTGCTCATACCGCTTGTTTCTCCTCGATGGACGAGCCTTGCTCGGGAGGCGGCGCCTCCGCCGGGTGGCCGGTCAGGGCCAGGAACACCTCGTCGAGGCTCGGCTGACCGAGCGAGAACCCGGCGATCCGTACGCCGGAGCGAGCCAGCTGGGCCACCGCCTCGGCGCCACGGTCGGCATGGGGGCACGTGGCCGACAGGGCGGCGGGGTCGGGCTCCAGGGTGACAGGGCCGAGCGTCAGGCGCAGCACCCGCTCGGCCTCGGGCCGCTGCTCGGGGTCGAGCAGGCGGACGTGCAGGGCGGCCGAGCCCACCGAGGCCTTCAGTTGCGCCGGCGTCCCCTCGGCGATCACCCTGCCGTTGTCGATGACGGCGATCCCGTCGGCGAGCTGGTCGGCCTCCTCCAGGTACTGGGTGCAGAGCAGGATCGTGGTCCCCTCGGCCACCAGCGCCCGGACGATGCTCCAGACCTGGTTGCGAGACCGCGGGTCCAACCCCGTGGTCGGCTCGTCGAGGAACATCAGCTCCGGGGTCACCACGATGCTGGCGGCGACGTCGAGCCGGCGCCGCATCCCGCCCGAGTAGTGCTTGACGAGGCGGCCGGCGGCCTCGGAGAGCCCGAAGGCGGCGAGCAGCTCGTCGGCCCGGTCCTTGGCCGCCCGGCGACCGAGGCCGAGGAGCCGTCCCAGCAGGATGAGGTTCTCCCGGCCGGTGAGGTCCTGGTCGACCGAGGCCAGCTGGCCGGTGAGGGTGACCGCCCGCCGGACGGCGTGGGCGTCGTCCACGATGTCGTGGCCCAGGACCCGAGCCGTGCCCGCGTCCGGTGAGATCAACGTCGCCAGCATGCGGATCACCGTGGTCTTGCCGGCGCCATTGGGCCCGAGGACGCCGTAGACCGACCCTGTGCGCACCGTCAGGTCGACGCCGTCGACGGCGCGCGTCTCGCCGAACGCCTTCACCAACCCCGTGGCCTCGATGGCGAGGGAGGAAGCGGTCGTCATCTGACTCCTCGGCTCTTCGATGTCGGTTGTCGTGTCGTCCCGGCTAGAGACGAGGTGACGACCCGGAACTCATCGCCGGCAAGCCCTTCTCACGAGCGGCCGGACCAACGAGAGCGAGCTTCTCAGACCGGACGGGGCCCCGCCGTGGATTTTCGATCAGTGGTGCTCAACCCCCCGCCGTACCGTCGCCGGGCGGCGACCCCCGGTGGCCGACGGCACCGTCGCCGCTCGGGCCGCCCCCACCGCTCATGCCCTCGAAGAACCGGAGCAGCTCGATGGGCACGGGGAACACCAGCGTCGAGTTCTTGTCCGAAGCCACCTCCACCATGGTCGAGAGCATGCGCAGCTGCATGGCGGCCGGGTGCCGCTCGAGCACGGCAGCCGCCTCGCCCAGGTTCTCGGCCGCCTCCATCTCGCCCATGGCGTGGATCACCTTGGCCCGCCGGTCGCGCTCGGCCTCGGCCTGGCGGGCCATGGCCCGTCGCATGGTCTCGGGCAGCTCCACGTCCTTGACCTCGACCAGGGTCACCTTGACGCCCCAGGGATTGGTGAGGTCGTCGATGATGCGCTGGAGCTGGGCGTTGATCTCGTCCCGGTTCACCAGCAGCTCGTCGAGGTCGACCTGGCCGAGGATGCTGCGCAGCGTGGTCTGGGCGACCTGGGAGGTGGCGAAGCGGTAGTTCTGGATGGCCACCACCGCTCGCACCGGGTCGACCACGTTGAAGTAGGTCACGGCGTTGACTCGGACGGTGACGTTGTCCTTGGTGATGACGTCCTGGGGCGGGATGTCGGCGGTGACGGTCTGGAGGTTCACCTTCACCATCCGATCGATGATCGGGATGATGAAGAACAGGCCCGGCCCCTTGGCCTTCATGACCCGGCCCAGGCGGAAGATCACCCCGCGTTCGTACTCGTCCACGATCTTCACCGCCGAGACCACCAGCGCCAGCGCCACCACCACGGCTGCGCCGATCCCGTAGAGGAGTGCTTCATCCATCGGTAGGACCTCCTTGTTCGTCGGTCGGATCTGCCGAGTGCGAGGTGGTGTGCTCCACCACCAGATCGAGACCGTCCATCGATCGCACCCTCACCTCGTCGCCGGGGTGCAGCGGCTCGCCGCCGGTGCGCAGGTTCCACCATGCCCCGTCCACGTGCGCTTGTCCGGTGGAGCCCGACGCCCGCTCTACCGTCACCAGCTTCCCCACGAGCGTGCCGGCGCCGGTGGTCGTCGAGGGCGCCCGGCGGGCCCGAAGCGCCAGCCTTCCGGCGGCCACCGTGGCGCCCCCCACCAGCAGTGCCGTGGGCAGCACCACCGCCAGGCTCACGCCCAGACCGGCGGTGTCGCGGAAGAGGAACAGCCCGCTGAGGACGAGCGCGGCAGCACCCAGCGCGGCGAACACGCCGACACCCGGGGCGAAGAGCTCGGCCACGAACAACGTCACCGCCAACAACAGGAAGATCAGCCCGACGGCGTCGACAGGCAGGACCGACAGGGAGAACAGGGCGAGGATGATGAGCCCCGCGCCCACAATCCCCCCGGCGCCCACACCGGGGTTGGCCAGCTCGTAGATCAGTCCCAGGCTCCCGACCGACAGGAACAGGAAGGCCAGGTTGGGGTCGGCCAGCCACTGCAGGACCCGGCGGAAGCCTCCGACGTCGTACTCCACCACCGCCGCCCCATCGGTGGCCAAGGTCACCACCTCGCCGCCGGCGAGGGTGACCTCGAGGCCGTCGATGTCACGCAACAGCTCGGGGAGTGAGGCCGCCAACAGGTCCACCGCGCCCAGCTCGACGGCCTCGTCGGCCGGCGCCGACCGGGCCCGACGGACGGTGTCGACGGCGAAGTCCACGTTGCGGTCCCTGAGCCGGGCCACCGACTCGGCCAGGGCGGCGGCGTCGTTGACGGCCTTCTCACCGAGGTCGCCCCCTTCGAGGTCGACGGGAGTGGCGGCTCCGATGGCGGTGCCCGGCGCCATGGCGGCGACATGGGCGGAGAAGGTGATCAGGGCGCCGGCCGAGGCCGCCCGCGCTCCGGAGGGGCTGACGTGGACCACCACCGGCACCCGGGCCGCCAAGAAGTCACGGATGATGTCGCGCATGGAGACGTCGAGGCCGCCCGGGGTGTCGAGCCGGACGACGTACGCCTGGTAGCCCCCGTCCTCGGCTCGCTCGACACCGTCGGTGAGGTGATCGGCGATGACCGGGGTGATGGCGTCGTCGATGGTGGTGACCAGCACCCGAGCGCCGGCGCCGTCGACCCCGGCGGCCCCTGTGGCTGGTCCCAGCCCGCTCACTGCTGCCAGAGCGACGGCGACCACAGCGACGGCGCCGGTGAACCGGGCCGCCCTCCGTGCCCCGGAGCTCATCGGTCGGCGCGCCAGGGAAGACCCATCACCCGCCAGCTTCCCACCCCCCCGCCGTGGTGTCCTCCCAACCGGGACGAACGGTGGGGACGGCGGACGCGCCGCCCACCGGGCACGGCGACCACCACGCGCCTGGGATACCATCGCCGGCGTAGCGCAGGGAACCCGGTGCGAGTCCGGGGCTGTCCCGCAACGGTGACCGGGGAGCGAACCCCAGCACGGCCACGACCCTTCGGGGTGGGAAGGCCGGGGCGAGCGGTGATCCGGGAGTCCGGAGACCTGCCTGCCCGAGCATGGGGTGACGCGTGGACGTCTTGCATCCGCAGGTCCGCTCCCACAAGGAGACGGGGCGACAGTGGCCGGTGCTGGTGTGGCGCGCCGGCGAACCGCTGCGCACCATCGCCTCGGCGCCCCACGGCGGTGGGCTGGGACTGCGCCGCTGGGTGATCAACGCCCAGGTGCCGTCCTCCTACAGCCGGCGAGACCCTGATCACCACCTGCGCAAGCTGGGCGTGTCGTGCGGCCTGCCCGGCCGGGGCGTGGGCATGCTCACCGCCGCCGACGTGCGCATGGTGCGCTGCGAGGCCGACGGGGGCGTGAGCGTGGCCGCCACCGTGGGCCTGGGGCACCCCACGTGGGCGGCGGCCCCCGAGGTGGCGGGCAGCGTCCCCGTGGTGGGCACCATCAACCTGGTCGTCTTCGTCCCCGAGTGCCTGTCGGAGGCGGCCCTGGTCAACGCCGTGGGCACCGCCACCGAGGCCAAGGCCCAGGCCCTGTGGGAGCTCGGGGTCCCGGCCACGGGCACGGCCAGCGACGCCGCCTGCATCGCCTGCCCCGATGCGGGTCGTCCCGCCCTGTTCGGCGGGCCCCGCTCGCAGTGGGGTTCGCGCTTGGCCCGGGCGGTGCACGCCGCCGTGCTGGAAGGGGCACGCGACGCCACCCGGTCCGGGGCGTGATCACCCTGGTGCTGGGTGGCAGCCGCTCGGGCAAGTCGGCGGTGGCCGAGCGGCTGGCCGGCCGCCGGGGGCTCCCCGTCACCTACGTGGCCACCGCCGTCGCCGACCCCGGCGACGCCGACCTGGCCTCCCGCATCGCCACCCACCGGGCCCGCCGTCCGCCGGCGTGGGCGACCCGGGAGGCGGGAGCCGACCTCCCCGCCGTGCTGCGGGCGGCGCCCGGCACCGTGCTCGTCGACGCCCTCGGCACCTGGGTGGCGGCGGCACCCGACCTGGTCGTCGACACCGACGCCCTGTGCGCCGCCCTCGTCGAGCGGGCCGGTGACGCCGTGGTGGTCTCGGACGAGGTCGGCCTGGGGGTGCACCCGGCCACGGAGGTGGGCCGGCGTTTCCGCGACGTGCTGGGCGAGCTCAACCAGGCGGTGGCGGCCGTGGCCGACGAGGTCCTCCTCGTCGTGGCCGGGCGGACGCTCCCCCTGGAGCCCCTGCCCGAGGCGTGATGCGCGCCGCCCTGAGCTTCCTGACCCCTCTGGGAGGGTCGACCACACCCAGCCCTGCCGCCCTGTCGTGGTTCCCGGCGGTGGGAGCGGCGCTGGGCCTGGTGGTGGGGATGGCGTGGTGGGCGGCGGCGCTGGTGTGGCCCCCGCTGGTCGCCGCCGCCGTGGTGGTGATCGTGGACCTGGCCCTCACCGGGATGCTGCACCTGGACGGGCTGGCCGACGGCGCCGACGGGCTGCTCGCCCCCCACCTCGACCGCCAGCGCCGGCTGGCGGTGATGGCCGACGTCGACACCGGCGCCTTCGCCCTCGGCGCCGTGGTCTCGGTGCTGCTGGCCCGCCTGGTCGCCCTGTCCGCCCTGGCCCCGGCGCCGCTGCTGCTCGCCGGCCTGTGGTGCGCCTCCCGCACGGCCATGGCGGTAGGCGCCCGCACCCTCGGCTACGCCCGCTCCTCGGGCCTGGCCACGCCGTTCCTCGGCGGGAGACCGGCGGGCCTGGCCGCCGGCGGGTGCGCTCTCGCCTTGGTGCTGGTGGTGGGCGGCCACGGGCTCGCCGGCGTGGCCGCGCTGGTGGCTTCGTTGGCGGCGGCGGTCGGCGTGCTGGCGCTGGGCCGGCGCCGGCTGGGTGGGTTCACCGGCGACGTGCTCGGAGCCGCCGGGATGGTGGCGGAGACGGCAGGCCTGGTCGTGGCCGCCGCCCGCTGGTGACCGTGGCCCCGGTGGTGACCGTGGCCCCGCTGGCGCTGCGGTCCCTCGCCGCCGCCGGCGGTGTGGTCGCCGACCGGGCCCTGGGCGAGCCGCCGCTGCGGCCCCACCCGGTCTCGGCCTTCGGGGCGGCCATGCGAGCGGTCGAGGCCCGGCTCTACGACGATCGGCGAGCACGCGGCACCGTGCACGCCGCGGTGGGCCTGGGCCTGGGCCTGGGCGCCGGCCGGGTGATCGGCTCCACCGCGGTCGCCACCTACGTGGCCGTGGCCGGACGGGCCCTCGGCGAGGCCGCCACCACCGTGGCCACCGCCCTCGACGCCGGTGACCTGGAGGGCGCCCGCCGCCTGCTGCCCGGGCTGGTCGGGCGCGAGCCCCACCGGCTGGACGCCGGCGAGGTGGCCCGGGCCGTGGTCGAGTCGCTGGCCGACAACACCGTCGACGCCGTGGTGGCCCCCGTGCTGTGGGGGGCGGTGGCCGGCGCTCCCGGCGCCCTGGGCTACCGGGCGGTCAACACCCTCGACGCCATGGTCGGTCACCGCTGCGACCGCTACCGCCGCTACGGCTGGGCCAGTGCCCGCCTCGACGACCTGGCCGGGTGGGCCCCCGCCCGGATCACCGCCCTCCTGGTGGCCGCCGCCCGCCCGAGCGCCGCCGGCGCGGTGTGGAGGGCGGTCCGCCGCCAGGCGCCGGCTCACCCCTCGCCCAACGCCGGTGTGGCCGAGGCCGCCTTCGCCGCCGCCCTCGGCGTCCGCCTCGGCGGCACCAACTGCTACGGCGGACGGGCGGAGCGGCGGGCGCCGGTCGGCACCGGGCCGGGCGCCGCCCCCGCCGACATCGGCCGCGCCGTCCGGCTGTCGGCCGACGTGGGCGCCCTCTTGGCCGCCGCCCTGGCCGGCGGCGCGGTGGTGGCGGATCGATGGCGGTGATCCCGCCGCCCTCGCCCCATGGCGGTGACGGGCCCCGCCTGGCCGCCGCCCTCGGGGTGGGCCCGTCGGCCGTGCTCGACCTGTCCCTGAGCCTCAACCCCCTGGCTCCCGACGTGGCCGCTGTGGCTGTCGATGCCCTCGAAAGCCTGCGGCACTATCCCGACCCCGCCGGGGCCACCACCGCCCTGGCCGAGGTGGTGGGCGTGGGGCCGGGCCGGGTGCTGCTCACCAACGGCGGGGCCGAGGCCATCGCCCTAGTGGCCGGCGACCAGGACGGGGGGTGGGTCGACGAGCCCGAGTTCTCGCTGTACCGCCGGCACCTGGCGACGGTCGCCCCCGACGCCCCCCGCTGGCGGTCGAACCCCCACAACCCCACCGGGATGCTCGCCGCCGGCGACGAGCGGGCGGCGGTGTGGGACGAGGCGTTCTACCCCCTCGCCACCGGCCGCTGGACCCGGGGCGACGAGGACGCCGTGGTCGTGGGCTCGCTCACCAAGGTGTTCGCCTGCCCGGGCCTGCGGCTCGGCTACGTGCTGGCCGGCGAGGACCTGATCGATCGGCTCCGCCGGCGCCAGCCGGCGTGGGCCGTCAACGGCCTGGCCCTGGCCCTGCTGCCCCGCCTGCTCGAGCAGGCCGACCTGGCCGGCTGGGCCCGGGGCATCGCCCGGCTGCGGGAGGAGCTGGCCGCCCTGCTCGCCGGCGCCGGCCTGCGGCCCCGCCCCTCCGATGCCCCCTGGCTCCTCGTCGACGGGGCCGAGGGGCTCCGGGAGCGCCTGGCCCCCTGCGGTGTGCTCGTGCGCGACGCCACCTCGTTCGGGCTCCCCGGGTCGGCCCGGATCGCCGTGCCCGGCCCCGCCGGCCTCGAGCGGCTGGCCCGGGCGCTGGCGGCCACCGCCTGAGCCTGACAGGCGGCGCCGGCGCCAGTCGCGTGCTAGTGCAGTGACCAGTAACGTTTGCGCCCTTCCACGCCGGCCAGGAATAACGTCACCGGACACAGCACTAGTCGGAGCGGGACGAGGTGTCGCCGGCCCCCTCGGCGGCGCCGGCGTCCCCGCGTCCCGTGCGGTCCGCCGGCGACAGCGACAGCCAGCCGAACACGGCGCCGGTCACCGCCCACAGCGCCAGCCAGCCCCCCACGACCGTGAGGCGGAAGTTCCACACCAGGGTGGCCGGCGCCTCCACCGCGTCAGGTGGCGGCGGGAAGCCGGCCAGGGCCACGGCGACCAGCACCACCCACGCCCCCACGGCGAGGAGGTGCCGCGGTGCCGGCGCCGTCCCTCTCGCCGCCAGCCAGTTGTTGAGGCGGGCCGCACCGACGGTGGCCACCACCGAGAAGGCGATCAACAGCACGTACAGCGCCGTGCGCCGGCCCACCGTCGCCGGGTCGCCCACCCCCGGCGGGTTGGGCGGGTACTTCAGCGCCGGCACCAGGTGCCCGGCCACGAAGGCGGCGGCCGCCAGCCACAGCGAGCGGCGCCAGTCGTCACGCCCGGGCAACCGGTGCCGAGCGGCGGCGAAGACCACGGCGAACACGACGCCGACGGCCACGCCCAGGGCCACGGCGCCCACCACGCCGGCCACCTGCTGCACGCCCCGGCTGAACGGTCCGCCGCCGCCGCCGGCGGCCTCCTCCAGCTCGACGGCCTCGGAGATGGCCGCCCCCCCGAGCACGGCCAGGGTCAGCGCCAGGGCCACGCCGCCCCCCGCCCCGGCTGCCGCCCCCAGCCGCAGGCAGCGGCCCAGGCTCACGGCGCCACCTCGCCGGCGGGGGTCAGTGGCACGGCACGCCGGCGAAGTGGCGGGCGTCGTGGAACAGCTCGTGGACCACGCCGGCGGAGCGGCCGAGGACCAAGCCGTTGTCGGCGGCCAGCAGGTAGATCAGCGCCAGGGCCAGGGCGGCGACCAACCAGCCCCACAGGGGGACGGTCCGGGGTGCGATGGCGGGGGTGTGTTCCATGGGGATGCCTCCTAGGCAGGGAACGGGTGGTTGTGGTGGGCATGGCTCTGGTGGGCATGGTGATGAGGGCCGGGAACGAGCGGACGCCCCACCTCGGACTCGTGGCCAGGGAGGGCCACGCGGTAGACGCAGCGGTCACAGGGCGTCACCGACGTGCCGGCCACGGCCTGGTCGAAGCGCTCGACCACGACCCGGGCCACGTGGGGGTCGGCCCCCAGGTGGGGCCCGGTGCGCACGTCGACCTCGGGGTGTTCGCCGGCCCACGCCGCCGCCTGGGCGGCGATGCGTTCGACGAGGACCCCGGTGAACAAGAAGTAGGGCATCACCACGACCCGGGAGGCGCCGAGCCGCCGGCAGCGCTCCAGCCCCTCGGGAACCGACGGCGAGGCCAGCGACACGAAGGCGGGCTCGACCTGGTCCAGGCCCCGCCCCTCGGCCAGCAGCCGGGCGGCCTTGGCCAGGTCGGAGTTGGCGTCGGGATCGGTGGAGCCCCGCCCCACCAGCAACACGGCGGTGCCGGAGCGGTCGCCGTTGCCGGCAATGCCGTGGTCGCCCCCCGCCGAGCGGATGCGCTCCTCGGCCAGCTCGAGCACCAGCGGGTGCAGACCCAGATGGGCGGCGTAGCTGAAGCGCACGCCGGGATGGCGGTCGCGGGCCCGGGCCAGGAAGGCGGGGCCGTCGTCCTTCAGGTGGCGGGCGCCGAGCAGCACCAGGGGCGCGGCCACCACGTGGCCGGGGCCACCAGCGACGAGGGCGTCGAGCCCGTCGTCGAGGTGGGGCTCGGCCAACTCGATGAACCCACTGCCCAGCGCCAGGTGGGGGGCGTGGGCGTGGACCAGGCCGGTCAGCGCCCTGAACTCGGCCACGCCGGCGGCCGAGCGGCTGCCGTGGCCGACGATGAACAGGGCGGGGGAACGGTTCACCCTCCTCCCTCCACTGGCCCTCCCCTCGCTTCTGGCGGTGGGATCGGTACCGAAACGGCACCGTTTCCGCCGCCAGAACGGGGAGTGGGCGGGGCCGGGGGCGGGGTCGGGGGCGGGGCCGTAAGCGGGGCCGGGGTCGCGGGCGGGGGCGGGGGCGGGGTCGCCGCCAGCCGGGCCAGGGCGTTCACCGCGGCGGCGGCCGCGGCGCTGCCGCCCTTCTCGCCAGTGTTGCTGACCGCCGGCAGGCCGCTGGCCCGCAGCGCCTCCTTGGCCTCGGCCGCCCCCACGAAGCCCACCGGGAGCCCCACCACCAGCGCCGGGCGGAACCAGCCCTCGCCGGCCAGGCGCACCACCTCGACCAGCGCCGTCGGGGCGCACCCGACCACGACCACCGCACCCTCGGGATGGGCGCGGGCGGCCCGGGCCATGGCCTCGGCGGTGCGGGTCCGCCCGGCGGCGGTGGCCCCGGTCACCTCGCCCAGGTGGCAGCAGGCCGGCGCCGCGGCCACGCCGGCCCGCACCATCTCCACGTCGCAGATCACCGGCACCCCCGTCCGCAGGGCAGCCACGCCCGCCTGCGCCGCATCCTCGTCCACCACCATCGACTGGACGTAATCGAGATCGGCGGTGGCGTGCACCACCCGGGCCACCACGGCCCGGGCCACCGGCCCCAACGCCGACAGGTCGGCCCGCTGTTCGAGGATCCGGTAGCTCTCGGCCTCGATGGGGTGGACGGCCGGGGTCACGGCCGCACCTCGTCGAGGGCGTCGCGGGGGCAGACCTCGACGCACGCCAGGCAGCCGGTGCAGCGGGCGTCGACCACCAGCGGCCGCCCCGGCGCCGGCAGCAGGGCGCCCTCGGGGCAGGTGACCAGGCACAGCCCGCAGGCGGTGCAGCGGTCGGCGGCGACGACCACGGTCATGGCGTGTACCCCCGGGGCGTGACCATGCGCCCGTCGACCAGGCGGGTGGTCGAGGCCCCCACCACCACGCACGTGGTCATCCCGACCTGCTCAGGGTCGAGGCCTTCCAGGGTCGTGACCTGCACCTGCTGTCCGGGACGGCCCACGTCGGTGACCACACCGACCGGCGTGGCCGCCGGCCGGTGCCCGAGGAGGATGCTCCGGGCGGCGTCGAGCTGCCAGCGCCGGCCGGCCGAGCGGGGGTTGTACAGGCTCACCACCAGGTCGGCCCCGGCCGCCGCCCGCAGCCTGGCCTCGATGGCGGGCCACGGCGTGAGCAGGTCGGACAGGCTGATGCTGGCGTGGTCGTGTCCCAGGGGGGCGCCGAGGACGGCGGCGGCGGCCAGGGCGGCGGTCACGCCCGGGACCACCTCGACGTCGAGGCCGGGCGCCTCGTCGCCGGCCAGCTCCAGCACGATCGAAGCCATGCCGTACACGCCGGCGTCGCCCGAGCACACCACCGCCACCCTCCGCCCGCCGGCGGCCTCGGCCAGCGCCGACTTGGCCCGCACCACCTCGTCGCCGATGGGGCTGGGCAGGACCTCGTGGGCGGGGCCGAGCAGGTCGGCGCAGGCGTCGAGGTAGGGGCGGTAGCCGATCACCACCTCGGCGCCGGCCACGGCGGCGCCGGCGGCGGGGGTGCGGTGGGCAGCCCCGCCCGGCCCCAGCCCGACCAGCGACAGGCGCCCGCGAGGACGGGCCCGGCGGGCCACGGCCACGGTGGCGGTGGCGCTCTTGCGCTTGGACACCACCAGCTCGGCGCCGGGACCGGCGGCCAGCAGGGCGGCGGCCTCGGCCACGCTGGGGGTGCCCACCGCCGAGCGCACCGCGGCGCTGGGTGAGGGGACCTCCACCTCGGCCAGGGCGGTGGCGGGGAAGGTCCTCACGGGGACGCCCCGCCCGGCGGCCAGGGCCACCACCGCCGGCTCCGAGGCCTTGAGGTCGACGGTGGCCACCTCGGCCAGAGACGCCGGCGCCAGCCCGGCGGCGGCCAGGGCGCCGGCCAGGAGCGCCTCCATGTCGTCGGCCGGGGCCCCCCTGGACGCCCCCACGCCGGCCACCAGCGACGGCGGCCGCAGCGCCACCACGCCCGGTGCCGGCGACACCAGCCGGTCGGTGACCACCACCCGGTGGGGGCCGTCGCCGGGGACCAGCCCGGTCGGCAGGGGCCAGCCGCTCGGGTTGTCGACCGCCGGCGCCCGCCCGTCGAGCACGGCGGTGGTGACCCCGGCCACGTCGCCCTCGGCCACGAAACCGGGCAGGTCGTCGAGGGCGGGCAGGCCCACGGCGTCGGTGGCGGTGGTGAGGTCACGGCGGGCCGCCCACACGGCGCCGGCGTCGACGGACAGCATGGCCATCCCGAACAGGACCGGCAGCGCGACGGCCACGACGACGGCCGCGGCCTGCACCGTACGGCCGCCCGCACGGACCACTCCGGGCCCTACCGTCTTCACTGCGGTCCCGAAGTGCACGCGCTCCGGATGTAGGCGGCCGGCCAGCTGCCGCCCGACCGCCTGCATCCCCTCGGCGGGCAGGCCGATGGAACCCCGGACGAAGGACCGCCACAGCAGGTCGACATAGCGGCTGGACGTGACCAGCTCGTCCTCCAGGAGGACCCCGGCGAGGAAGGGACGGAGGAAGCGTTCCAGCGCCGCCCCGCCCACCCCGGCCTCGCGCAGCGCCGCCTCCCGGACGGCGACCCGGCCCACCATGGCCAGCTGCTCGACGAACAGGTCGCTCTCCTCGGCGACCCGCTGCTCGGCCTCGGCACGTGCCAGCAGCACCGGCGGCGCCAGCGACCGGACCAGCTCCTCGCGCGAGGCCAGCACCGGTCGCCCCTCGAGCACCCGCTCGGCCTCGATCAGCGACGGCACCGGCGGCACGGGCGAGCCCTCCGCCGGGCAGCAGCTGCCGGTGCAGACGTAGGAGCTCCATCGGTCGTCGTGGACGTGCAGCGCCTCCATCAGCGACACCCCGCGCCGCTCCAGCTCACGGACCAGGCCGTCGACCAGCGTCTCCGGGATCTCGCCGTCCACCTCGATCGTCATGAGCGCCTGCTCGCCTCGACCGGTCCGGTCCACGTGCATCGTCGCCAGGTTGATCCCGCGATCGGCGAACACGCCCGCGATCCGCGCGATCGTCCCGGGGACGTCGTCCGCGTGCACGATCAGCGTGGGCAGCGCCCCGTGGAGCGAGACGGGAAAGCCGTCGATCTCGGTGACCCGGATGCGGCCGCCCCC